>NZ_JAYMHD010000039.1:0-144629 GCF_035656535.1 Streptomyces sp. H51
ACGCTGTTGAGTTCTCAAGGAACGGTCGCTTCCTTTGTACTCACCCTCTCGGGCTTTCCTCCGGGCTTCCCTTCGGTTTTGCGTTTCCGACTCTATCAGATGCTTTCGGCGTCTGATTCCCTGTCGGCGGGGCCTTTCGACATTCACTACGTTAGCCGATTCCCTCGCCAACTCATAATCGAGTTCCGCCGGCTCGAATTCGCGCGCGAACACGCCGAATTCGACCCCGCTGAGGGGTGATCGTCAGGTAGTGGGTTGGCCGCTTCCGGCTGCAGGCGAATGCCGTACCCGGTTCAAGCGGCTCGGGCTACGTTACGCACCTTCGCGGAGCGAGTCAACTTCGACGGCGGCGCGGTACATGGGCCCGGTACCGGCTCACGGTCGGATCGTCGCCGACCCAGAAGCGCCAGGGGTGGACACCGCCGTCACCTGCGACTCCGGTGCGCGGGCCGTTGAGGACCTGAGCGGGGGAGACAGGGGTACCCGTCACCATCCGCAGGGGGGTGTCACCGGGCGCGCACGCGTCCGTGCCGTTGAGTTCCCGGTCCACGTCCAGGGCCGTGGCCAGGCGGGCGGGGCCCTTGGCCAGTTCGTGCTCGGTCCTGGCCGAGGTCCGGCGTTTGCGCGCGAGCTCGACGCCCTCGACGACCTCGCCGGCCCGGAGCAGGACCGCGCTCGCCCTGCCTTCCGGTCCGCACACCAGGTTCATGCAGAACCACATGCCGTAGGTGAAGTACACGTACACGTGTCCGGGCGGACCGAACATCACGTCGTTGCGGGGCGTGCGGCCGCGATAGGCGTGGGAGCCGGGGTCGCTCTGGCCGTCGTAGGCCTCGACCTCCGTGAGGCGCAGCGCGATCGGGCCGTCCGGGGTCGTGCGCACCAGGACGCGGCCCAGCAGGTCCGGCGCGACCTCGAGTACCGGGCGGTCGAAGAACTCCCTGGGCAGTGGCGTACGGTCCGGGGGCGCGATCATGGGGTACGAGCGTAGTCCAGACGGGTGGACGCCGAGGGGTGGCGAAGATTCGGCCGTCTTGCCAGGGTGTGAGGCGGAACCGGCCGGACCCGGATCGCGTTTGTAGGGATCAAGGGTCCAAACGTAAGAGGAGAGTCATGGCGTTCAAGAAGCTGCTCGCGAGTCTGGGGGCCGGCGGAGCTTCGGTCGAGACCGAACTGACCGAGGTGAACGTCGTTCCGGGTGGCGTCGTCCAGGGCGAGGTGCGGATCCAGGGCGGGTCCGTGAACCAGAACATCGAGGGCCTGTCGGTGGCCCTGCGGGCGCGCGTCGAGGTGGAGAGCGGCGAAGAGGAGTACCACCAGAACATCGAGTTCGCCAAGCTGCAGATCGGCGGTGCCTTCGAGCTCCAGGCGAAGGCGGTGCACTCGGTGCCGTTCGGGCTGGAGATCCCGTGGGAGACCCCGATCACGATGATCGACGGGCAGTCGCTGCGCGGGATGAACATCGGTGTGAGCACCGAGCTGGCGATCGCGCGTGCCGTCGACTCCGGTGACCTGGACCCGATCAACGTGCACCCGCTGCCGGCGCAGCAGGCGATCCTCGACGCGTTCATCCAGCTCGGCTTCCGCTTCAAGAGCGCGGACATGGAGCGCGGCCACATCCGGGGCACGCGGCAGCAGCTGCCCTTCTACCAGGAGATCGAGTTCTTCCCGCCGTCGCAGTACCGGGGGCTGAACCAGGTCGAGTTGAGCTTCGTGGCCGACGCGCACGCGATGGACGTCGTGCTGGAGATGGACAAGAAGCCGGGGCTGTTCAGCGAGGGCAGTGACACCTTCCGGTCGTTCCAGGTGGGTCTGCACGACTACCACGCGACCGACTGGGCGGCGTACCTCAACCAGTGGCTGTCCGAGGTCGGCAGCAAGCGCAACTGGTTCTAGGCTCGGACCACTGAACGGAACCGATCAGGAGGTACCGAGGTGACCGAGCTCAAGAGGCGGCCGCTCCCCCACGACTTCCATCCCCCCGTGCCGTCGTTCACGGTGACGAGTGAGGACGTCGAGGAAGGCGCGCCGCTCAAGAGCGCCCAGGTCCACGCGGAGGGCAACACCTCGCCGCAGCTGCGGTGGGAGGGCTTCCCGCCGGAGACCAAGAGCTTCGCCGTGACGTGCTACGACCCGGACGCCCCGACCGGCAGCGGGTTCTGGCACTGGGTCGTGTTCGACATCCCGGCCTCGGTGACGGAACTGCCGGCCGGTGCGGGCAGCGGCACCTTCGAGGGACTGCCCGAGGGCGCGGTCCAGGCGCGGAACGACTACGGGACGAAGGACTTCGGCGGAGCCGCTCCGCCGCCCGGGGACGGGCCGCACCGGTACGTGTTCACGGTGTACGCCGTGGACCAGGAGAAGCTCGGTCCGGACTCGGACACCTCCCCGGCCGCCGTCGGCTTCAACCTGCGCTTCCACACGATCGCGCGTGCCCAGCTCATCGGGGAGTACGAGGTTCCCGCGGAGGGCTGAGCAGGAGGAACGTTCATAGAACGTTTGCCCGCCCCTGGTCTTGGAATTGATCAGGGGCGGGCACTTTTTTATTGCGTTGTCCATCTCGGCGTGCCCGTCCAGAGTTGATCCGAGCCCGCCAGGGGGTGGGCCGGTGCAGACGGGAGGTGGGCTGGATGCGTGACACGCTGGTGCTGAACGCGAGCTTCGAGCCGCTGTCGACGGTGACCCTGAACCGGGCCGTGGTCCTGGTGCTGCAGGACAAGGCCGTCGTCGAGCAGGCCCACCCCGAACTGCGCATGCGGGGTGCCGCGGTGGACATACCCGCGCCCCGGGTGATCAGGCTGTGCCGGTACGTACGGGTGCCGTTCCGAAGACAAGCACCCTGGTCGAGGCGGGGTGTCCTGGTGCGGGACCGGCACAGGTGCGCGTACTGCGGCAGGCGGGCGACCACCGTGGACCACGTGGTGCCGCGGTCGCAGGGGGGCCAGGACACCTGGCTGAACACGGTCGCCTCGTGCGCGGAGGACAACCACCGCAAGGCCGACCGGACACCGGAGGAGGCGGGTATGCCGTTGCTGAGGCAGCCGTTCGAGCCGACGCCCGCCGATGCGATGCTGCTGGCGCTGGGGGCCGACGACGCCGCCTCGCTTCCTGACTGGCTGGCTCGCGACGTCGCCTGAGAACTTCGGTGCTGAACAGCACTGTTCCCCGCGCTCCTTGCCGAGGGGGCGCGGGGAACAGTGCTTTTCGCGGTGCCGTCAGTCGATCTGGGGCTTCTCCCGGCGCTCCGCGGCTGCGCCGCCGCCATTTCCGTTGCCCGTGGATCCGTTGCCGCCCGAACCGCCGCCCATGGGGCCGAAGTTGCCCATGGCGCCGGACAGGCCCTTGAGGGCGTCGCCGATTTCGCTGGGGACGATCCAGAGCTTGTTGGCGTCGCCTTCGGCGATCTTCGGGAGCATCTGGAGGTACTGGTAGGACAGCAGCTTCTGGTCCGGGTCGCCGGCGTGGATCGCCTCGAAGACCGTACGGACGGCCTGGGCCTCGCCCTCCGCGCGCAGGGCGGCGGCCTTGGCCTCACCTTCGGCGCGCAGGATCTGGGACTGCTTCTCGCCCTCGGCGCGCAGGATCTCGGACTGCCGGACACCCTCGGCCTGGAGGATCGCGGCACGCTTGTCACGGTCGGCGCGCATCTGCTTCTCCATCGAGTCCTGGATGGAGGTCGGCGGTTCGATGGCCTTGAGCTCGACGCGGTTGACGCGGATGCCCCACTTGCCGGTGGCCTCGTCGAGGACCCCGCGCAGGGCCGCGTTGATCTCCTCGCGGGAGGTCAGGGTGCGCTCCAGGTCCATGCCGCCGATGATGTTGCGCAGGGTGGTGACGGTGAGCTGCTCGATCGCCTGGATGTAGCTGGCGACCTCGTAGGTGGCGGCCCGGGCGTCGGTCACCTGGTAGTAGATGACGGTGTCGATGTTGACGACCAGGTTGTCCTGGGTGATCACCGGCTGCGGCGGGAACGGGACGACTTGTTCGCGCAGGTCGATGCGGTTGCGGATGGTGTCGATGAACGGAACGACGATGTTGAGTCCCGCGTTCAGCGTCCGCGTGTAACGGCCGAAGCGCTCCACGATGGCGGCGCTGGCCTGTGGGATGACTTGGATAGTCCTGATCAGGGCGATGAAGACCAACACCACCAGAATGATCAGGACGATGATGACCGGTTCCATCGTCGTTCCCCGTACCCTTCTCCGCCTCGGCGCCTATGGAAGATCTTGTGTCGTTGAAGATCTTGCTGGTCGAGTGTGACAGACCGTCGCGTAACTCGTGGGGTGTTCGGAGCAGTTGAGATCCAGTTGGGTCGAGCGAGGTCACATGATGATCGCCGTGGCCCCCTCGATGTCCACGACGTCCACTTCCTCACCCGCTTCGTAGGCGCGGCCGGTGTCGAGGGAACGGGCCGACCACACTTCCCCCGCGAGCTTGATCCGGCCGCCCGATCCGTCGACCCGCTCCAGCACGACGGCCTGCCTGCCTTTCAGGGCGTCGATGCCGGTGGCGAGTTGGGGCCGCTCGGTGCGGTGCCGGTACGCGATGGGCCGTACGACGGCGATGAGGGCGACCGAGACGACGACGAAGGAGAGCACCTGGGCCACCGCGCCGAAGCCGAGACCGGCGACGGCCGCCGCGGCGACGGCGCCCACCGCGAACATGCCGAACTCCGGCATCGCGGTCACCACGAGCGGGATTCCCAGCGCTGCCGCGCCGACGAGCCACCACACCCATGCGTCGATGTCGTTCACACGGTCATGGTAGGGCCGCGGTCGGGTCTCGGACAGGGCGCGAAAGCCCTCAGGACAGCGGCAGGCCGTGGGCCGTCCAGCGGTCGCCGACCTGCTCGACGACGAGCGGGAGACCGAAGCAGAGGGAGAGGTTGCGGGAGGTGAGCTCGAGCTCCAGGGGTCCGGCGGTGAGGACCTTGCCCTGCCGGATCATCAGCACGTGGGTGAAGCCGGGGGCGATCTCCTCGACGTGGTGGGTCACCATGATCATCGAGGGGGCGATGGGGTCGCGGGCGAGGCGGCCGAGGCGGCGGACCAGGTCCTCGCGGCCGCCGAGGTCGAGGCCGGCGGCGGGCTCGTCGAGGAGCAGCAGCTCCGGGTCGGTCATCAGGGCGCGGGCGATGAGGGTGCGCTTGCGCTCGCCCTCGGAGAGGGTGCCGAACTTGCGGTCGAGGTACTCGCTCATGCCGAGGCGGTCGAGGAAGGCCCGGGCGCGCTGCTCGTCGATCTCCTCGTAGTCCTCCTGCCAGTGCGCGGTCATGCCGTAGGCGGCCGTCAGCACGGTCTGCAGGACGGTCTGGCGCTTGGGCAGCTTGTCGGCCATGGCGATACCGGCGATGCCGATGCGGGGGCGCAGTTCGAAGACGTCGGTGCCGGGCTTGCCGAGGGTCTCGCCGAGGATGGCGGCGGTGCCCTTGCTGGGGTAGAGGTAGCTGGAGGCGACGTTGAGCAGGGTGGTCTTGCCCGCGCCGTTCGGGCCGAGGATGACCCAGCGCTCGCCTTCCTTGACCGACCAGGAGACCTGGTCCACCAGAGCCCGGCCCTCACGGATGACGGATACGTCCTGAAGTTCCAGAACATCGCTCATGAGCGCGTTGTCTCCCCTTGCAGTGTGACCAGGTTTCGGCGTCTCGGCGGTCGCGTGCGCTTTGTGGCACAGCCCTCTAGGAAATCTACGCCACCGGTCGGCCGCTCCCACCCATCGGTCCGGTCCTTAGGGTGGGGGGCATGCTCACGGAACCGCGTTCAGGACGCCTTGCCGCTTGGGGAAACGCCCTTCTGGCCGGACTTGTCTCTCCGGATGACGCCGTGGCGGCGATCGTCGGCGACGACGCCGTGCACCGGGTGGAGGGGTTGCCCGGCGAGCCGGGGCCGGTCGGACTGACGCTCGCGCTGGGGCGGCTGCGGGCGCTCGGGGTCACGGGGCTGCGGGTGGCGCTGCCCGCGCCCGGGCATCCGCTGGGGCTGAGCGGGCCGCCGGAGTTCAACGCTCGGGCGCTGGACGCCGGGGAGGCGGCGATCTGTCACGGCGCCGCGTTCGGGCTGGTGCCGGAGGTGCGCGAGGCCGGGCCCGACGGTGATCTGCATGTCGAGGTCGTCTGGCACTGCCTGGCGGTGCGGGAGGCGCCGCCGGCCGACGTTCCGTCGCTGGGCGAGGCGGAGCGGGAGCTGGCGGAGGCGTTGCGGGAGGCGACGGAGGTCCTCTCGCGGCTGGACGTCGCCGGGTCGGGCCCGGTGGCGGAGGCGGCGATCGACGCGTACCGGGCGCGGGCCGAGAAGGGCCGGGAGGTGCTGGCGCCGGGGTATCCGGCGCGGGCGGTGCGGGTGCTGGAGCTGGCGCGGCGGGTGGGGCTGCTGGTGTCGCTGGCGGGCGAGAGCGGGCACGGGGGTGCGGTCAGCGCCGGGGAGATGGCGGCGCGCTCCGAGGCGCTGCGGCCGGTGGAGCGGACGGCTCGACGGGCGCAGGTGGCGGCGTACAACGCGGTCGTGGAGGAGCGGGAGCGAAGGTGACCGGGGCGGCGGACCGGGCGGACCGACAGCCGGACGGACCGACAGCCGGGCGGGCGGACCGACAGCGGGGGCGGACAGACGGCGAGGGCGGACCGACGGCGAGGGGGACGGACAGCGGACGGTTGGCCTGGGCGCCGCCGGGCGGGACGCGGCCGGCTCCGTGACCTCGGTGCGCCGGGGCCTCCCGGGTGGGGGCCGGGAGGCCGGCGATCAGGGCGCTTGCGCGGCGGGCGTCAGTGGTTGACGCCCAGGTTGCCGAAGGCCGGGTTCAGCGCGCCGACGACGTTCACGGTGTTGCCCACCACGTTCACCGGCAGGTGCACCGGGGCCTGGACGACGTTGCCCGACAGGACGCCCGGGGAGTCCTGGGCCCCGCCGCCGGCCCACGCGCCGTCGGTGGCGGAGGCCAGTCCGGATCCGGCGGCGACCAGGCCGCCGGCCACCATCGTCACGGCCACTGCCTTCTTCAGGTTCTTCACTTGCTGCCCCTCCTGGTGACTGCCGCGGCAGTCACCGCGGCACGCACTGGAGAACGGCGGGGGCTCCCGGAGGATGCGCCAAGTGGGTGACGTTCCCACGACAGTATGAATCTCAGTCCGGAGGGGAACCGTCGGCCACTCCATGGCGTACCGCCCACAGTGCGGCCTGGGTGCGGTCCGCCAGGTCGAGCTTCATCAGGATGTTCGAGACGTGCGTCTTCACCGTCTTCTCGGACAGGACCAGGGCACGCGCGATCTCCCGGTTCGAGCGGCCGTCGGCTATCAGGCCGAGCACCTCACGCTCCCGTTCGGTGAGCGAACCGGCCCTTCCCTGGCTCGGGCCGGCGTCCTCCTGGGACAGCAGGACGTCGGCCACCTCGGGCTGGAGCAGGACGTGTCCGGCGTGTACGGAGCGGATGGCGCCGGCCAGCGCGTCCGGATCGATGTCCTTGTAGACGTAGCCGGCGGCTCCCGCGCGCAGCGCCGGGACGACCGTGCGCTGTTCGGTGAAGCTGGTCACGACGATCACGCGCGCGGGATTGTCCAGCTCGCGGAGTCTGCGCAGCGCCGCCACGCCGTCCATCCCGGGCATCTTGACGTCCATCAGCACGATGTCGGGCCGCAGTTCCTCAGCGCGGGCCACCCCGTCGGCGCCGTCGGCCGCCTCGCCCACGACCTCGATGTCCTCCTGCACCTCCAGGAAGGTGCGCAGGCCCCGGCGGACGACCTGGTGGTCGTCGACGACCAGCACCTTGATCGGGTCAGCCACCGGGAACCTCCATCTCGACCGTGGTGCCCTTGCCGGGCGCCGACTCCACGGCCAGCGTGCCGCCGACCCCGCTCGCCCGGTCACGCATGGACACCAGGCCCAGGTGGCGCCCCGTGCTCCGGACCGACCGCGGGTCGAATCCCCGGCCGTCGTCCGAGATCCGCAGCGCGGCACCGCAGCCGCGCCGGCCCACGGTCACGTAGACGTTCTCGGCGCCGGAGTGCCGCAGGGCGTTGTGCAGGGCCTCCTGGGCGACCCGCAGCATGGCCTCCTCCTGGGCCGCGGGCAGGGCGCGGAAGCCGGCGTTGGTGAAGGTCACGCGTGCGGTGTGGGCGCGATCGAGGACCTGGATCTGGGTGCGCAGGGTGGCCACGAGTCCGTCCTCGTCGAGCGCGGCGGGCCGCAACTCGACGACGGCGGCGCGCAGTTCCTCGGCGGCCTCGGCGGCGAGCGCGGCCACCTGCTGCAGCTCGCCCTTGGCGCGGGAGGGGTCGCGGTCGACGAGCGCGGCGGCGGCCTGGGCGGTCAGGCGCAGCGAGAACAGTTTCTGGCTGACCGCGTCGTGCAGCTCGTGGGCGAGACGGGAGCGCTCCTCGGCGATGGTGAGTTCGCGGCTGCGTTCGTACAGGCGGGCGTTGGTGAGGGCGATGGCCGCGTGCTGGGCGAGGATGGCCAGGAGTTCCTCGTCCTCCTCGGTGAAGCCGCAGCCGCCGTGCGGCTTCGGGCAGTTCTTGTTGGCGAGGAACAGCGCGCCGATGGTCTCGTCGCCGTCGCGGATGGGCAGGCCCAGGAAGTCGGAGAGTTCGGGGTGCGTGGACGGCCAGCCTTCGAAGCGGGGGTCCTCGCGCACGTCGGCGAGCCGCTCGGGCCCGGCGTCGTGCAGCATCGCGGCGAGGATGCCGTGCTGGCGCGGGAGCGGGCCGATGGCCTTCCACTGCGCGTCGCTGACGCCGTCCACCACGAACTGGGCGAAGCCTCCGTGGTCGTCCGGGACGCCGAGCGCGGCGTACTGCGCGCCGAGCAGCTCACGGGCGGAGGCGACGATCGTCTTGAGGACGTCGCGCACCTCCAGATGCCTGCTCATGGCCAGCAGCGCGGAACTGACCGCCGCGAGACCGGACCGGGGACCTCGACTCATGCCCTCACGGTACCGGCGGGGTGTGACAGCCGGATCGGACCGGCGACGGCCACCGCCCGGGCCCGTGGACCTAGGCCGGAGGTCTCCCGTCGTGGACGGGCCCGACCGGGCACGCATGATGGTGCGCTTCTTCGCACGCGCGCGTGCGGGCGGGCCCGCGGGTACATGGGTGGCCGCTGCCCGGAGGCGGGGGGCCTGCGGCTGGTACGGGAGGAGCCGTCGGCCGGTGCGCGGCTGTGGTGGGCGCGGTGCCGGGCGGGCTGCTCGCCGGCTGCGGTGGCCCCGGGCCCGCGGTACTCCCGCTCCGTGCTGAAGCACGGGCGGTCCGTCCGCTGCTCCCGCACCGAGCGGGGGCGGCCGCTCTCCGCGTGGGGGCCGTCGCCGCGGGGTCGGCGGCGGTGCGGGGTCGGCGGCGCCGCGTGGGGGCTGTCGCCGCGGGGTCGGCGGCGGTGCGGGGGCGGCCGCTCTCCGCGTGGGGGCTGTCGCCGCGGGGTCGGCGGCGGTGCGGGGGCGGCGGCGGTGGAGGGCACGAAGTCGGCGGCCCGCAGTGGCCGTTCCCGTCGCAGACCCCTCACGCAGAGCATTGCGGGCGCAACTTCTGGTGAGACCGCCGTGCGGTGGCTGTGACGCCGCGCACAGGACGCACGTCACTTACGAAAGACGTTAGGAGACCATGCTCGCCCTCATGAGCGGGAAGGACACCCCGGTCTGTCCCGCTTTACCCACACCTGATCCACTATCCGGGGTCGTACGTCACATCGTTGCCACAGAATTTTGCGGCCGCTAAGAATTGCTCCCGTCGCTCAGCGCCGCGGTCTCCCCCGCGGCCCTAGTGCGGGACGGACCCCTGTCCCCCGCCGGACTCGGAGCGATTTCCGCGCTATTCGAAGAGGTCCGTCTGCCATGCTCGAAAACACCCCCGTTCGTGGTCTCAGTCGTGTGCTGACCCGGCACCACAGGATCGCGCTGAGCGGTGTCGCCGCCCTCGGCGCCGCAGCCCTCGCCTTCACCGCGGTGCCCGGCGGGTCCGGGGCGAGGACCACGAGCGAGGCGGATTCCATGGCGCCTGTGGCCTACAGCGCCGAGCAGATCAAGGACGTCCGGGCCAGCGTCACCGACCAGCTCGCCGGCGCCAGCCTCAAGGCGGAGGCCATCAAGGCCAGGGCGCAGGCGAAGGCGGAGGCCGCCGCCAAGGCGAAGGCGGACGCCAAGGCCGGGGCCGACGCTCGGGCCGCCGCCCGGAAGCAGGCCGCCGAGGCCGCGGCCGGGAAGCAGGCCGAGGCGGCGCGCAAGGCGGAGGCCGCGAACCGGTCCGCCCAGCGCCCCGCGATCGAGGCGGTGGCCGCGAAGACGTACGCCAACAACCTCGACGGCTGGATCAGGAAGTCCCTGGACATCATGAAGTCCAAGGGCATCCCGGGCAGCTACAGCGGCCTGCACCGCAACATCATGCGTGAGTCCTCGGGCAACCCGAACGCGATCAACAACTGGGACATCAACGCCATCAACGGCATCCCGTCGAAGGGTCTGCTGCAGGTGATCCCGCCGACCTTCAAGGCGTACCACGTCCCGGGCACGTCCTGGAACATCTACGACCCGGTCGCCAACATCACCGCCGCGGCCAACTACGCGGCCCACCGGTACGGCTCGATCGACAACGTCAACAGCGCGTACTGAGGTCACCGAGGTCAGCGCGGACCTCGGTACACGACGCCGAAGGGCGGCACCTCCTGACGGGTGCCGCCCTTCGGGACCGTACGGGCCTTGCGGGCCCTGATCGCTGCCGCGCCGCTACTTGCGCATGACCTCGGGCTCGTGGCGGCGCAGGAAGCGGGCCACGAAGAAGCCGCAGACCACGCCGAGGGCGATCAGGGCGATCATGTCCACGCACCAGGTGCCGACGGTGTGCTCCCACAGCGGGTCGTTGCTCTCGCCCGGCTTCGGCGGGGCGATCTTGTTGAAGTCCAGCGTGGCGCCCGCGGCGGCGACCGCCCACCGCGACGGCATCAGGTACGAGAACTGGTTGACGCCGATCGAGCCGTTCAGGGTGAACAGGCAGCCGGTGAACACGACCTGGATGATCGCGAACATGACCAGCAGCGGCATGGTCTTCTCGGCCGTCTTCACCAGCGAGGAGATGATCAGGCCGAACATCATCGAGGTGAAGCCCAGGGCCATGATCGGCAGGGAGAGCTCCAGGATGGTGGCCCCGCCCAGCACCAGGCCCTTCTCCGGGATCTCCCGGTTGAAGAAGCCGATGGCGCCGACCAGGCCGCCCTGGAACACGGTGATCGCGCCGAGCACGAACACCTTGGACATCAGGTACGCGCTGCGGGACAGGCCGGTGGCGCGTTCCCGCTCGTAGATGACCCGTTCCTTGATCAGCTCTCGGACGGAGTTCGCGGCGCCGGCGAAACAGGCGCCGACCGCGAGGATCAGCAGCACCGTGGTGGCCGTGCCGTTGGGGATGATCCGGCCGGTCTGCGGGTTGAACGGGTTGGGCAGCAGGCTGTTGCCCGAGTCGATGAGCAGGCTCACCGCGCCGAGGACCGCCGGCAGGATCACCATCAGGGCCAGGAAGCCCTTGTCGGACGCGATCACCGACACGTAGCGGCGCACCAGCGTGATGAACTGCGACATCCAGCCCTGCGGCTTGGGCGGCCGCATCGCCTGCATCGGGGGCACCTGTACGGACTGCGGCGCGACGGCGTCGATGTCCGCGGCGTACATCTGGTAGTGCTGCGAGCCCTTCCAGCGTCCCGCCCAGTCGTAGTCGCGGTAGTTCTCGAAGGCGGAGAAGACGTCGGCCCAGGTGTCGTAGCCGAAGAAGTTCAGTGCCTCCTCCGGCGGGCCGAAGTAGGCGACCGCGCCGCCCGGCGCCATCACCAGCAGCTTGTCGCACAGCGCCAGCTCGGCGACGGAGTGGGTGACGACGAGGACCGTGCGGCCGTCGTCGGCGAGACCGCGCAGCAGCTGCATGACGTCGCGGTCCATGCCCGGGTCGAGGCCGGAGGTCGGCTCGTCGAGGAAGATCAGCGACGGCTTGGTGAGCAGCTCCAGGGCGACGGAGACGCGCTTGCGCTGGCCGCCGGAGAGGGAGGTGACCTTCTTCTCCTTGTGGATGTCCAGCTTCAGCTCGCGCAGCACCTCGTCGATGCGCGCCTCGCGTTCGGCGGCCGTGGTGTCGGCCGGGAAGCGCAGCTTGGCCGCGTACTTGAGGGCCTTCTTGACGGTCAGCTCCTTGTGCAGGATGTCGTCCTGCGGGACCAGACCGATGCGCTGGCGCAGCTCGGCGAACTGCTTGTACAGGTTGCGGTTGTCGTAGAGGACGTCGCCCTGGTTGGCGGGCCGGTAGCCGGTGAGCGCCTTCAGGAGGGTCGACTTGCCCGAGCCGGACGGACCGATCACCGCGATCAGCGACTTCTCGGGGACTCCGAAGGAGACGTCCTTCAGGATCTGCTTGCCCCCGTCGACCGTCACGGTCAGGTGGCGGGCGGAGAAGGACACCTCACCGGTGTCGACGAACTCCTCGAGCCGGTCGCCGACGATCCGGAACGTCGAGTGGCCGACGCCGATGATGTCGGTGGGGCCCAGCAGCTGCGAGCCGCCCTTGGCTATCGGCTGGCCGTTGACGTAGGTGCCGTTGTGCGAGCCGAGGTCGCGGATCTCCAGGCGGCCGTCCGGTGTGGCGTGGAACTCGGCGTGGTTCCGGGAGACCTGAAGGTCGGAGACGACCAGGTCGTTCTCCAGGGCGCGACCGATGCGCATGACGCGGTCGAGCGAGAACTGGTGGAACGTCGTCGGGCTGCGGTCGCCGTAGACCGGCGGCGCCCCCGCGCCACCGCCGGGCCCCTGCTGCGACGGAATGGGCGCCGCCTGCTGCGGCGCGGCCTGCTGCGGCGTGGCCTGCGGCTGCTGCCAGCCGGCCTGCTGCGGCGGCGCCTGCTGCGGCGTCTGCGGGGCCCAGCCCGGGTTCGCCCCCTGGGCGGCGTACGGCTGCTGCGGCTGCGCGGCGGCCGCCGCTCCGGAGACGTTCAGGCGTGGGCCGTCCGTCGCGTTGCCGAGGTTCACCGACGCGCCGGGTCCGAGTTCCAGCTGATGGATCCGCTGGCCCTGCACGAACGTGCCGTTGGTGCTGCCGTGGTCCTCGATGACCCAACTGCGGCCGCTCCAGCTGATCGTGGCGTGACGCCAGGACACCCTGGCGTCGTCGAGCACGATGTCCCCCTGCGGATCACGTCCGAGGGTGTAGGTCCTGGACGCGTCGAGCGTCCAGGTACGTCCATTCGATTCCAGTACGAGTTCCGGCACTCCATGCCCCACTGAGTAGTCCCCCGAGTTACCCCCATCGCAGGGAGTCTAGGGATGTCGAACATCGTCGGGAACTATTTCAGGCTCCGCCCCCTGACCGAAAGCCGGGCCTTGTGAAAAGCACGCGCTTACGCAACGGCCGGTTCCGTTGACGGGGTGGAAATCGACCCGGAGAGTGGTAATCCACGCGAGGGGGACATGCGCGGCCACCGGGCCGCGCCGCGGATCGGGGGGGTCTGTCGTTGAGCACGTCGTCGAGCACGTCGTCGAGCGTCGAGAGCGCGGAGTACGGCAGGAGGGTGCCGTGGGCCGACGTCCTGTTGTCCGCGATCGTCTCCGTGAGCTGGGCGTTGATCGGGATGGCGGGCACGGCGGCGCTCGGACTGCACCTGCTGGAGGCCGACTCGGCGGGTTCGCTCGGGCCGATGACCGCGGCCGTCGTGGCCCTCGGGGCGGGGGGTTCGGTCACGCCGTCCGGTGATGTGTCCGCGTTCGGTCTGAAGGGCGCCGCGGCCCACACGGCCGTCACGATCACGCCACTGGGCGTCGGACTGGTCGGGGCGCTCCTGCTGTCGTGGTTCTTCCTGCGCTCCCTGCGCGCGGCCGGCGTCGTGATCGCACCGGCCGAACTGCTCGCGCGCGCGGGCGCGGTGATCGCGCTGTTCGTCGCCATGCTGGGCGGACTGGCCTGGGCGGGCCACGACGTCATCACGATCGACGGCGGCTCGCTGGGCCTCGGCAAGCTGCCCGGCAAAGCCGACGGGGGCCTCAGCATCCCCGGTCTGGGCGATCTCGGTGACCTCGGCGGGCTGCTGCCCGACAACGTCGGCGACCTCATCCACGCGAAGGCGGCCGTGGGCTTCACCGTCGACACGGCGCCGACGCTGCTCGGCGGGCTCGGCTGGTCGGCCGGGGTCCTGCTGATCGCGCTGCTGGCCTCACGACGCACCCCCCTGCCGCGCGGCTGGCAGACGGTGCACCGGGTCGTGCGTCCGGCCGTGTCCGCCCTCGTCACGGTCCTGCTGGCGGCGGTGGTGGCGGGCCTCGCCGCGGCGGCGTACGCGGCGATCGGCGACGACCATCCCCGGCGCATCGCGGGCGCCGCGCTGCTCGGCGCGCCGAACGGTGCCTGGCTGGGCATGCCGGTCGGCCTGTTCGTGCCGTTCGACGGCAGGGCGACCGGCGAACTCGCCCGGCTGCTGCCCGACCCGCTGGACGACCTGCTCACCGCGAGCACCGACCAGCAGGTGACGCTGGGCCGGCTGGCGGAGCTGGACGGCCGGGTGTGGCTGCTGGGCGTCGCGGCGGCGGTGACGATGCTGCTGGCGGGCGTGCTGACCGCGGTACGGACGCCGGTGGCGGCCGGAGCCGCGGGCGAGCCGGGGGCCGCCGGGTTCGCGGGGCGGTGCGCGCTGCGGCTGGGGATCGCCACGGCGGTGGCGCTGCCGTTGCTCGCCTGGCTGACGGAGGTGTCGGTGGACGCCTCGCTGTCCGTGCTGGGTTTCGACGCGTTCGGCGCCGGGATCCGGCTGCACGGCCGTCCGGGGACGGCGCTGCTGCTGGGCGCCCTGTGGGGCGCGGGAGCGGGGGCGGCGGGGGCGCTGCTGGCACGGGCCGGCGGGGTGGCGGGGCGGCGCGCGGCACCTTTGGCTCGCGCGGTCGCGCCCGCGGCGGAGGCTGGACCGGCCGCAGGGGCGGCAGGGGTCGGTGGGGGTGACGCGGAGGTGCGGGAGTTCCCGGGGGACCGGGAGACCTCGGGGGTCCGGGAGTTCCCGGGGGTCCGGGAGACCCCGGGGGTCCGGGAGACCCCGAAGGCCCCGGAGGTCCCGGAGACGGGCGGCGTCGGCGGCGAGGGCGTCTCCGGTGGGGGCGAAGACGTCTCCGGTGGGTTGGTCTCCGGTGGGGCCGGGCCGTACGAGCCGGGTGTGCCGTACCGGCCGCCGAACCCCGCCACCAACCCCTACCTGCTGGTACCGGACGAGCTGCGGGAGCCGGAGGACGCGCGGCCGCCGGACGGGCCGGGGCCCGTCCGGGGTGCGCCCCGCGGCGGTGACCGGGTAAGCGCAGGGCCGGCCGACGGCGACGCGCGGAACCCCGACGGTCCGCCGCCCGCCGAGCCGGACGTGTACGGCGCCCCGACCGTGGTACGGCAGCTCGGAGCCCCTCCCCCGCGCCCCCCGCGCCCTCCACGGCAGCCTTCCGGGCCGGCGTCCGGGCCGGCGTCCGGGCCGGCGTCCGGGCCGGCGTCCGGGCCGGCGTCCGGACGGGACGCGGGAACGGGACCGGCACCGGGATCCGCACCGGAGTCGCCGACACCGCCACCCCCTCCGAGGAAGCCTCCGAGAACCCCTCCGAGAGAGCCGAAGACGGACCGATGAGCCGTGCTCGCGGGGCGCGGGGCAGCGGTCGGCCGTAGCGACCGTCCGGCGGTGCCGCGGGCGGCCCCGCCGGACGGTCGCGGCCGGTGGGCAAGGTGCCGGACACCCGGCCGACACCCAGTGTTCGCTGTCCGCCAGGCGGACCTCAGGGGCGGAGGGCACTGGGTGCCGGATACGGTGGATACACCATGAGCGCTTCGCAGACCTCGTCCTCTGACGTCC
Source organism: Streptomyces sp. H51 (assembly GCF_035656535.1). Lineage (NCBI taxonomy): Bacteria > Bacillati > Actinomycetota > Actinomycetes > Kitasatosporales > Streptomycetaceae > Streptomyces > Streptomyces sp. H51. Next base: position 15,822 of record NZ_JAYMHD010000039.1, read on the forward strand.
CCACCCTCCTCGTCAAGATCTTCGGCAAGGACCGGCCGGGCATCACGGCCGGCCTCTTCGACACCCTCGCGGCCTATTCCGTCGACGTCGTCGACATCGAGCAGGTCGTCACCCGTGGCCGGATGGTGCTGTGCGCGCTCGTGACCGAGCCGCCGCGAGGGCTCGAAGGGAGCCTGCGGGCCACCGTCCACAGCTGGGCGGAGTCCATGAAGATGCAGGCGGAGATCCTCTCCGGGCACGGCGACAACCGGCCGCGCGGTCTCGGGCGTTCCCTGGTCACCGTGCTCGGCCACCCTCTCACCGCGGAGGCGACGGCCCAGATCGCCGCGCGGATCACCAAGGCCGGCGGCAACATCGACCGGATCTTCCGGCTCGCCAAGTACCCGGTCACGGCGGTGGAGTTCGCGGTGTCCGGCGTGGAGACCGGACCCCTGCGCACGGCGCTGGTGACCGACGCGGCGGCACTCGGTGTCGACATCGCGGTGGTCGCCGCCGGACTGCACCGGCGGGCCCAGCGGCTCGTCGTCATGGACGTGGACTCGACGCTCATCCAGGACGAGGTGATCGAGCTCTTCGCCGCGCACGCCGGCTGTGAGGACCGGGTCGCCGAGGTGACGGCCGCCGCGATGCGCGGGGAACTGGACTTCGAGCAGTCGCTGCACGCGCGTGTGGCCCTGTTGGAGGGGCTGGACGCCTCGGTGGTGGACAAGGTGCGCAGCGAGGTGCGGCTGACGCCGGGTGCGCGCACGCTGATCCGGACGCTGAAGCGGCTCGGCTACCAAGTCGGTGTCGTCTCGGGCGGGTTCACGCAGGTCACGGACGATCTGAAGGAGCGGCTCGGCCTCGACTTCGCGCAGGCCAACACCCTGGAGATCGTCGACGGGAAGCTGACCGGGCGGGTCGTCGGGGAGATCGTGGACCGGGCGGGCAAGGCGCGGCTGCTGCGCCGGTTCGCCGCCGAGGCGGGCGTACCGCTGGCGCAGACGGTCGCGATCGGCGACGGCGCCAATGATCTGGACATGCTCAACGCGGCCGGTCTCGGGGTCGCCTTCAACGCCAAGCCGGTGGTCCGGGAGGCGGCGCACACCGCGGTGAACGTGCCGTTCCTCGACACGGTCCTGTACCTGCTGGGCGTCACCCGTGAAGAGGTCGAGGCGGCGGACACGCTCGACGAGCAGTGAAACGTTCCGCGAGCGGCGAGGGGCCCGGCACCGTGACGCCGTGACGGTGCCCGGCCCCTCGGCTCGGTCGTCGTGTCCCGTCGAGGTCTCTACTCGGACGGCGCCCAGTAGTCGAGCAGCGTGGCCACGCCCGGCTCCAGGCTCTTCCAAGAGCCTTCGAAGGCGAGGACGGCGAAGGCCGCGGCCGGGAAGCCGCGGCGGGCCATCCGGCGGCGGGCGTCGCTCTCGTCCGGGCCGGCCAGGATCTCGGCGAGGCCGTGGATGCCCGGGTTGTGGCCGATGAGGACCACGTTCTGAGCGTCGTCCGGAGTCTCGTTGAGCAAGGCGATCAGCTCGCCCGGGGAGGCCTCGTAGATCCGCTCCTCGTAGACGGTTTTCGGCCGCTCCGGAAGCTCGTGGACAGCCAGCTTCCAGGTCTCACGGGTACGGGTCGCGGTGGAGCACAGGGCCAGATCGAGGTGGATGCCGGTGTCGGCCAGCTTGCGACCGGCGACGGGGGCGTCCTTGCGGCCCCGCTCGGCGAGGGGTCGCTCGTGGTCGGTCACCGGTGGCCAGTCGGCTTTCGCATGCCGGAAGAGGACAATCCTGCGGGGTTCTGCGACGCTCATGGCATCCAGCTTCGCATGAAACAGGCCACGGGGCGGTGGGAGTTGGCGGGCGGCCGATCCAAAGGTCAGCGGCCTGTCAGCGGCCTGTCAGCTGTTGCACGCGCGCGAAGAGATGACTGATCACGGGGTCGCCCGCCGCCGCGTGCGCGTCCGTGGGGTTGAGCACCACGGCCAGGAGCACGACGAAGGCCAGCGTGGGCAGGGCCAGGGCCCACCAGGGCAGCCGTATGTCGACGCCGCCCGTGGACGCCGGGTGCGGCCGGGGGTGCGTACGGGCCGGCATGGGTGCCTCCGATGGTCTTCGAGTGGTCCGTGGCCACGGCGAGCGGCCACAACTCGAAGGTACGGAGTCGGCGGCCCCCAACCCATCCGGAGACCCACCCAGTTGACCCTGACACTCACCCCCTAGGGGACAGGGGGGCCAGCCCTACCATCGGCCGTCGTCGGCGCCGCCGCCGGTGCCGTCGTCGGACGTCCCCTGGCGGCCGTATCGGGCCGGCGGCCTCAGGGCGCGGCGATCGTCGCGACGACGGCGATGATCAGGAAGATGGCGAAGAACGCGCCGAGGACGAGCAGCATCTTCTTCTGGCCGTTGCGGGGATTCGGGTCGAGGACTGGCATACGGCCAGTCTCGCACCCCGCGCGGCCCCACGGGCCGCCGGGGTGAGGTCAGCGGGCCGCCTCGTCCTCCACCGTGCGGTCGCGTCCCGCCAGGATCCCGACGACCGTCTGCGGCACCATCAGGCCCGCCATCAGGGCGATCGGCACCCCCCAGCCGCCACTGCTCTGGTAGAGCAGGCCCACCAGGAGGGGGCCCGGGATGGAGATCAGGTATCCGGTGCTCTGCGCGAAGGCCGACAGCTGGGCGACGCCCGCTCCGGTCCTGGCCCGCATGCCGACCATGGTCAGGGCCAGCGGGAAGGCGCAGTTCGCGACGCCGAGCAGCAGCGCCCAGGCCCAGGCGCCGGCGGCCGGCGCGAGATACAGGCCGGCGTACCCGGCGAGTCCGCAGGCACTGAGCACCAGGACGATCGGGCCCTGCCGCGGCAGCCGCGCGGCGACGCGCGGGATGACGAAGGCGAGGGGGACGCCCATCACCATGGTGACGGCCAGCAGCAGCCCTGCCGTGCCGGCGGGCACGCCCGCGTCGCGGAAGATCTGCGCCATCCAGCCCATCGTGATGTAGGCGGCGGTGGCCTGGAGCCCGAAGAAGACGGCGAGTGCCCAGGCGGTACGGCTGCGGGTGATCCGCACCGCGGCCGGGTGGTGCTCGGTCGCGGGCGCCCGGTCGGCGGGCCGGTCCACGCGCGCGGACGCGCCACCGACGGACCGGTCCACGCGCGCGGACGCGCCACCGACGGACCGGTCCACGCGCGCGGGCGCCCCGCCGGAGGACCGGGGATTCCGCGCGGCCGCCTCTCCGGCCGGCCCGGCGTCCCGCTGCCCCCGGCGCACGAAGGGGGTCCACGGCACCACGGCCACCGCGGCGAGGCCCGCCCACACCGCGAGCCCGGACTGCCAGCGGCCGCCCAGCGCCTCGGTCACCGGCACGGTCACCGCCGCCGCGCCCGCCGTGCCCAGCGCGAGGGCCATCGAGTACAGGCCGGTCATGGACCCGACCCGGTCCGGGAAGTGGCGCTTGACGATCACCGGCATGAGGACGTTGCTGACCGCGATGCCCATCAGCGCCAGCGCGCTGGCGGCCAGGAAACCGGCCGTGCCGCCGACGTAGGGCCGCAGCAGCAGGCCCGCCGTGATGGCGGCCATGCCGGCGCACACCACCGCGCCCGGTCCGAACCGGCGGGCCAGGCGCGGCGCCGTGACGCCGAAGACGGCGAAGCAGAGCGGGGGGACGGAGGTGAGCAGCCCGGCCACACCGCCGCTCATGCCGAGCCCGTCGCGGACCTCTTCCAGGAGCGCGCCGAGGCTGGTGATGGCGGGGCGCAGGTTCAGGGCGGCCAGCACGATGCCGAGCACCAGCATGCGCGACGGCCACGCGCGGGCGGCGGGCGCCGGGGGCGCGCTCGCCGCCGGGGTGCGGACGGACGGGGTGGACATCGTCGTCCGGGTTTCCTCGCTCACCATGCCAGCCATCATAGAATGATGGGATGATTGGTCGTCCACGCCCAGGCGGACAGAGCGTCCCCCGCTCGTGCGAAGGTGTGCCATGCCCCTGAGCCATCCGCGCCGTTCCGCACTGTCCGAGCAGGTCATCAACGCGCTGCGCGCCCAGATCACCAGCGGCGAGTGGCCGGTCGGCTCGCGCATCCCGACCGAGCCGGAGCTGGTCGAGCAGCTCGGCGTCGCCCGCAACACCGTCCGCGAGGCCGTCCGCGCGCTCGCCCACAACGGCCTGCTGGACATCCGGCAGGGGTCGGGCACGTACGTCGTGGCGACGAGTGAGCTGGCCGGCGTCATGCACCGCCGCTTCGCCGGTGCCGACCCGCGGCACATCGCCGAGCTGCGCTCCACGCTGGAGTCGGCCGCGGCGAGCCTCGCCGCCCGGCGGCGCACGGAGAAGGACCTCAAGCAGCTCGACGCGCTGCTGCGGCGCCGCGAGGAGGCGTGGGCGTCGGGCGACGCGGAGGCGTTCGTGACGGCGGACGCGACCTTCCACCTGGCGGTGGTGTCCGCCTCCCACAACGACGTGATGACGGCGATGTACGCGGACCTCGGCGAGGTGCTGCGGGACCGGCTGCGCGACGACGTCGGCGACGAGCTGACGCCGGAGACGTACATGGACCACACGCGGCTGGTCGACGCCGTCCGCGCGGGCGACGCGGACGCCGCGGGCGCCGAGGCCGCGGACTATCCGTTCGGGTGCCGGCCCGGGCTGTTCACGCCCGCCGGTGGCTGATCCACACCGCGGCGACCTCTTTCCAGCACCGGGCGGTGAGCCGTACGGTCGCCGCCGGGTCGACGTCGACGCCGGCCGCGTCGGTGTCGAGGTCCCACCAGCGGGCGCACTCGACGTGCAGGCTGACGCGGTCGGTCTGCGGGTAGGGGTTGTGGCAGTACGCGACCACGTGGGACCCGGTCACCCTGCTGCGGCACTCGGCGCCGAAGGGCTGCGCCGGGTCCGGGTCGCCGGCAGTCGCACGGGCGAGGGACGCCGCCTCGTACGGCAGGGCCAGCACGAGAGCGACGGCGACGGTCACTGGGGCCAGGCTTCGGGACAGGCGCACAAGGGGACCTCCTCGGCCGAGCTGGGGAGGGATCGCGTGCTGGACGCGAGATCCGACGCGGGATCCGGAGTGAACGCGTAACCAGCGTGCGCCGTCGCGGCCCGGCTCCGCCCGGCCGCGTGGGCCGAACGGGTGACGCCCCGCTCCCCGCGCGGTGCGCGGAGCGGGGCGTCGCCGGTACGGGAAGGGGCAGGTCAGGCGCCGATGGCGTGCAGACCGCCGTCCACGTGCACGATCTCGCCGGTGGTCTTCGGGAACCAGTCGCTCAGCAGGGCGACGACACCGCGGCCGGCCGGCTCGGGGTCCTTCAGGTCCCACTCCAGCGGGGAGCGGCTGTCCCACACCGAGGCCAGCTCGCTGAAGCCGGGGATGGACTTGGCGGCCATGGAGCCGAGGGGGCCCGCCGAGATGAGGTTGCAGCGGATGTTCTGCTTGCCCAGGTCGCGTGCCATGTAGCGGCTGGTCGCCTCGAGGGCGGCCTTGGCCGGGCCCATCCAGTCGTACTGCGGCCAGGCGAACTGCGCGTCGAAGGTGAGACCGACGACCGAGCCGCCGTTCTGCATCAGCGGCAGGCAGGCCGTCGTCAGCGACTTCAGGGAGAACGCCGAGACGTGCATGGCGGTGGCCACGGACTCGAACGGCGTGTTGAGGAAGTTGCCGCCGAGCGCGTCCTGCGGGGCGAAGCCGATGGAGTGCACGACGCCGTCGAGCCCGCCGAGCTCCTCCCCGACGACGTCGGCCAGCCGGGCCAGGTGCGCGTCGTTGGTGACGTCGAGCTCGATGACCTTGGCGGGCTTCGGCAGCTTCTTGGCGATGCGCTCGGTCAGCGTGGGCCGCGGGAACGCGGTCAGGATGATCTCGGCGCCCTGCTCCTGGGCGAGCTTGGCGGTGTGGAAGGCGATGGAGGACTCCGTCAGCACGCCCGTGATCAGGACGCGCTTGCCCTCGAGAATTCCGCTCATGTCGTTCAGTGACCCATTCCCAGTCCGCCGTCAACGGGGATGACGGCTCCAGTGATGTACGAGGCGTCGTCCGAGGCGAGGAACCGCACCGTCGCGGCCACCTCCTCCGGCTGCGCGTAGCGTCCGAGCGGCACCTGGGACACGATCGCGGCCCGCTGCTCGTCGGTGAGCACCTTGGTCATGTCGGTGTCGACGAAGCCGGGCGCGACGACGTTGAAGGTGATGTTGCGCGAGCCCAGTTCCCGGGCGAGGGAGCGCGCGAAGCCGACCAGGGCGGCCTTGGACGCGGCGTAGTTGGCCTGGCCGGGGCCGCCGTAGAGACCGACGACCGACGAGATCAGGACGACCCGGCCCTTCTTGGCGCGCAGCATGCCGCGGTTGGCGCGCTTGACGACGCGGAAGGCGCCGGTGAGGTTGGTGTCGATGACCGAGGTGAAGTCCTCCTCGGTCATGCGCATCAGGAGCTGGTCCTTGGTGACGCCGGCGTTGGCCACGAGGATCTCGACCGGGCCGTGCTCGGCCTCGATCTCCTTGTAGGCCTGCTCCACCTGCTCGGTGTCGGTGATGTCGCACTTGACGGCGAGGAAGCCGGCCGGCGGCTCACCCGACCGGTAAGTGATCGCAACCTTGTCGCCGGCGTCGGCGAAAGCGCGGGCGATGGCGAGGCCGATGCCCCGGTTGCCTCCGGTGACGAGAACCGAGCGGCTCAACGGATCACCCTTTCGATAACGTTCTGATACCTCCGCCCGGACACCTGGATGGCAGGCGGCTTCCCGGAAAACCTATCGGTCCGTCCCCGGCCGGGGACATTGGGGCATCCACAGTGGCTCGGGCCACGCCCTGTCGGATCCCTACAGTCGGGGCGGCACGGAGGCGCTCCGCGGTCAAGTCCGGCATTCCGGGGGCGTGAGCCACGGAGCGGATCACGCAGTCCGCCGTGGCGAGCCGGCGCCGCCCGGGAACCGTGTGCGATCACCCGACCGAGGCCGCGCACTCCGCCCAGACCGTCTTGCCCGGCCTCCGGCGTGCGTCGACACCCCAGCGCTGGGCGACAGCCTCCACCAGGAGCAGGCCCCTGCCGCCGTCCGCGTCCTCGGGGCCCGCCCCGGGCAGCGGGGGCTTCGCTGGCGTCGGGTGGGTGTCGGCCACCTCCACGCGTACGACTCCGGAGGCGCGGTCGCAGCGCAGCCGCAGTTCGAAGTCGCGGCCGGGGACACGGCCGTGCAGCACGGCATTGGACGCCAGTTCCGCCACGACGAGCACGACGGTGTCGGAGGCCGGGCTGCCGTACGGCACGCCCCAGAGGTCGAGCCGGTGCGCGGCCAGTCTGCGGGCGAGGCGGGCCCCTCGACGCGTGGCGGAGAACCGCTGCACGAACACACTTACGGTAACGGCCTCTTGGGCTTGTGGCGCTGACATGGCTCCAGCGTTCCGGCCCCGTTTGCCTCGCCAACAGGGACGACACCGATACAGACGCGGCTGTACCGGTGCACACTCTGGACTGGGTGGGTAACGCACCGTGACCCTGGGTGGGTTGAGCGGCGTTCGGAAGGACACGGAAACGTGAGCACGGGAGGCGCGCGGCGATGACGGCGGACCACGGCGGAGGCGGCACCAACGGTACTGAAGCGGAGCTCTCCGACAGTCTCAAGACCTTCGGCGCGGTCCTGAAGGCGCTGCGGGAGGAATCCGGCCTGACACAGGAGGAGTTCGCGCTGCGGGTGGGGTATTCGGCGGCGTACGTCGCCAAGATCGAGCAGGGCAAGCGGTTCCCGCCGACGGATCTGCCCGCGCGGGCGGCGGAGGTGCTGGGGCCGGTCGGCCTCAAGGTCCTCACCGCGGCGGCGAAGAGCCTGACGCGGAGGGCGGGGCTGGCGTCGTGGTTCCGGCAGTGGGCGGGCATCGAGGAGGAGGCCGTCTCCCTCTACGCGTACGAGTGCCGGGCGGTCCCGGGGTTGTTGCAGCCGGACCCCTATATCCGGGCGATCTTCGATCGGCGGCTGCCGCCGGTTTCCGAGGAGCAGATCGAACGTGAGGTCGCAGCCAGGCTGGACCGCCAGCAGCTCATCGCCACCATGCAGAACACCGCGTTCAGTTTCGTCATCGAACAGAGCGTTCTGGAACGGCGCATGGGCGGCCGCGAGGTCACCAGGCGCGTCATCGACCACCTGCTCGATGTGGGCACCCGGCGCAATGTCGAGATCCAGGTCATGCCCACCGTGCAGGAGGACCACTGCGGTATCGACGGTCAGATGTACCTGGCCGAGACGGCTTCCCACCAGTGGATCGGTTACACCGAGGGACAGCGGTCCAGCACTCTGATCTCCGCTCCGAAAGACGTCAGCGTCCTGCTCCAGCGTTATGGCAAGCTGCGTTCACAGGCCCTGGACTGCGGGGCCACCGTGAAGCTGCTGGAACGGATCCGAGGAGCGCTATGAGCGGTACCGATGAGCCACGCTGGTTCAAGAGCAGTTACAGCGGCAGCGAGGGCGACAACTGCGTCGAGGTCGCCCTGCGCCCCCGCACGGTCCACGTCCGTGACTCCAAGGACCGGGGCATCCGTCCGCTGGTCGTCACGCCGGCCGCGTGGGCCGCGTTCACCGCGCTCGCCGCGGACTCGTCCCCGGAGAACTGATCTTCCGCGGGCGGGCGCGAAGTCGGTTCCGTGCCCGCCCGTCGGTGTGCGTGATTCACTGCCTCCGAAGGTCACAACAGGCAAGCGCCCGAAGGGATTTCACCGGTGCCCCACGAAGTCGATCAGTCATTCCTGGCGCTCCCGCTACGCCCCCTGGCCGACGCCGCGCTGGCACGCGCGCGTGCGCTGGGCGCGGAGCACGCGGACTTCCGGTTCGAGCGGGTGCGCAGCGCCTCCTGGCGCTTCCGGGACGCCAAGCCGGCCGGTTCCTCGGACACCACCGACCTCGGGTACGCGGTGCGGGTCGTGCACGGCGGCACGTGGGGCTTCGCGTCGGGGGTGGACCTGACCCTGGACGCCGCCGCCAAGGTGGCGTCGCAGGCGGTGGCGATGGCGAAGCTGTCCGCCGAGGTGATCCGGGCCGCGGGGTCGGACGAGCGCGTGGAGCTGGCGGACGAGCCGGTGCACGCCGACCGGACGTGGGTCTCGTCGTACGAGATCGATCCGTTCACCGTGCCCGACGAGGAGAAGTCGGGGCTGCTGGCGGAGTGGAGCACGCGGCTGATGGCGGCGAACGGCGTCAACCACGTCGACGCCTCCCTGCTCACCGTGCACGAGAACAAGTTCTACGCCGACACCGCGGGCACCGTGACCACCCAGCAGCGCGTCCGGCTGCACCCGCAGCTGACCGCCGTGTCGGTGGACGAGTCCAGCGGCGAGTTCGACTCGATGCGGACCCTCGCGCCGCCCGTGGGCCGCGGCTGGGAGTACCTGCGGGGCACCGGCTGGGACTGGGAGACGGAGCTGGAGCGGATCCCCGAGCTGCTCGCCGAGAAGATGCGGGCGCCGAGCGTCGAGCCGGGCCTGTACGACCTGGTCGTCGACCCCTCCAACCTGTGGCTGACCATCCACGAGTCCATCGGCCACGCCACCGAGCTGGACCGCGCGCTCGGCTACGAGGCCGCGTACGCCGGCACCTCGTTCGCCACCTTCGACCAGCTCGGCAGGCTCCGCTACGGCTCCGAGCTGATGAACGTCACCGGCGACCGCACCGCCGAGCACGGCCTGGCGACCGTCGGCTACGACGACGAGGGCGTCGCGGCGCAGTCCTGGGACCTGGTCAAGGACGGCACGCTGGTCGGCTACCAGCTCGACCGCCGCATCGCGAAGCTGACCGGTTTCGCCCGGTCCAACGGCTGCGCGTACGCCGACTCCCCGGCGCACGTGCCGGTGCAGCGCATGGCCAACGTGTCGCTGCGGCCGGACCCTGCCGGGATGTCGACGGAGGACCTGATCGGCGGGGTGGAGCGCGGGATCTACGTGGTCGGGGACCGGTCCTGGTCGATCGACATGCAGCGCTACAACTTCCAGTTCACGGGCCAGCGGTTCTTCAGGATCGAGAACGGGCGGATCACCGGGCAGTTGCGGGACGTCGCCTACCAGGCCACGACCACCGACTTCTGGGGCTCGATGGCGGCGGTGGGCGGTCCGCAGACGTACGTCCTCGGCGGCGCGTTCAACTGCGGCAAGGCCCAGCCGGGCCAGGTCGCCGCCGTCTCGCACGGCTGCCCGTCGGCCCTCTTCAGGGGCGTCAACATCCTCAACACCACGCAGGAGGCCGGTCGATGAGCGCCCGCAGCAACAAGCCGCACGAGGTCGTCGAGCGGGCCCTGGAACTGTCCACCGCCGACGGCTGCGTGGTGATCGCCGACGAGCGGTCGACCGCCAACCTGCGCTGGGCGGGCAACGCGCTCACCACGAACGGCGTCACGCGCGGGCGCACGCTCACCGTGATCGCGACCGTCGACGGCAAGCAGGGCACGGCCTCCGGGGTCGTCTCCCGGGCGGCCGTGACCGTGGACGAGCTGGAGCCGCTGGTGCGGGCCGCCGAGGCCGCCGCCCGGGGCGCGGGACCCGCCGAGGACGCGCAGCCGCTGGTCACCGGTGCCACCCGGTCCCCCGGGTTCACGGAGGCGCCCGCGGAGACCAGCTCCGCGGTGTTCGCCGACTTCGCCCCGGCGCTCGGCGAGGCGTTCGCACGCGCCCGTGCGGGCGGCCGGGAGCTGTACGGCTTCGCCAACCACGAGCTGGTCTCCAGCTACGTCGGCACGTCGACCGGTCTGCGGCTGCGCCACGACCAGCCCAACGGCACGCTGGAGCTGAACGCCAAGTCGCCCGACCGTACGCGCTCGGCGTGGGCCGGCCGCTCCACCCGCGACTTCAAGGACGTCGACCCGGCCGCGCTGGACGCGGAGCTCGCCGTCCGGCTCGGCTGGGCCGAGCGGCGGATCGAGCTGCCCGCCGGACGGTACGAGACGCTGCTGCCGCCGACCGCGGTCGCCGACCTGCTGATCTACCAGATGTGGTCGGCGTCGGGCCGGGACGCGGACGAGGGCCGCACGGTGTTCTCCCGGCCGGGCGGCGGCACCCGGGTGGGCGACAGGCTGGCCGAGCTGCCGCTGACGCTGCGCAGCGACCCGGACGAGCCGGGCCTGGAGTCGGCGCCGTTCGTGATCGCGCACTCCTCCAGCGGCGACCAGTCGGTGTTCGACAACGGCCTGCCGCTCACGGCCACCGACTGGATGCGCCGGGGCGAGCTGGCGAACCTGACGACCACCCGGCACACCGCGGCGGTGACCGGGCTGCCCGTGGCGCCGGCCATCGACAACCTGATCCTGGACGGCGGCGACGACCGTTCCCTGGAGGAGATGGTCGCGGCCACCGGGCGCGGCCTGCTGCTGACCTGCCTGTGGTACATCCGCGAGGTCGACCCGGCCACCCTGCTGCTGACCGGTCTGACCAGGGACGGCGTCTACCTCGTGGAGAACGGCGAGGTGACCGGCGAGGTGAACAACTTCCGGTTCAACGAGTCGCCGGTGGACCTGCTGGGCCGGGCCACCGAGGCCGGGCGTACGGAGAAGACGCTGCCCAGGGAGTGGAGCGACTGGTTCACCCGGGCCGCGATGCCGGCGCTGCGGGTGCCGGACTTCAATATGAGCTCTGTCAGCCAGGGCGTATAACCTCGTACCTGATTACGAGCCCACTCGAGGAGACACGAGAACCGTGACGGACATCGTCGACGAGCTGAAGTGGCGCGGGCTGATCGCCCTCTCCACTGACGAGGACGCACTGCGCAAGGCGTTCGCGGACGGCCCCGTCACGTTCTATTGCGGCTTCGACCCGACCGCGCCCAGCCTGCACCTCGGCAACCTCGTGCAGATCCTCACGCTGCGCCGGATCCAGCAGGCGGGCAACCGCCCGCTGGGCCTGGTCGGAGGCGCCACGGGCCTGATCGGCGACCCGAAGCCGACCGCGGAGCGCACGCTCAACGATCCGGAGGTGGTGGCCGGCTGGGTGACCCGGCTGCGCGGCCAGATCGAGCGGTTCCTGGACTTCGACGGGCCGCACGCCGCGCTGATGGTCAACAACCTGGACTGGACCCAGGGCCTGTCGGCCATCGAGTTCCTGCGGGACGTCGGCAAGCACTTCCGGGTCAACAAGATGATCGCGAAGGAGGCCGTCTCGCGGCGGCTCAACTCCGACGCGGGCATCAGCTACACCGAGTTCAGCTACCAGATCCTCCAGGGCATGGACTTCCTGGAGCTGTACCGGCGCTACGGCTGCACGCTGCAGACCGGCGGCAGCGACCAGTGGGGCAACCTCACCGCGGGCGCCGACCTGATCCACAAGGTGGAGCCGCACGCCTCGGTGCACGCCCTGGCCACCCCGCTGATCACCAAGGCGGACGGCACCAAGTTCGGCAAGACCGAGTCCGGCACGGTGTGGCTCGACCCGGAGCTGACCACGCCGTACGCCTTCTACCAGTTCTGGCTGAACGCCGACGACCGGGACGTGTCGAACTTCCTGCGCATCTTCAGCTTCCGGTCCCACGAGGAGATCGAGGAGCTGGAGCGGCAGACCGAGGAGCGGCCGCAGGCCCGTGCCGCGCAGCGGGCGCTGGCCGAGGAGCTGACGACGCTGGTGCACGGCGCCGACCAGACCGCCGCCGTGGTCGCCGCTTCCAAGGCCCTCTTCGGCCAGGGCGAGCTGGCGGAGCTGGACGAGCGGACCCTGGCGGCGGCGCTGTCCGAGGTGCCGCACATCCGGGTCGCCACGCTCGGTCCGGTCGTCGACCTGTTCGCGGAGACCGGCCTGGTGGCCAGCAAGTCGGCGGCGCGGCGCACGGTCAAGGAGGGCGGCGCCTACCTGAACAACGTGAAGGTCGCCGGTGAGGACGCCGTCCCCGCCGAGGAGGACCTGATCCACGGCAGGTGGCTGGTGCTGCGGCGGGGCAAGCGGAACCTGGCCGCCGTCGAGGTGACCGGGGCCTGAGCCCCGCGACGGCGCGGGACGTGGCGGGTCGCGGCCTCGGGGCCGCGGCCCGCCCACGCGCTTTCCGGGGGTCGGCGGGTGCGTTCCCAGGGATGCGGCGGGAGCTTTCGCCTCAGCCGCGTTGCCTCCTCAGGCGCGTTGCCTTCTCTTGCCCAGGGTCGCCATGTAGAGCCTGTCGCCCACGGCGACGATGACGACCGCGGCGATCACCTGGAAGATGTGGCGGGTCCAGTCGACGCCGGGGGTCGCCTCGACGCCGAAAGCGCGGGCGAGGGCGTTTCCGGCGATCGCGCCCAGCATGCCGAAGATCGTCGTCAGCCACAGGGGACTGTGCTGCTTGCCGGGGATGATCGCCTTCGCGATCAGGCCCAGCACGAATCCCACGATGATCGCCCACAACCACCCCATGGCAGCCTCCTGCAACGACTCGACGTGAGCGGTACGTCGAGTGTCCGGCCGTGCGCCGTACGGCGCATGTCGGGGGCGGCCCTACGCGCCGGGGCCGACGGCGTACGCGCAGGCGGGGAGGGGACCCGGTCTCGTGGGCGGCGTGGACGCGGCGTAACGTGGACGTGTCCGGGCTGTTTTTCCCCGACGGAGCGGTCCGGTCCCGGGGTGTGGTGAAGTCCCAGACGGGCGGATGGTGGAATGTGATGCGGAAGCAGCGCGGCGGCGGCAGCGTCCAGGTGTTCCGGATCACCGGAGCCCGGACCGGCCTCCAGGAGGACGTGCGCGGGCGGCAGCGCCGGTACGTGATCTCGATGTCGATCCGTACGGTGTCGGTGATCCTCGCGGCCTGCCTGTGGAACGTGGAGCGGCCGGTCGCCATCGTGGCGCTGGTGCTCGGGGCGGTTCTGCCCTACATCGCGGTGGTGGTCGCGAACGCCGGGCGAGAGAACGCGCCGTCCCTTCCGTCGACGTTCCTCACCGCTCCGGTGCGTCCCATGGTCGCGCCGCCCCGGACGAACGACGGTTTCACGGAACCCGATCCGGAAGATGTCAAGGCCGGCCCCGCGCCGGGAGAACGAAGCGGGCCGCACGAGCGGACCTGACCCCGGCGGCAGGGCGGCGGCCGGGGGACGACTTGGCGCCAAGCTCAAGAAAACCTCAGATCAATCATGTTGTTCCAGTGCCGGGCGACCGGTGACCCATGACATACTTCGTAGGCGCTCCGCATCCCCCGTCGGAGCGACAGACCGACGCCGGGCAGCTCCCCCCGTGGCTGCTCGGCGTCGCCTTGTTCGCCGCTGTTGCGGGACGAAGCGGTGGAGAGACCAGCGGTGGAGAGAAGAATCCGTGAGTGACGCCATCTGTTCCGCCAAGGGCTGCCGGGCCGACGCCGTGTGGGTGCTGGCGTGGAACAACCCGAAGATCCACACGCCGGAACGGCGCAAGACGTGGCTCGCGTGCGAGGAGCACCGCGAACACCTGTCGCAGTTCCTGGGCGTACGGGGATTCCTGAAGGACGTCGTGAAACTCGAGGACTGGCAGGCGCCCGAAGGGCCGGACGGCCAGGTCTAACCGCCGATCGCCGACATCGGCCGCTCGGGCTGTTCGAAGGACGGGTCGTCCAGGCCCGCGCCGGCCTTCTTGCCCCACATCGCCAGCCGCCAGATGCGGGCGATCTCCTCGTCGGGGGCGCCGGAGCGCAGGGCGGCGCGCAGGTCCGTCTCCTCGGTGGCGAACAGGCAGGTGCGTATCTGGCCGTCGGCGGTGAGGCGGGTGCGGTCGCAGGCCGAACAGAACGGGCGGGTGACGGAGGCGATGACGCCGACGCGCTGCGGGCCGCCGTCCACCAGCCACCGCTCGGCGGGCGCCGAGCCGCGCGCGTCGGAGCCCTCCGGGGTCAGCTCGAAGCGGGTGCGCAGGGAGGCGAGGATGTCGCCGGCGGTGACCATGCCTTCGCGCTTCCAGCCGTGCTGCGCGTCCAGGGGCATCTGCTCGATGAAGCGCAGCTCGTAGTCGTGCTCGACGGCCCAGGCCAGGAGGTCGGGGGCCTCGTCGTCGTTCAGCCCGGGCATCAGGACGGAGTTGACCTTGACCGGGGTCAGGCCCGCCTCGCGGGCCGCGTGCAGGCCCTCGATCACGTCCCGGTGGCGGTCGCGGCGGGTGAGCGTCTTGAAGACGTCCGGGCGGAGGGTGTCCAGCGAGACGTTCACCCGGTCCAGGCCCGCCGCCTTCAGGGCCGGCGCGGTGCGCTTCAGGCCGATGCCGTTGGTGGTGAGGGACGTCTGGGGGCGCGGGTCCAGGGCGGCGACGCGCTCGACGATCCCCACCAGACCGGGACGCAGCAGGGGCTCGCCGCCGGTGAAGCGCACCTCCTGGATGCCCAGGGAGGTGACGGCGATGCCGATCAGGCGGACGATCTCGTCGTCCGTGAGCAGGTCGGGCTTCGCCAGCCACCGCAGGCCCTCCTCGGGCATGCAGTAGGTGCACCGCAGGTTGCACCGGTCGGTCAGCGAGACCCTCAGATCGGTGGCCACCCGGCCGTAGGTGTCGATGAGCACGTGGGCCCCCTCCCTCGTGGCGGATCGGTCGTTCTGCTCCAGCTGCGAGCGTACGCGACGGCACCGACATCGACGGTGCACTCTCCCCGGGGACAGGGTGCCCCGTCTCCCGGGCGGCACACGGCCGCGCCGCAGGGATCCTGCGACGCGGCCGCTCAGGGGGTTGCCGGCGGGCGGGTCAGTGGGCGCCGGTGCCGGTGAGGGACCGCACCTCGAGTTCGGCGTACTTGCCCGCGTCCGGCTCCTCCTTGGACAGGTAGGTGCCGATGACGCCGAGCAGGAAGCCGACCGGGATGGAGACCAGGCCGGGGTTCTCCAGCGGGAACCAGTGGAAGTCGACGTCCGGGAACATCGACGTCGCCTTGCCGGAGACGACCGGCGAGAACAGCACCAGGCCGACCGCGGTGACCAGACCGCCGTAGATCGACCACAGGGCTCCCTGGGTGGTGAAGCGCTTCCAGAAGAGGCTGTAGAGGATGGTCGGCAGGTTGGCGGAGGCGGCGACCGCGAACGCCAGGGCCACCAGGCCGGCCACGTTCAGGTCGCGGGCCAGGGCGCCCAGGAAGATCGAGACGGCGCCGATGGCGACCGTCGCCCAGCGGGCCGCGGTGACCTCCTGCTTCTCGCTGGCCTGGCCCTTCTTGATGACGTTGGCGTAGATGTCGTGGGCGAACGACGAGGAGGAGGCCAGGGTCAGGCCCGCGACGACCGCGAGGATGGTGGCGAAGGCGACCGCCGAGATGGAGGCGAGCAGGACGGCGCCCCAGTTGGAGTCGATGCCGCCCAGGTGCAGGGCGAGGAGCGGTGCCGCGGTGTTGCCGGCCTTGTTGGAGGCGATGATCTCGTCCGGCTTGATCAGCGCGGCGGCGCCGAAGCCGAGCGCGAGGGTCATCAGGTAGAAGGCGCCGATGAGGCCGATCGCCCAGTTCACGGACTTCCGGGCGGCCTTGGCGGTGGGCACCGTGTAGAAGCGGATCAGGATGTGCGGCAGGCCCGCGGTGCCCAGGACCAGGGCGATGCCGAGCGAGATGAAGTCCAGCTTGGAGATCGAGGTCGCACCGTACTTCAGGCCGGGCTCGAGGAAGGCGGAGCCCTTGCCGCTGTTCTCGGCGGCCCTGCCGAGCAGGTCGGAGATGTTGAAGTTGAACTTGAGCATCACCAGGAAGGTCAGCAGCAGCGCGCCGAGGATCAGCAGCACGGCCTTGACCATCTGGACCCAGGTGGTGCCCTTCATGCCGCCGATGGTGACGTAGACGATCATCAGGACGCCGACCAGGGCGACGATGGCGATCTTCCCGCCGTCGCTGGTGATGCCGAGCAGCAGCGAGACCAGCACGCCGGCGCCCGCCATCTGGGCCAGCAGGTAGAAGATCGACACGACGATCGTGGAGGTGCCGGCCGCGGTGCGGACCGGGCGCTGGCGCATGCGGTAGGCGAGGACGTCGCCCATCGTGTACCGGCCGGAGTTGCGCAGCGGTTCGGCGACCAGGAGGAGGGCGACCAGCCAGGCGACCAGGAAGCCGATGGAGTACAGGAAGCCGTCGTAGCCGAACAGCGCGATGGCGCCGGCGATGCCGAGGAAGGAGGCCGCGGACATGTAGTCGCCGGAGACGGCGAGGCCGTTCTGGAAGGCGGTGAACTGCCGTCCGCCGGCGTAGAAGTCGGCGGCGTCCTTGGTCTGGCGGCCGGCCCAGACGGTGATGACGAGGGTCGCGAGGACGAACACCGAGAACAGGCTGATGATCAGGGTCCGGTGCTCGCTGGCCGCTCCGGCCGCCAGCAGGGTGGTCTGCGCGTGGTTCATTCGCCGTTCTCCATCCGGGACTTGATCGCCTGCGCCTTGGGGTCGAGCTTCGCGGCGGCGTGCCGCGAGTACCACCAGGCGATGAGGAACGTGGTCAGGAACTGCGCCAGCCCCAGGACGAGGGCGACGTTGACGTTGCCGGCCACCTTGGTGCCCATGAAGCCGCCCGCGTAGTTGGACAGCAGGACGTACAGCAGGTACCAGGCGATGAAGGCGATCGTCAGCGGGAAGGCGAACGAGCGGTGGGAGCGGCGAAGCTCGCCGAACTCCGCGCTGTTCTGCACCTCCTCGAACTCCTCGGTGGACGGGAGCCGGTCTTCGGTTTTCGAGGGCGGCGGTGCGTCGGTGGCCACGAAGTCTCCTCGCGTTTGCGGGTGGTGAAGGGGACCGGGCGCGAGTGTCCTCGCGTTCCCTGACCAAGGGCACGGCGCGACACGAGGACGGGTTCAAACACCTTCCGTTCTTTCCGAAGTCACCTGGGGTAAGTCATTGCTGGCCAACGACTGCGGAAGATAGTTTCGGGTCTGCACCACCCGTCATGTACCTGCCCGAGCAGCACCTGTGTCTCGGGCGGTTCTGTTTCAGGATGATGTGGAGACCCCATGGCTCATCTGCGTTCAAGACGCCGGCTCGCTCTCGCGGTGCCGGTCGTGCTGTCCCTGACCGCCTCGCTCGGCTTCCTGCCGGTCGCGGCCCAGGCCGCCCCGCGGGCGGAGTCGACGGCTCAGGCAGCAGACGCGGAGACCTACGCGTACCTCGTTAACACGAAGACCGACCATCACACGATCGAGTCGGTCAAGAACGCGATCACCGCGGCCGGCGGCACCGTGGTCGTGGCCTACGACAAGATAGGCGTGATCGTCGCCCACTCCGCCAACCCCGACTTCGCGCGGCAGATACGCAAGGTCCGCGGCGTGCAGTCGGCCGGCGCCTCGCGCACCTCGCCGGTCACCGCGGCGGGGACGACGGACGAGGGCGCCGTGCAGTACCTCTCCCAGGCGCAGGCCGCGAAGGTCGCGGACAGCGCTGCGGCCGGAGAGGAGCCCCTGGAGGCCGACCAGTGGGACCTGCGGGCGATCGGCGCCGACAAGGCCGCCGAGATCAACCCGGGCAGCAAGAAGGTGACCGTCGCGGTGATCGACACCGGCGTCGACGACACCCACCCCGACATCGCGCCGAACTTCTCCGCCGGGCAGTCCGCGAACTGCGTCAGCGGCAAGGCGGACACCACGTACGGCTCGTGGCGTCCGGTGGACGCCGACCACTACCACGGCACGCACGTGGCGGGTGAGATCGCCGCGGCCCGCAACGGCATCGGCGTCGCGGGCGTGGCGCCCGGCGTGAAGGTCGCGAGCATCACCGTGGCGCAGCCGGACGAGAACTCGCTGTTCTTCCCGGAGAGCGTCGTGTGCGCCTTCGTGTTCGCCGCCGACCACGGCGTCGAGGTCACGAACAACAGCTACTACGTCGACCCGTGGCTGTACAACTGCATGGACGACCCCGACCAGCGGGCCATCGTCGACGCGGTCAACAGGGCGCAGCTCTACGCGCGGAGCAAGGGCACGCTCAACGTGGCGTCCGCGGGCAACTCCAACGACGACCTGGACTCCGACGCCCTGGTCGACGACTCCAGCCCCGACGACTCGACCGCCGTGACCCGGACGGTCGACCCGCACGAGTGCTTCGACGTGCCGACCCAGCTCCCGGGCGTCGTCACGGTCAGCGCGACGGGCGTCAAGGGCACCAAGTCGTACTACTCCAGCTACGGTGACGGCGTCGTCGACGTCGCGGGTCCGGGCGGCGACAAGTACCAGATCCCGGACACGCCGTCGAAGAACGGCCGCATCCTCTCCACGATGCCGAACAACCAGTACGGCTTCCTGCAGGGCACCTCGATGGCCTCGCCGCACGTCGCGGCCGTCGCCGCGCTGCTGAAGTCGACGCACCCGTGGGCGACCCCGGCCCAGCTGCAGGCGCTGCTGAAGGCGCAGGCGGACAACCCGGGCTGCCCGACGGAGCCGTACGACGGCAACGGCGACGGCGTGGTCGACGCGACCTGCGTGGGCGGCAAGCGCGTCAACGGGTTCTTCGGCTTCGGTGTCGTCAACGCGCTGCGCGCGGTGAAGTAACCCGCTTCCCGGGGGGCTCCGGCCCCCCGGGCTCAGGGCCTGTCAGAGCCCGCACGGTCCGCTCGTACCGCGAACGTGCGCGAAAGGGGCCGGACGTTCCCGTCCGGCCCCTTTCGCGCGCTCCGGCACCGTTCGGGCACTTGGGCGCCGTTCCGGTGATCCGGCACCGTCCGGGCGATCCGGCACTTGACCCGGCGAGGCTATATATTGATTGAATCAATAATGCATAGTTGAGTCATGACTGACATCATGTTCGCCTGGAGCGCGCTGGGCGGCGACCCCGCCCTCCTCCCGCGTGTCTCGACCGTCGTGCGCCCCGGCCCGCTCGAAGCCCGCCTGCCGGTGCGGGAGCTGGCCCGGGCCTGCGTCGGGGCGTGCGCGCTGGCCGCCGCCGAGCTGGCGGCCCTGCGGGCCGGGCTCGACGAGGTGCCGGCGGTCCGGGTGGACGACGCGGCCGTCGCCGCGGCGTTCCACAGTGAGCGGCACCTGCTGATCGACGGCCGGGCCCCGGTCACCTTCGCCCCCTTGTCGCGGTTCTGGCGGACGGCGGACGGCTGGGTGCGCACGCACGCCAACTACCCGCACCACCGGGCCCGGCTGCTGGCGGCGCTGGGCGTACCCGAGGGCACCGAGCGGTCCGCGGACCCCGATGCCCCCGAGGACGTGGCCGCGGTCGCGGCGGCGCTCGCGGAGCGGTCCTCGGCGGAGGCCGAGGAGACCGTGTGCGCGGCCGGCGGCCTCGCCGTGGCGCTGCGCACGCCGAAGGAGTGGGCCGCGCACGCGCAGGCGGTCGAGGTGGCCCGGCGGCCGCTGGTCGAGCGCGAGCGGCTCGGCGCGGGGCACGCGCGCGTGCTCCCCCCGACGGCCGGCTCTCCCCTGCTGCCCGCCGCCGGCCTGCGCGTCCTGGACCTCACCCGGGTCCTCGCCGGACCGGTCGCCACCCGCACCCTCGCCCTGCTCGGCGCGGACGTGCTGCGCCTGGACGCGCCGCGGCTGCCCGAACTGCCCGACCAGCACGCCGACACGGGCTTCGGCAAGCGCTCGGCGACGCTGGACCTGGCGACCGACCGGCGCACCTTCGAGGAACTGCTCGCGGCGGCGGACGTGGTCGTCACCGGCTACCGGCCCGGCGCCCTGGACCGGTTCGGCCTGTCGCCCGAGGCGCTGGCCGAGCGGCGCCCCGGCCTGGTCGTGGCGCAGCTGTCGGCGTGGGGCGCGTACGGGCCGTGGCGCGGACGGCGGGGTTTCGACAGCCTGGTGCAGGCGGCCTCCGGGATCGCCGTCCTGGAGGGATCGGCGGAGCGGCCCGGCGCGCTGCCGGCGCAGGCCCTCGACCACGGCACCGGGTACCTGCTGGCGGCGGCCGTGCTGCGGGCGCTGACCGAGCAGTCGCGGGAGGGCGGCGGCCGGCTCGTGCGGCTGGCACTGGCCCGGACGGCCCAATGGCTGACCGAGGAGATCGACCCGGGCGAGCCGGGCGAGCCGGTCCACGCGGCCTGCGACGAACCGGGTTCCCGTCTCTCCTTGACGGACAGCGCGATCGGGCGGCTGCGATACGCCCTGCCTCCGGTTTCCTTCGCCGGCGGGCCCGCCGACTGGGCGCGGCCGGCCACGCCCTGGGGGTCGGACGCGCCGCGCTGGGCCTGACTCCCGGACCGGGCCGGAAGCGTACCCGTGAGCGGAACACCGTACCGCCGGTCGTTTTCCTTGACTTGCCCGGTTCTGCGCCGTCTGGTGAAGATCCTGGGGTGACCTTGACGAGACCCACGCCGGAGGCCGCCGACGCGAGCGGGTCCATACGGCGGCCCGGCGTCGGCCGGGCCGCCGCCCTGCTCGCCCTCGCGGCGCTCGGCGCCCTGATCCCCCTGTTCGGCCCGTCCGCCGCGCTGCGCGGCACCGGAGAGGCCGCCGCGCCCGGCGACGGCGGCATCGCGTTGCTGCGCGCGGTGCTGTTCCTGGCGCTGTGCGTGCCGGCGGGCGAGTTCCTCGTCCGGGGGCTCGCCCGTTCCGTGCCCGGCGCCCCGGCCGTCGCACCCCGCAGCTGGGCGCCCTACGCGGCCGCCGCCGGTTTCGTGGCCGCCCTGGGGCTCGCCTCGGTGGTGGCGACGGGCAACCTGGTGCCGCACAGTCTCGCCCAGGTCGACGTCGGCGGCCTGTACGCCTCGCGCGACGGCAAGCTCGCGCTGGTGGAGGTGAACGCCTTCCTCGCGGCGGGCCTGTGCGCCGTCTCCCGCCGTCCGGCCGGCCAGTTGTGGCCGCTGGCCGCGGTGGTCGTCGCGGAGGCCCTGCGCGCGCACCCCCCGGTGGAGCACGCCCCGCTGCTCGGCTCCGGCCTGACGGTGGTGCACCTGACGTGCGCGGCGCTGTGGACGGGCGGCCTGCTGCACGCCCTGCGCACGCTGCGGCGGTGGGGCCCCGGCGAGACGGGGGCGGCCCTGTTCGGCCTGTACGCGCGCGTGGCGGCCGTCCTGCTCGCCGCCGTCACCGCGACCGGGGTGTGCAGTTCGCTGCGCCGGATGCCGCCGGAGACGATCCTCGACCAGCTGACCACGACCGCCTACGGACGCACGCTGCTCGCCAAGGTGATCCTGGTGGCCGCCGTCGCCGTGCTCGCGCTGTGGGCGCGGATCCGGCTGCGCCGGGCGGCCCGCCCGCTCACCGCCTGCGCCCCGGCACGGGCGGAGGTCGTCGTGCTGGCGGCGGTGGTCATGGTGTCGGGACTGCTGACGGCGCTGCCGCTGCCCATCAGATGGTGAGCCCCGGCCCGCGCCGCGACCGTTCGCACGGCCCGCTCACGGGGCGGCCGAGCGCACCGCCCGGCGCGGCTCCCGCGGTGCGGGGCGCTCGCCGAGGACGCCCCGGGCCAGGAGGAGCTGCGCGACCGTGTACGTCAGCATGATCCAGAAATCGGGGTGCGGCAGCTGGGGCCACTCGGCGATGCCGGTCGCGATGAGGGTGTCGGAGAGCATGAACAGCGCGCCGCCGATACCCGCCACGGCGCCGAAGCGGACGGCGGAGGCGCACGCCATGGCCGTGAGCAGGGTGCTGTAGCAGACCACGGGCACCCGCAGGCCCTCCGGGAGGTCCGGCCACAGCAGGACGACGGTCACGGCGAGGGCGACGGCGTAGCCGAGGGCGAGCGGACCGGTACGCGCGCGTGCGGTGCCGTGCGCGCGGAACAGGGCGAGGTAGCACACGTGCCCGGCCGCGAAGGACGCCATCCCGGCGAGGAAGGCCGCGTCGGCGCCGGACAGGAGCAGCACGTCGCCGCCCCAGCCAAGCAGGAGGGCGGCGATCAGCAGCCGGGGCGCTCCCCGCAACCCGGCCCAGGCGGCCAGCAGCGGCATCAGCAGCGGCTTGGCGACGGCGTGCCCGGGATGGAAGCCGATCGTGAGGCTGACCAGGTCGACGAGCGTGACCACGGTGAACGCGGTGAGGGCGGCCGACGCCGCTCGGGAGACGCGCGAGGGGTTCACGCGGCCGCCGTCTCCTCGACCGTTCCTTCGACCGTTCCCTCGGCGCGCACCGCGGCGGCGGGCGCCGGCTGCCAGCCCGGCCCGCGCAGGAGTCGTCCGGCCCGCTCGCGCCAGCCGGCCGCCGCCCTGAGGTCCCTGGCGATGGCGACGTACTCGTGGGTGGCCACCTTGACCGGGTTGTAGGTGTCGATGTTCTTGGTCAGCCCGTAGACGGGCCGGTCGGTCTCCGGCACCCAGGATCCGAACAGCCGGTCCCAGACGATGAGGATCCCGCCGAAGTTGCGGTCCAGGTAGCCGCCCTGGGAGGCGTGGTGGACGCGGTGGTGGGACGGCGTGTTGAGCACGAACTCGAACCAGCGCGGCATCCTGTCGATCCGCTCGGTGTGGATCCAGAACTGGTAGACGAGGCTCACCGAGGAACAGAAGGCGAGCGCGGCCGGGTGCACACCGGCGGCGACGAGGGGGAGGTAGAACGGCCAGGCCGTCAGGGAGGTCCAGGGCTGGCGCAGCGCGGTGGTGAGGTTGAACTTCCGGCTGGAGTGGTGGACGACGTGGCAGGCCCACAGGATGCGGACGACGTGGTGGCCGCGGTGGGACCAGTAGTAGAAGAAGTCCTGCCCGAGCAGCATCAGGGGGACGGTCCACCACAGGACCGGGACCCGCAGGGGCGTGAGTTCGTGGACCGCCGTGTAGATCGCGACGATCGGGATCTTCCAGAGGAAGTCGAAGAAGAGGCTGCCGAGGCCCATGCCGACGCTGGTCGCCGCGTCCTTCGCCGCGTACCCGGCGGCGTCCTCGTCGGGATGGATCCGCACGCTGACCATCTCGACGACGGTGAGGAGCACGAAGGCGGGTATCGACCACAGCACGACATCGGGCAGGTTCGGCATGATGGCACCGTAGAGGCGCCGGTGAGCCGCGGGCTAGAGGTTGTTACCGACAAGTATTACCAGGGGTACGCGCTTGCTTCTTGGCCGTCTCCGCCAATGGACGCCCCGCGGTCCGGCTGCTGCCGGGGTCTCACACCCCGACCGCCCCCAGCAGGCTCCCCGCCGCGTACGTGATGCCCATGGCCAACGCGCCCCCCATGACGTTGCGCAGCACCGCCCGGCCCGGGGCGGCGGCGCCCAGCCGGGCGCTGGACCAGCCGGTGAGGACGAGGGCGGCCAGCACCGAGACCACCGTGATCCACAGCCGCCAGTCCGCGGGCGGCAGCACGATCGCGAGCAGCGGCAGCAGCGCGCCCACGGTGAACGCCAGGAAGCTCGCCCATGCCGCGTGCCAGGGGTTCGTCAGCTCGTCGGGGTCGATGCCGAGTTCCACGCGCGCGTGCGCGCGCAGCGCGTCCCGGTGGGTCAGCTGCTCGGCCGCCTCCCGGGCGACCTCGCGCGACAGTCCGCGCGCCTCCAGCAGCCCGGTCAGCTCCTCCAGTTCGACCTCCGGCGACTCGCGCAACTCCCGCCGCTCCATGGCCAGAGCGGCCTTCTCCGAGTCCCGCTGGGTGGAGACGGACACGTACTCCCCGGCGGCCATCGACATCGACCCGGCCAGCAGTCCGGCCAGTCCGGCGGTGAGCAGGGCAGCCCGGTCGTCGGTCGCTCCGGCCACGCCGACGACCAGGCCGGCGGTGGAGACGATGCCGTCGTTGGCGCCGAGGACGGCGGCCCGCAGCCAGTTGAGCCGCTGGCCCATTCCACCCTCGTGGGCCTCGAGGTGCGTAGGTTCCATCACGCCGGAATCGTCTCATCTCCTCCGGTTCCCACCCGGCAGCGGGGGCCGCGGAACCGGCCGTCGGACGCGCGGGATTCCAACCGCCCGCGCGGCGGCGCCCGTTGATGCGGGACCGGCAGCGCGCGCGACCCTTCGGTGCGCCACATATGGTTACATCACCGACATCACAGACATCGCGGATGCTCGAACACGTCTGTGCGAGAAGGCACCTGACGGAGGGGACTGTCAGTCACGGCCCTTATCCTCAGGAACCATGCTCGAAGACCGCACGACGCCCGCGTCCTCCCCCACGACGTGGCCGGCCGCGTATCCCCAGGGATACGCGGTCGTTGACGTGGAGACCACCGGCCTGGCCCGGGACGACCGGATCATCTCCGCGGCCGTCTACCGGCTGGACGCGCGCGGCGAAGTCGAGGACCACTGGTACACACTCGTCAACCCGGAGCGCGACCCGGGCCCGGTGTGGATACACGGCCTGACGAGCGAGGTGCTCGAGGGGGCGCCGCTGTTCCGGGAGGTCGCCGAGGAGTTCGCGGCCCGGCTGCGGGGCCGGGTGCTCGTCGCGCACAACGCGGTCTTCGACTGGCAGATGATCGCCCGGGAGTACGCGCGCGCCGAGCGCGAGGCGCCGGTGCGGCAGCGGCTGTGCACCATCGCGCTGTCCAAGCAGCTGGACCTGCCGCTGCCCAACCACAAGCTCGAGTCGCTGGCCGCCCACTTCGGCGTCGTGCAGCAGCGGGCGCACCACGCGCTGGACGACGCGCGCGTACTGGCGGAGGCGTTCCGGCCGAGCCTGCGGGCGGCCGCGGCGGGCAGTGTGCGGCTGCCGCTGCAGGAGTGCCGGCCGCTGACGGAGTGGACGGACCGGCCCGCCCCGCGCATCGGCCGGCAGGCCGACGGCCACGGCGGTTACGGCGGTTACGGCGGCTCCCGCACCGGCGGCTGGCGCCCGTCCCGGAAGCGGCCGGCCTGCCCGTATCCCAACCCGGGGCGGTACCAGGAGGGAAGACCGCTCAAGCAGGGCATGCGGGTCGCCTTCTCCGGGGACACCTCGGTCGACCGCGAGCTGCTGGAGGACCGCGCGGTCGAGGCCGGACTGCACGTCGCGACCAGCCTGTCCCGGCTCACCAGCCTGCTCGTCACGAACGACCCGGAGGCCGGCACGTCCAAGGTGCTCAAGGCGCGGCAGTACGGGACGCCGGTCGTCGACGAGGCGGCGTTCGGGCAGCTGCTCGGCGACGTGGAACCGGCGGACGAGTGACCCGTACGGACGGGTGATTGCCGCGCGACTCGCCCACGGCCCGCTCGCCCGCAGGGCGGTGACGGCCCACTCTGTGGCGCATGGCGAGATGCGAAGTTTGCGGCAATGACTACGGAATGACCTTCGAGGTCCACGCGCAGGGCGCGGTGCACGTCTTCGACTGCTTCTCCTGCGCGATCCACCGCATGGCCCCGATCTGCGAGCACTGCCGGGTGCAGATCATCGGCCAGGGCGTCGAGGTCGAGGGCCACTGGTACTGCGGCGGCCACTGCGCCCGCGCGGAGGGGAGGACGGGGATCGTCGACCGGGTCTGAGCCCGACCCGCCCGCGGACACCCCTCGCCCGGGTTGTACGGTCGTGGGGTGTACCGCTTCCTGTTGTCCCGGCAGTGGGTGATCCTCACCCTGGTCGCCCTGCTCCTGATCCCGACCATGATCAGGCTGGGCTTCTGGCAGATGCACCGCTACGACCAGCGCACCGCACGCAACCAGCAGGTCTCCGAGGCGCTGCACGCCGATCCGGTACCCGTGGAGCGGCTGACCTCCCCCGGACACGCCGTGACCGGCGAGCAGAAGTACCGCACCGTCACCGCCCGGGGCAGCTACGACACCGCCCACGAGGTCGCCGTCCGGCGCCGCACCAACTCCGACGGCGAGGTCGGCTACCACGTCCTGACCCCGTTCACGCTGACCGACGGCAAGGTGCTGCTGGTCAACCGCGGCTGGGTCCCGGCGAACGACCGCAGCCAGAGCGCCTTCCCCGAGGTCCCCGCACCGCCGCGCGGGCAGGTCACCGTCACGGGGCGGCTGATGCCCGACGAGACGACCGCGGCGAGCGGCATCAAGGACCTCAAGGGCCTGCCGGACCGGCAGATCATGCTGATCGACAGCGAGGAGCAGGCGCGCCGGCTCGGCGCCCGGGTCCTCGGCGGCTACATCCAGCAGACGGCGCCCGAGCCGAAGGGCGGCACCCCGCAGCTGATCTCCGATCCGGGCAGCGAGGACGCGCCGCTGAACTACGCGTACATGATCCAGTGGTGGCTGTTCGCCGCGGCCGTCCCGGTGGGCTGGTGGGCCCTGGCGCGACGTGAGGCGCGCGACCGGGCCCAGGCGGCGGGGCAGAAGCCGGCCGACGCCGAACCGGCGGCGGTTTAGGCCCGCAGGCGTCAGCCGCGCCGGCGTCCCACCAGCCGGTCCCGCCAGTACAGGAACGTGCGCCGCGGATCGGGCAGCATGTTCCACGGGTGGGGCGTCATGTGCCGGCCGATGCGCTCGAAGACGGGCCCGGCGTCTTCCGGGCGGTGCGCATGTCGGTCCCCTCGGGTGAGCAACGGCGCGGGGCGGGCGGCGTGGGTCCGGAGCTCCGCCCGCCCCGCGGTTCGGGAGGCCCGCGTCAGCAGCAGCGGCCCTGCGGATGCGTCTCCCGGTGCAGGGAGCGCAGCACCTGGTACTCCCGCCGCGTCGGCACCGGGGCCTGCGGGTGGTGACGCCGGTGACGTGCGCAGTAGCGGTCGTACTCCGCTTCGCCCGTCAGCTCCCGCAGATACCACCGCACCGTCCGGGCCCAGTGGCGGACGCTCACGAGCTGGCTCCCGCCAGCGGCGCCTCTTCCCGTGCGGGCACCTCGATGCGGGACTCCACGTACGGCGCCTCGCTGGTCGGCAGTGCTCCCGGAGTCCGTACCGCCCGCACGCACACCACGGCGGCGTTGCCGATGACGACCGCGACCAGGAGCAGGAACAGCGCGATCAGCACGCCGTCGACGGTGGAGTTGGTGACGACGGTGTGCATGTCGTCGAGGCTCTTCGCGGGCGGCAGGACCTGGCCGGCGTCGAGGGCGTCGGAGTAGCGGGCGCGCTGGGCGAAGAAGCCGATCTTGGGATCGTCGGAGAAGATCTTCTGCCATCCGGCGGTGAAGGTGACCGCGACCACCCAGACCAGCGGGACGCCGGTGACCCAGGCCCAGCGCAGCCGACCGGACTTGACCAGGACCGTGGTGCAGACGGTCAGGGCGACCGCGGCGAGCAACTGGTTGGCGATGCCGAAGAGCGGGAAGAGCTGGTTGATCCCGCCGAGCGGGTCGGTGGCGCCGGTGTAGAGGAAGTAGCCCCACGCGGCGACCACCAGGCCGCTGCACAGCCAGATGCCCGGCTTCCAGTTGACCCGGCCGACCGGCTTCCACACGTTGCCGAGCATGTCCTGGAGCATGAAGCGGCCGACCCGGGTGCCCGCGTCGACGGTCGTCAGGATGAACAGCGCCTCGAACATGATCGCGAAGTGGTACCAGAAGGCCTTCATCGCGGTGCCGCCGAACAGCCCGGAGAAGATCTCCGACATGCCGACCGCGAGGGTGGGCGCCCCGCCGGACCGGGCGATGAGCGTCTGCTCCTCCACCGACTTCGCCGCCTGGGTGAGCTGGTCGGGTGTGATCGTGAAGCCGAGGCCGGCCACGGCGTGCGAGGCGGACTCGGCGGTCGCGCCGAGCAGTCCGGCCGGTGCGTTCATGGCGTAGTACAGGCCCGGTTCCAGCGCCGCCGCGGCGATCAGCGCCATGATCGCGACGAACGACTCCATCAGCATGGCGCCGTAGCCGATCATCCGGACCTGCGACTCCTTCTCGATCAGCTTCGGGGTGGTGCCCGAGGAGACCAGCGCGTGGAAGCCGGAGAGCGCGCCGCACGCGATGGTGATGAAGAGGAAGGGGAACAGCGCCCCCGCGAAGACGGGCCCGGCGCCCGAGGAGGCGAAGTCGCTCACCGCGTCCGCCCGCAGCACCGGCGCGGCCACGACCACGCCGACCGCGAGGAGCGCGATCGTGCCGATCTTCATGAAGGTGGAGAGGTAGTCGCGCGGGGCGAGCAGCATCCACACCGGCAGGACGGAGGCGACGAAGCCGTAGCCGATCAGACAGAAGACGAGCGTCGTCGGGCTCAGGGTGAACGCGGACGCCAGCGAGGAGTCCTGCACCCAACTGCCGCCGACGATGGCCAGGAGCAGCAGCGCCACGCCGATGAGGCTGGTCTCCACGACCCGGCCGGGCCGGATGCGGTGCAGCCAGAAGCCCATGAACAGGGCGATGGGGATGGTCATGGCGACCGAGAAGGTGCCCCACGGGGAATGGGCGAGCGCGTTGACGACGACCAGCGCCAGCACGCCCAGCAGGATGATCATGATGGCGAAGACCGCGACCAGGGCCGCGGCCCCGCCCGCCCGGCCGATCTCGTCGCGGGCCATCTGCCCGAGCGAGGTGCCGTCGCGGCGCATCGACAGGAACAGCACCACCATGTCCTGCACCGCTCCGGCGAAGATGACTCCGGCCACGATCCACAGGGTGCCGGGAAGGTAGCCCATCTGGGCCGCGAGCACCGGCCCGACCAGCGGTCCAGCGCCGGCGATCGCGGCGAAGTGGTGGCCCAGGAGGACCCTGCGGTCGGTGGGGTGGAAGTCGACGCCGTCCTCGAGGCGCTCGGCGGGGGTGGCCCGGCGGTCGTCGGGCTGCAGCACCCGGCGGGCGATGAAGCGGGAGTAGAAGCGGTAGGCGATGGCGTACGAGCCGAGCGCGGCCACCACCAGCCAGACGGCGGAGATCTCCTCACCGCGGGCCAGGGCGAGCACGCCCCAGGCGATCGCACCGGCCAGGGAGACGGCGCCCCACAGCAGTACGGACCGCGTGCGGGATCTCTGCGGCGCTGCGCGGCCGGATTCGGGCATGGCTGACGTAGGCATGACGGTTCCTCACCTGGACGGTGTGACGGGACGTGACGGGACGTGCGCGGTGGATCGGCGGCGGACCGGTGACGGGCCACCGCCGGACCGGCGGGGAAAAAGGAAGGGGGCGGCTCAGCGAGGGCGCTCACGGGTCAGCGCGTACGCGGCGAGCAGGCACAGGCCGGATCCCGGCACCCAGGCGAGCTGGTACCAGAAGAAGAACGGCGTCCCCGCGAGCCGCGGACCCGCACCCGCGTACAGCGGCACCCACAGCAGGCCCGCGGCGGGCGCGAGGAGCAGTACGGCGATCGCGACGCGCCGTAGCCGGTGCCGACCGGTCCGTGCCATGACCTGCGCTCCTCTCCCGTCCGCTGTGGGTCCGTGCAAGAGTTGCCCATCCGCCCGAACCGGTTGACAGCGAATGTCCGGAAGATTTCCCGCCGGTTTCCTGTCCTCCGGGCGGGCCCCTGGCGCAACTCACCCGAGAGGGCACAGGCACACCAAGGACGGTGACCCATGGCCGACAGCGCCATGACCGCGACGTTCCTCGCCGTGATCGGCGGGGCGTCGCTGCTGGCCGTCACCGCGCGGCGGCTGCACCCGAACGACCGGCTGCCCTCCCTGGAGGGCTGGGCGCTGGCCGACCGCAGCCTCGGCCCGGTGTGGACCTGGCTGCTGCTCGGCGGCACCGTCTACACCGCGTACACCTTCACCGCCGTGCCGGGCCTGGCGTACGGCAACGGCGCGCCCGCCTTCTTCGCCGTGCCGTACACGGTGATCGTCTGCCCGCTCGCCTTCGTGCTGCTGCCCCGCCTGTGGACCGTGGCCCGGCGGCACGGCTACGTGACCGCCGCCGACTTCGTGCGCGGACGCTACGGCTCACCGCCGCTGGCGCTGGTGGTCGCCCTGACCGGCATCCTGGCCACGATGCCGTACCTCGCGCTGCAACTGCTCGGGATACGCGCGGTGCTCACAGCCGGGGGCGTGTATCCGCGGGGCGCGGCCGGCGACCTGACGATGGTGGCGCTGTTCGCGGGGCTCGCGGTGGCGACGTACCGGCACGGGCTGCGCGCGCCCGCGGTCATCTCCGCGCTGAAGGCGGTGGCGGTGTTCGTCTCACTCACGGCCGTGACCTGGCTGGTGCTGGAGCGGTTGCACGGCCCCGGCGCGGTCTTCGACGGGGCGGCACGGCAGCTGGGCAGCCCGGCGCTGGTGCTGGCCCCCGAGCAGCAGCCCGCGTACGGCACCCTGGCCCTCGGCTCGGCCCTCGCCCTGCTGATGTACCCGCACGTGCTCACCGCCGGTTTCGCCGCCGACGGGCCACGCACCCTGCGCAAGGTGTCGGTGACCCTGCCCGCCTGGACGGGGCTGCTGGCGCTCTTCGGCTTCCTCGGTATCGCGGCCCTCGCGGCCGGGGTGCGCGCCCCGCGGGGCGCTGCCGAGTCCGCGGTCCCGATGCTGGTCGACCGGCTGATGCCGGGGCCGCTGGCCGGACTGGTGTTCGGCGCTCTCACCGTGGGGGCGCTGGTCCCGGCCGCCGTCATGTCGATCACCGCCGCCACCGGCTTCGTACGGAACGTCTACGTCGAGTACGTCCAGCCCACCGCCACGCCCAAGCGGCAGGTGCGCATCGCCAAGGCGGTGTCGCTCACCGCGAAGGTGGGCGCGATCGCGTTCGTGTTCGGTCTGCGCGACCAGGACGCCGTCAACCTGCAGCTCCTCGGCGGGGTGTGGATCCTGCAGATCTTCCCGGCGGTGACGGTCGGCCTGTTCACCGGACGGCTGCATCCGCGGGCGCTGCTCGCCGGGTGGGGCGTGGGCATGGCCGCCGGGACCGTCATGGTCGTACGGGACGGGTTCTCCTCCACGCTCGCACTGGGCTTCGGAGCGTTCGAGGTCTATGCCGGGCTGGCGGCCCTCGTGCTCAATCTGATCGTCGCGGTGGCCGGCACCGCGGCCCTGGAACGGCTCGGCGTCCCGCGCGGCGCCGATCTGACCGACCTGCCGTCCCGCCTGGCCGTCAGGCGGTGTCCCGAGACGGAAGCGAACGACCCGTGAGACGCAGACAGCCCGCTCCGCTGCAGGAGCCGTCCCCGCAACCGCTCGCCGAGGCCCTGGCACCAGCTTTGCAGGACCCCGCCGAGCTGGAGCGCGAGGCCGCGCTCGCCCGGCTCTTCGAGCTGCACTACTCCTCCATGCTCCGCCTGGCCGTCCTGCTCGGCGCCGACGATCCGGAGAACGTGGTGGCCGAGTCGTACTACCAGATCTACCGCAGGTGGCGGCGACTGCGGGACGTCGAGGCGGCCGAGGCGTACCTGCGGTCCACGGTGTGCAACCTGACCCGGATGCGCATACGTCACCTGCAGGTGGCCCGCAGGCACGTGGAGAATCCGCCGAGCCCTCTCGAGGAGGCCGTCGCCTCCGCCGAGAGCACCGCGCTGCTGCGGGACGACCAGCGGGTGCTGATCGACGCGCTGCAGCGGTTGCCGGCCCGTCAGCGGGAGGCCCTCGTGCTGCGGCACTGGCTCGGCCTGAAGGAGAGCGAGATAGCCGCCACGATGAGGATCTCCTGCGGCTCGGTGAAGACACACATGGCACGCGGCATCGCCGCGCTGAACAAGGCGATGGAGGCCCGGCGATGAAGGACACCGGTCCTGACCGCACCGAGCGGGGACTGCGCGAGGCGCTCGAGGCGCTGGCCGGCGAGGTGCGGCCCGCACCCGACGCCTATCGCACGGCACGCGGAGACTGGCTGCGCCGGGAGCGCCGGCGGCGGCTGGTCCTCATCGTGCTGATCACCGTCGTCTTCGCCCTGGCCACCCTGCTCGGCCTGTGGGTGCTCAACCAGACCCCCTCGCACCCCGGGGTGATCTTCTCGGGGGCGGACGGCGGGACCGCGCACGCATCGCTTCCCCGGTCACTCCCCTGATTGCCCCCTCGGTCCGCCGGGAATCCGGACTCCGTGCACCCGCGCATCGAGGACTACGCGATCGTCGGCGACGAACAGACCGCCGCCCTGATTGGCAGGGACGGTTCGGTCGACTGGCTGTGCCTGCCCCGGTTCGACTCCGGCGCCTGCTTCGCCCGCCTGCTCGGCGACGAGGACAACGGCCACTGGCGCATCGCCCCGGAAGGCGTCGACGGCCCCTGCGCCCGGCGCGCCTACCGCCCAGAGACCCTGGTGCTGGACACCGAGTGGGAGACCGCCGAGGGCGCGATCCGCGTCACCGACCTGATGCCGCAGCGCGACCGCGCTCCCGACCTCGTACGCATCGTCGAGGGCCTGCGCGGCGAGGTCACCGTCCGCAGCACGCTGCGGCTGCGCTTCGACTACGGCTCCATCGTGCCGTGGGTACGCCGGACCGACGGTCACCGGGTGGCCGTCGCCGGACCGGACTCGGTCTGGCTGCGCAGCGAGCCCGCCGTGCACACCTGGGGCGAAAACCTCAGCACCTGTGCGGAGTTCACGGTCTCCCGGGGCGAGAAGGTGGCGTTCGTCCTCACCTGGCACCCGTCCCACGAGCCCCGTCCCCGGCAGATCGACCCGCACCGGGCGCTGAAGGCGGCCGTCGCCGACTGGCGGGCGTGGGCCGCCCACTGCGGCTACCGGGGCCCGCACCGGGACGCGGTGCTGCGCTCCCTCATCACGCTGAAGGCCCTCACCTACGCGCCGACCGGCGGCATCGTCGCCGCCGCCACCACCTCCCTCCCGGAGGAGCCGGGCGGGGTGCGCAACTGGGACTACCGCTACTGCTGGCTGCGCGACTCCACCCTCACCCTCGGCGCCCTGCTGGCCTGCGGCTACCACGGGGAGGCGGCGGCCTGGCGGGACTGGCTGCTGCGCGCGGTCGCGGGCGACCCGGCCGACCTGCGGATCATGTACGGCCTGGCGGGCGAGCGGCGGCTGTCCGAGCTGGAGCTGCCGTGGCTGTCCGGCTTCGCCGGCTCCACCCCGGTACGGATCGGCAACGGGGCCGCCGACCAGCTCCAACTGGACGTGTACGGCGAGGTGATGGACTCCCTGGCGCTGGCACGCCGTTCCGGACTGGCCCCCAAGCCGGACATCTGGGCGCTCCAGCGAACCCTCGTCGACTGGCTGCGCGCGCACTGGCGGCAGCCGGACGAGGGGCTGTGGGAGGTGCGCGGCGGCCGGCGCCAGTTCGTCCACTCCAAGGTGATGGTGTGGGTGGCCGCCGACCGGGCCGTGCGGGCACTGGAGGAGAACCCGGAGCTGGACGGCGACCTCGACGGCTGGCGCGCGATGCGCGAGGAGGTGCACCGCGAGGTGTGCGAGAAGGGCTACGACGCCGAACGCGGCACCTTCACCCAGTACTACGGGTCCCGCGAGCTCGACGCCTCGCTGCTGCTCATCCCGCGCGTCGGCTTCCTGCCGCCCGACGACCCGCGCGTGACCGGCACGATCGACGCGGTCCGGGAGGAACTGGACCACCGGGGGCTGCTGCGCCGCTACGGCAATGACGACTCGACCGTCGACGGGCTGCCCGGCGGTGAGGGGGCCTTCCTGGTCTGCTCGTTCTGGCTCGCGGACGCGCTGCACGCGGCCGGCCGCACCGCTGAGGCGCGGGAGCTGTTCGAACGGCTGGTGGGCCTCGTCAACGACGTGGGGCTGCTGTCGGAGGAGTACGACCCCGTCACCGGACGCCACCTGGGCAATTTCCCGCAGGCGTTCAGCCACATCGGCCTGGTCAACACCGCTCTCGCCCTGTTCGGGGACGAGGAGGCAGGATAGGGGCATGGATCTTGGACTGAAGGACCGGGTGTACGTCGTCACCGGAGCCACGAACGGCCTCGGCCACGCCGCCGCGCGGGAACTCGTCGCCGACGGGGCGAAGGTGGTCGTCTCGGGGCGGGACGAGCAGCGGGTCGCCGACGCGGTGGCCGCGCTGGGGCCGAACGCCGCGGGGGTGGCCGTGGACAACGCGGACCCGGAGGCACCCGCGCGGCTGATCGCGGCGGCGCGTGAGCACTTCGGCGGCTTCCACGGCGTCCTGGTCAGCGTCGGCGGACCGCCGGCCGGGTTCGTCGCGGACAACACGGACGAGCAGTGGCGCGCGGCGTTCGAGTCGGTGTTCCTCGGCGCGGTCCGGCTGGCGCGGACGGCCGCGGCGGAGCTGGACGCGGGCGGCGTCATAGGCTTCGTGCTGTCCACGTCGGTGTACGAGCCGATCCCGGCGCTGACGATCTCCAACGGCCTGCGGCCCGGGCTCGCCGGGTTCGCCAAGTCCCTCTCGGACGAGCTGGGGCCGCGCGGCGTGCGGGTGCTGGGGCTGCTGCCGGCCCGCATCGACACCGACCGGGTGCGCGAACTGGACGCGCTGTCCGCCGACCCGGAGGCCACGCGGGCCGCCCAGGAGTCGCGGATCCCCCTGCGGCGGTACGGGACGCCGGAGGAGTTCGGCCGGGTGGCCGCGTTCCTGCTGTCGCCGGCCGCGTCCTATCTGACGGGGATCATGGTGCCGGTGGACGGGGGGATGCGGCACGGGTTCTGAGCCCGGCCCCGGTGCCCGGCGGCCCGCCCGTCCTCCGCTGCGTCAGCTCACCCTCTCGGCACGGTACTCGGCGCTCCTGATGCGGACCTCCGCGGGCAGCGCGGCGAGGCCCGCCGAGTCGCGGGCGTGCCGCAGGGCGCGCTCCGTGAGGTCGTGCAGGACCGTGCCGGGGTCCACGTGCGGCTCCAGGCGCAGGGCCACGCGGGCCTCGGGCGCGGTGCGCCGGCCGGTGAGCCGGACGTGGGCTGCCGCGACGCCGTCCGCTTCGCCCGCCTCGCGGGCCAGCACGCCCTCCAGCGCCTTCCCCCGCAGCAGGGCGCCCTCGCCGTCGCCGGTGTCGACCGGGACCTCGGCGAGGCGGTGCCGGCGCAGGACCGCGGTCAGCCACCACAGGGCCAGCAGGACCAGGACGGCGAGGACGGCCAGGACGGTGGGCCACCACCAGCCGGCGTCCCGCCAGCGGGTCCGTTCGGCGTGGCTGAGCAGCACGTCGTGCCGTCCGTGGTGGATCCACCAGGACGGCGGCCGCAGGCCCAGGCCGACGGCCAGCACGGAGCCGCCCAGCAGGAACAGCAGCAGGCCGACCGCCCCGATCAGCACCCGGTTGACGATCG
Organism: Streptomyces sp. H51; assembly: GCF_035656535.1. NCBI lineage: Bacteria > Bacillati > Actinomycetota > Actinomycetes > Kitasatosporales > Streptomycetaceae > Streptomyces > Streptomyces sp. H51. Next base: position 51,464 of record NZ_JAYMHD010000039.1, read on the forward strand.
TGAGCACGGCGCTCACCCCTTCCGTCCGGGCCGGCGCACCCGCACCGACAGCGCGGGCGGCCGGGCCAGCCCCAGGCCGCCGACGGCGTCGGTGAGCACGCTGTCCAGGTCGGCGCGCACGTCGTCCAGGTCCCGGAAGTGCGAGACGGCGCGCACGTCGGCGTGGGCGCGGCCGATCCGCACCCGCACCGACTGGATGCCGGCCACCTCCATGGCGCGGTCGCGCAGCACCGGGGCGGCGGCCGCACGGTGCAGTCCGGCGCGGACGTCGGGGTGGGTGCGCCGCATCGGCAGGACGTCGCGCAGGCCGGGCGTGGCGGCCAGCACGAGCAGCCACAGGCCGAGGACGGCGGCGACCGCCGCGCCGAGCAGCACCCAGGTGTCGTCGAGGGGCCGCTCGGCGAGCTGCCGGGCGAGTTCCCGGCGCCAGCCCAGGGCAGGGCGGTGGGCCCGCACGGCGGCGATGTCGTAGAGGAAGACGCCCGCGACGAGCAGGAGCAGCAGCGCGGTGACGCCCGCGGGGACGCGGCGCGCCGACCAGAAGCGGCTCTCCCGGCCGCCCTCGCGCTCCGGCGGGGGCGGCGGCCGGTACGCCTCGTCCGGGCCGGCGTCCCGCTCGACCACCGGCAGCCGCTGTGTCGTGCCCTCGAAGCCCTGGGGGCCCTGGGGGCCCTGGGGCTCGCTCATCGCGTCCTCCCCTGTGCCACGTCGTGCGCCGGGGCCAGGTGCAGCCGTTCCACGCGGACGGCGACCTCCGGCACCTCCATTGCCACCAGGTCGCCTACCCGCCGGGCCACGTGCCGACGCACGGCGCGGCACCGGGCGCCGATGTCGCAGGGATAGTCGAGTTCGAGGTGGACCCGGACGTGGGCGGCCTCGTGACGCACCACGACGGTGGCGTACGGGGGCGCGGCCGGGGCGGGCAGCTCGCCGAGCGCCTCCCGGGCGGCCTGCCCGGCGATCTTGGCGACGACCCGGTCGGCGATCCGGAGCGCCCCGCGTCCGCCCGGCTCGACGACGGCCAGGGGCCCGCGGGACGCTTCGGCGCCGTCGCTCACGGACGTCACCGCCGCCGGCCGTCACGCGTGCGGAAGAAATCGCCGACCTCCAGGTCCCCCTCCAGGAAACGGCCGACGACGAAGCCGACCGCGCCCATGGCGGCCACCAGCAGAAAGGCCCCGAACCCGCCGAAATAACCGGCGAACCCCAGCGCCATTCCGGCGATCATGCCGACCACGGCCCTGCTCATGGTGCGCTCCCCTCAGCGGTGCGGACGGTCCGGTGGCCCTGCGGTCACTGGATCCGCGGCTCCGGCTCCTCGCCCTCTTCCTCCGGCAGTTTGACATCGCTGACCGCGATGTTGACCTCGACGACCTCCAGGCCGGTCATGCGCTCCACCGCCGCCACGACGTTCTCCCGCACGGCCCTGGCGACGTCGGCGATCGACACGCCGTAGTCGACGACGATCTCCAGGTCGAGCGCGGTCTGCACCTCGCCGACCTCGGCCTTCACCCCGCGCGCCACGGACTTCGAACCGCCCGGGACCCGGTCGCGCACCGCGCCGAAGGTGCGGCTGAGCCCGCTGCCCAGGGTGTGCACACCGAGCACGTCCCGTGCGGCCATTCCGGCGATCTTCTCGACGACGCCGTCGGCGATGGTGGTGCGCCCGCGGGTGCCGGGGTCGCCGCTGCCGCGCCGCGCCGCCTGCACCCTGCGCGTGGCCGGGGTCTCCGGCACCTCGTTCTGCCCCGGCGGGGTCCCCGGCCGGTTCCGCTCCGTCATCTCGCTCATCGCGGTCACGTCCCTTCCGGTCGCGTGGTCGTCCGGTCGCGTTGTGGTCCCCCTTCGACCACGGTAAGCGGGCCTGAGCCATGATGCGCCGGAGATGCGGCAGTCTGGAGCAATGACGGCGGAGCAGTGGACGCACGCGGTACGGCAGCGGCTGGCGCTCGGCAGGCTGCTGCCCCTGGGCGGCCCCCGCGACGGCGCGTGGATCTCGGAGGCGGCGGCCGGGGCGGTGCTGCGGCGTGCGGCGCTGGAGGTGCCCGGCGTGCGGGTCGACGCGCTGCGGATCGCGCCGGCCCACCCGGAGGACGGTTCCGAGCCCGTCGTGCCGCCGCCGCCCGGTGCCCTGCCGCCGGGCCCGCTGCGGGTGACGGCCGAGTTCGCGGCGACGGCGGCCGAGCCGCTGCCGGCGACGGCGGCCCGGCTGCGCGCGGCCCTGGGCGCCGCGGCCACGCGGCTGCTGGGGCCGGCGGTGACGGAGGTGGACCTGCGGGTGGCGGCCCTGCTGGACACCGAGCCGGAGCGCACGCCCGTGGCGTCGCCGCGGGTGCCGGAGGCCGCGCGGCCGGGGACACCGGACGAGGAACGCGTCACCGCGGCCGTCCTGGCGGTGGCGGGCGTGGCCCGGCTGACGGCCGGGCTGGGGTGCGCCGTGCACGTCGAGGAGCGGCGGACGCGGGCGGCCGGCCTGCCGCACCGCCACGTCCGGGTGGAGGTGGCGGTGGCAGCGGACCACCGGGCCGTGGAGGTGGCCCGGCGGGTCCGCGGGGCGGTCGCCGGGACGCTGCCCGGCCGGCCGACCGTGACGGTGCTGGTGACCGCTGTCGGCTGACCGCTGTCGGCTGACGGTCTATTCGCCGAGGCCGGCGAGGTCCCGCAGCCGTCGGGCCTGGGCCGCGCGCTCGGCGGCGCGCTGGTCGTCGTACGAACGTCCCGGTGCGCCGCGCAGCAGCGCCTTGGTCTCGACCACGGCGTCGCGCGGGGCGGCCAGCAGCGCCGACGCCAGGTCCCGCACCGCGTCGGAGAGCTGGTCCGCGGGCACCGCGAGGTTCGCCAGGCCGGTGCTCACGGCCTCCTCGGCCTGCACGTAGCGTCCGGTGGCGCAGATCTCCAGCGCCCGGGCGTAACCGACCAGGCTCACCAGCGGGTGCGTGCCGGTGAGGTCGGGGACCAGTCCGAGGCTGGTCTCGCGCATGGCGAACTGCACGTCGTGCGCGACGACGCGCAGGTCGCAGGCGAGCGCGAGCTGGAAGCCCGCCCCGATGGCGTGTCCCTGCACGGCGGCGATCGACACGATGTCGCTGCGCCGCCACCAGGTGAAAGCCTCCTGGTACTCGGCGATGGCCGCGTCCAGTTCGCTGTCGCTGCTGCGCGCGAGGTCGAGGAAGGTCGGCTCGCCCTCGATTCCCTCGGGCGTCAGCATGCGCCGGTCGAGACCGGCCGAGAACGACTGGCCCTCGGCGCGCAGCACGACGACACGGACCGACCCCGGCAGCAGCCGACCCGCCTCGGCGAGCGCACGCCACATGGGGGCGCTCTGCGCGTTGCGCTTGGCCGGGTTGGTCAGCGTCACCGTGGCGATCGCGTCGTCGACGGTGAGCCGTACGCCGTCCTTGTCGAGTACCGGACCGAGGTCCTGGGCGGGCGAAGCCATGGGGCGCCTCCGATGAGTGCGGTCAGCAGAGCAGAGCTAAGTGACTGCACAGTAACCACCCGGCCGGTCTCACGTCCCCCCGGGTCCCTCAAGGGCCGAAGGGAGACCGACCGGGTGGCCACCATCGAAGCCGATGGGCCGCCCGGGTCAGGACGAAGCGGCCTTCTTGCCGCGAGTCGCCCCGCCACGCCCACGCAGCGTGACGCCCGATTCGCTCAGCATCCGGTGAACGAAGCCATACGAGCGGCCGGTCTCCTCGGCCAGCGCCCGGATGCTCGCACCGGAGTCGTACTTCTTCTTCAGGTCTGCCGCGAGCTTGTCGCGCGCGGCGCCGGTCACCCGGCTGCCCTTCTTCAGAGTCTCGGCCACCCGTGCCTCCTCATGGGAAGTGCGCTCTGGTCTCCTCATGATCACCCCTCCGGGCGCTCATGGCCACCCATTCGGCAAGGTCCGTGAGACAGGCTTGTGACGACAGGAGCGCATCCCCACATACGGAACGCCCGCTTCCGCACGGTCGCGTTCGTTGGGCCGAACGGGTTCACCGGCGAAGTTCCTGGTCAGCGACGCGCGACGGCCGAGCCCCCGGCGATGGAGGACTCGGCCGCGAAATCGATGGCGGACACACCCGGGTACCAGGCGATCTCACCCAGATGACGGATCAACGATGAGCCGAATGATCCCTACGCCGTTGATCACGAGTTCGGTCAAGCGAGGGCGACGAGGTCCGCGTAGTCGGAACCCCACAGGTCCTCGACGCCGTCCGGGAGCAGGATGATCCGCTCCGGCTGCAGCGCCTCGACGGCGCCCTCGTCGTGCGTGACCAGGACGACGGCGCCCTTGTAGGTGCGCAGCGCGCCGAGGATCTCCTCGCGGCTGGCCGGGTCGAGGTTGTTGGTCGGCTCGTCCAGCAGCAGCACGTTCGCCGAGGACACCACCAGGGTGGCGAGGGCGAGACGGGTCTTCTCGCCGCCGGAGAGCACGCCGGCCGGCTTGTCGACGTCGTCGCCGGAGAACAGGAACGAGCCCAGCACCTTGCGGACCTCTACGAGGTCCATGTCGGGGGCCGCCGAGCGCATGTTCTCCAGCACCGTGCGCTCGGGGTCCAGGGTCTCGTGCTCCTGGGCGTAGTAGCCGAGCTTGAGGCCGTGACCGGGGACGACCATGCCGGTATCGGGCTGCTCGACGCCGGCGAGCAGGCGCAGCAGGGTGGTCTTGCCGGCGCCGTTGAGACCGAGGATGACGACCCGGGAGCCCTTGTCGACGGCCAGGTCGACGTCGGTGAAGATCTCCAGCGAGCCGTACGACTTCGACAGGCCCTCGGCCGTCAGCGGGGTCTTGCCGCAGGGCGCGGGCTCCGGGAAGCGCAGCTTGGCGACCTTGTCGGACTGCCGGACGGCCTCCAGGCCGGCGAGCAGCTTGTCGGCCCTGCGGGCCATGTTCTGCGCGGCGACCGTCTTGGTGGCCTTGGCGCGCATCTTGTCGGCCTGCGAATGCAGCGCGGCGGCCTTCTTCTCGGCGTTGGCGCGCTCGCGCTTGCGGCGCTTCTCGTCGGCCTCGCGCTGCTGCTGGTACAGCTTCCAGCCCATGTTGTAGATGTCGATCTGGGCGCGGTTGGCGTCCAGGTAGAACACCTTGTTCACGACCGTCTCGACCAGGTCGACGTCGTGGGAGATCACGATGAAGCCGCCGCGGTAGGTCTTGAGGTAGTCGCGCAGCCAGATGATCGAGTCGGCGTCGAGGTGGTTGGTGGGCTCGTCCAGCAGCAGGGTGTCCGCGTCGGAGAACAGGATGCGGGCCAGCTCGATACGGCGGCGCTGACCGCCGGAGAGCGTGTGCAGCGGCTGGTTCAGCACCCGGTCGGGCAGGTTGAGCGCGGCGGCGATGGTGGCGGCCTCGGCCTCGGCGGCGTACCCGCCCTTGGTGAGGAACTCCGTCTCCTGGCGCTCGTACTGCTTCATGGCCTTCTCGCGGGTGGCGCCCTGGCCGTTGGCGATGCGCTGCTCGTTCTCGCGCATCTTGCGGATCAGTACGTCGAGGCCGCGGGCGGACAGGACGCGGTCGCGGGCGAGGACGTCCAGGTCGCCGGTGCGCGGGTCCTGCGGGAGGTAGCCGACCTCGCCGGAGCGGGTGATGGTGCCGGCGGCGGGGATGCCCTCGCCGGCCAGGCACTTGGTGAGGGTGGTCTTGCCGGCGCCGTTGCGGCCGACCAGGCCGATGCGGTCGCCCTTGGCGACGCGGAAGCTGGCGTTCTCGATGAGGATGCGGGCACCGGCGCGCAGCTCGATACCGGAGGCGGAGATCACGGACAGACTCCAGGGCGGACAGGGGTTGGCGGGTGGGCGGCTGAGGACGTTCCCGCCGTCTAATGCGCGAGGAGAATGGCCATGGGAGAAGTCTAACGGGCGCATGCAAGCGCTTTTCCGGCCCGGCGGGCGCGGGCCGTTGTCAGTGGCCGCTGTCACACTGGACGGTGGATGACATTTCCGACGTGATCACGAGGGAGTGATCGGTATGGCCGGCACGCACGGCGGACGTCCGAGCATCTGCCCGACGCTGCTGTACGCGGACGCGAGAACGGCGATCAGGCAGCTCACGGAGGCTTTCGGCTTCACCGAGCTGTCGGTGTACGAGGGCGAGGACGGCGTGGTCATGCACGCCGAGCTGGTGCAGGGCAACGGCGCGGTGATGATCGCCTCCAAGGGCCGCGGCGGCGTCTTCGACGCGGCCATGAAGGACGCGGGCACCACCGGGGTGTACGTCGCCGTGGACGACGTCGACACACACCACCGCCATGCCGCGGAGCACGGCGCGGAGATCCTGACGCCCCCGACGGACCAGGAGTACGGCGGCCGGGACTACATGGCCCGGGACGTCGAGGGCAACATATGGAGCTTCGGCACGTACGCCCCGGAGATCCGGGCCTGACGGAGGCCGGAGCCCTTCCGGGCTCCCCCGGCCGGCCGGTGGCTAGTCCCCGCCGGTGTGCACCTGGAAGGCGGCGCGGCGGACGGCCTTGGCGAGGGCCGGGTCGGGGTGCGCGGCGGCCAGCGCGACCAGGACCTGCACGGTGCGGGGGTGGCCGACGGCGCGCACCTCGTCGAGCAGGGCCGGCACGGTCGGCTGCACGGCGGACTCCAGGTGGCGCACCAGCATGGGGGCCTCGCCGTGGTCGGCGACGGCGGCGGCGGTGTCCACCCACAGCCAGGTGGCCTCCTCCCGGGTGAGGACCTCGTGGGCGTCCTCCGGGTCGATGCCGTCGTGCTCGGCGAGCCACAGCAGCGCGTAGGGCCGCAGGGTCGGCTCGTCGGCCACGGAACGCACGTCCGCCTCGGCGGGGGCGCCGACCACGCGCAGCGCCTCGAAGGCGAGACCGCGCAGCAGGGCGTCCTCGCCGCGGGCGGCGGCCAGCAGCTCGGTGACGGCGCTGCCCACGGGGCGGGCGGCGAGCCAGGCGCGGTATTCGGCCCGGGCGGCGTTCGGGCGCAGCTGGGCGCAGCCGCGGAGCATGTCCTCGGCGCTCTGCTCGATGTTCCCGGCGGGGCTCTGGGCGGCGACGCAGATCTGCTCCAGCTTGACCCAGACCGCCCAGCTGCCGAGCGGGGTCAGGGTGGCCTGTCCGTCGCCGCAGGTGAGCGCGCCGACGGAGGCGAGGGCGTGCAGGGCCCAGTCGAGGAGCGGCGCGAGGGGCGTGTCCTGCCAGCCGGTCTCCAGGGCCGGATCGGGCTGCGGGCCGTAGGGGATCTCGCAGCGCTCGGTGCGCAGTTCGGTGACCCGCTGCTCCAGGAGGTCCAGGAGCTGCTCCACGGGGACCGGGCCGGCGGACAGCTGGAGGAAGGAGAGCACCTGGGGCATGGCCGAGACGACCTCGGCGACGGCGGCGGGCTCGTGGTGGGCGGGCTCGGGGTAGGCGAGCGACCAGGCGTCGAAGAGGGCGACCCAGCCGCGCAGGACGGCGCTGTCGTCGCGGTCCCAGGCGCGCAGCCGCCAGCCGGGCCGGGCCCGGCCGCCGTGCACCTCCACCAGGCCGGCCAGGCGGGCGATGTCCCAGTCGGCGCGCACCTGAGCCACGCTCAGGCCCAGGTCCGCCGCCGCGTGTTCGGCGGTCGCGTCGGAGAGGGTGGCCTTTCCGTCGGCGGTCACGCCGTCCCGGCCCACGCCGAGCGCGGTGTCGGCCCAGCGCGCGACGCGGGCCGCGGCGGCCAGGCCGGAGCGAGCCATCCTGGCCAGTTCCGCGGGGGCCGGTGTGCCCTCCGGGGGGCGGGGGGCGGCGCGCCGCGGGCGCCGCTGGTTCACTGCTGAGGGGGCGGCGGCCAGGGGTCGCGGGCGGACGAGTCGAAGCCTGGAGTCGCGCGGGATACGGGACGTCACGGGTGCAGTCTTCCGGTTGACGGTCCGAAAACCCAAACGGAATGTCACCGCGGGCGCCGGACAGGGCGGAAGTGCGGCTTCCGCAGGGCCCCGGAGCGCCCGGAACAGGCCGGTCCCGCGGCCTCAAGCGGAATCTCCGGGACCGGGGGCGGGAGGGGGCTCGCCGCGGCTCACATCAGGGGGGTGAGGAAGCGGCGCAGCGCCTCCTCGTAGGCCGCCGGGTCGGCGTTCCACATCGCTCCGTGCGGGGCGTCCCGGACCGTGTGCAGGGCGACCAGGCCGGGCAGGGCGCGGGCGAGGCCGCGGGAGAGCTCCCAGGGGGCCAGGGCGTCGCCCGGGCCGTGGAAGACGAGGGTCGGGACGGTGAGCCGGGCCGCGTCCGCCAGGCCGGCCGAGCGGTCGCCGTACAGGCCGGTGCGGCCCTGCGCGGCCCGCACGGCGAGCGGCAGCAGGGCGGCCGGCGTACGGCGGGCCGCGGCGAGGGCGCGCAGCGTCGTCGTCCAGTCGAGGACCGGGGAGTCCAGGACCAGGCCGGAGACACGCTCGCGCACGCCCGAGTGCAGCGCGGCGCGCAGCGCCATGGTGGCGCCGGTGGACCAGCCGTACAGGACGACCTGCCGGGCGCCCTGCCGTACGGCGTAGCGGATCGCCGCGTCCAGGTCGCGCCACTCGGTCTCGCCCAGGTGGCTCAGGCCGTCCGGGGAGCGGGGGGCGCCGGGGTCGCCGCGGTAGGCGAGGACGAGCACCGGGAAGCGCCGGTCGTGCAGGAACTCCATGACGTTCAGAGCGAGTTCGCGGGTGGTGCCCAGGCCGTGCACCGCGATCACCCAGGTCTGCCGCACGCCGTGGACGAACCAGGCGGGCAGGGAGCCGAGTTCACCGGGGATGGTGACGTCGGCGTGGTCGAGGCCGAGCGCGGTGCCGGGGTCGCCGACGTGGAGGCCGGGGGTGAACCACACCTTGTCGCCGGGCTCGAGGGTGCCGCGCGTGACGCGTTCGAGGCGGCGCACGACCGCGTCGGCGGAGTTCCCCGCGGTGCCCAGGACGGGGCCGACGACGGCGTGGGCGCCGGCGTCGGTGAGGCCGTAGGTGCCGGGGCGTGTCGAGGCCAGGTCGCGGGTCAGGGAGATCCGGTCCGGGGCCGTGGCGTGCACGGTGAGCCGGGGTTCGGTGGGCAGGGGCTTGCCCGGCGGCGCCTTGAGCGCGGCGTCGCTGGCCAGCCGGCCGACGGCCACGCTCGCCGCGCCGGCCGCCAGGGCGGCGGTGACGGCGGCGGCCGATGCTTTGACGGTGCGCACCCGTCCAGTGTCCCGGCGGACCGCGTCACCGGCCAGTGGGCGGACGGGGCGGGGTGACACGGCGGTGCGCGGCGGGTCGGGCCGGGTCGGGTCGGGCTACGACGCGGTGAGCCGATCCCGGGCGGGTCAGTCCCGGGCGGATCGGCCCCGCGCGGGTCAGTCCCGGGCAGGTCAGTCCCGGGCAGGTCAGTCCCAGGCAAGTCGGCCCCGCGCGGGTCAGTCCCGGGCAGGCCTGGGCGGGTCAGTCCCGGGCGGATCCGTCCGGCGCGGGGCGGGCCGGGGCGGGGCGGTCGCGCTGTCCGTATCCCCGCAGCCGCTCCCCCACCTCCGCCAGTTGCTCCGCCGTCAGCAGGGACGGCGACAGCCCCGGGACCGCGGACGCCGTCAGCCACAGACGGCACATCCACTCGAGCTGGGCCGTGCGGTCGTAGGCCTGTTCGAGGGTGGCGCCGTAGGTGACGGTGCCGTGGTTCTGCAGCAGGCAGCCGGAGCGGCCGGCGAGGGCGCGGAGCATGTTCTCGGCCAACTCGTCGGTGCCGTAGGTCGCGTAAGGGGCGACACGGACGGTTCCACCGAGCGCGGCGGCCATGTAGTGGATCGTCGGCAGTTCGGGGACGAGGGTGGAGACGGCCGTCGCGTGCACGGCGTGGGTGTGGACGACGGCGCGGGCCGTGGTCGTGCGGTAGACGGCGAGATGCATGGGCAGTTCGCTCGTCGGCACCAGCGAGCCGAGCACCTGCCGGCCGTCGAGGCCGACGGCGGTCAGGTCGCCCGCGGTCAGCCGGTCGTACGGCACCCCGGACGGCGTGACGAGGACGGTGTCCCCGACGCGTACCGAGACGTTGCCGGAGGTGCCGACGACCAGCCCGTCGGCCACCGTGCGCCGGGCCGTGGCGACGAGATCCTCCCAGGCGCGCGTCTCCTCGGCCCGTACCGCCCTGCCCCGTTCCTCCGCCCCGACCGGCCCGACCGGCCCGCCCTCCCGGGCATCCCGGGCATCCCGGGCCTTGCGTCCACCCCGTCCGCCCCGCCGGTCCGCTCGCTGCTCAGCCATGCGGCGATCCTGCCAGGACACCCCCGGGCCCGCCGCCGTTCCGGACCGGAACACCGTACGTGACCACGTGAAACCCAACCGTCACCGCCACCGCGGGCAGACCGGACGGCGGAACCGCCGACCCCCTTTTTCGGACATCCTGCGGCCCGCCTCAGTTCACCTTCCGTTCACCCAGGTTACGTACGTTCGACGCGCCAATGACCTCGAACGATTGCCTGGGTAAATGGAAAACTTCTCGCTGATCCTCGCGATTGTGGTGGCTACCGCACTCGCGTTCGATTTCACGAACGGTTTCCACGACACCGCCAACGCGATGGCCACCACCATCTCGACCGGCGCACTCAAGCCCAAGGTCGCGGTGGCCATGTCCGCCGTGCTCAACCTTGTGGGCGCTTTCCTCTCCGTGGAGGTCGCCAACACGATCTCCAAGGGTCTCGTCGACGAGACCGGCATCCGTCCCGAGGTCATCTTCGCCGCACTGGTCGGCGCGATCCTCTGGAACCTGCTGACCTGGCTGGTCGGGCTCCCCTCCAGCTCCTCGCACGCCCTGATGGGCGGCCTGATCGGCGCCACCGTCGCCTCGGCGGGCATGGGCGCGGTGCACGGCGACGTGCTGGTGACCAAGGTGCTGATCCCCGCGGTCGCCGCCCCGGTCGTCGCGGGAGTCGCGGCGATGTTCGCCACGCGCCTGTCCTACACGCTCGGCCGGAAGGCCGACGGCAAGGCCGCCGACAAGGGCTACCGGGCGGGCCAGATCGCCTCCGCGGGCCTGGTCTCCCTGGCCCACGGCACGAACGACGCGCAGAAGACGATGGGCATCATCACCCTCGCCCTGGTCGCCGGCGGCGTCGTCGCCCCCGACTCCGACCCGCCCACCTGGGTCATCCTCTCCGCCGGCCTGGCCATCGCGCTCGGCACCTACATCGGCGGCTGGCGCATCATCCGCACCATGGGCAAGGGCCTGACCGACCTGCAGCCGCAGCAGGGCTTCGCCGCCCAGACCAGCGCGGCCACGGCCATCCTGGCCTCCTCCCACCTCGGCTTCTCCCTGTCCACCACGCACGTCGTCTCCGGTTCGGTGATGGGTGCGGGCCTCGGCCGCAAGGGCGGCGTGGTCCGCTGGTCGACCGCCACCCGGATGGTCGTCGCCTGGGTGCTGACGCTCCCGGCCGCCGCCCTGGTCGGCGCGCTCGCCGAGTCGGTCACCGGACTCGGTGACTGGGGCACCGCCGTCGTCGCCGTCTTCCTGATCGCCTCCAGCGCCGCGATCTGGAAGATCTCCCGCCGCGAGGTCGTCGACCACAGCAACGTCAACCACGTCGAGGAGCCGGACGGCGTGGTGGCCGCGGCGATGGCCGCCGTGACGCCGCCCCCGGCCGGCCCGGTGACCGAGGAGCTCACGGCGACGATCCTGTCGCCGGCCGCCCCGGCCGCCGTGACCGCCACCCCCGATCCGGCCACCCCGGCCACCCCGCCGGCCGCCGCGGTCTGATCCCCGGCAGAAGGAAGAGAAGCAGCATGAAGATCGACTGGGCGGCCCTCGGCTCCGTCTTCGGCGTCAGCCTCGGGGTCACCGTGGGCCTCGTGGCCCTGTTCACCCTGGGCGTCATGGGCCTGTCGCGCCGCGAGCGGGCGGTGGCGCAGGGCGACTCGGCGGCCCTCGCGGTGACCGGCGCGTACCTGTGCTTCGCCGCCTGCGCGGCGGCGGTGGCGTACGGCATCAACCTGATCATGGCCAAGGGCTGAGCCCGCGGTCCGACTCCCCCTGGTGCCGGGACGGTGATCCGTCCCGGCACCAGGCGTTTCCCCGCGCATGTCCCCGCGCGTTTCCCCACCTGGTTCCGCACGCGTTCCGGCAACGGTTTCCGGTGACCCAGGCGACCCCTCGCGTGTGGGCCTGAGCACACTCCCCCGCCGCAGGTCAGCGGCAGGTTGACGGCCCTTCCGGCCCCGTGGTGGACTGCCGGGGCCAATTACGGCGGCAGGAGAGGAAGCCGGTGCGAGTCCGGCGCGGTCCCGCCACTGTCACCGGGGTGCGAGCCCCGGGAGCCAGGAACTCTCACCGCCGGTCTCTTCGAACCAGGGCGTGGACACCCTGAGTGAGGACATATCGCCATGCGCGGCTGCCGGCCGAGGAACACCGCCCGAGCCCTGCCCCACCCCGCGGCCGGCTGAGCCGATGCGTGCCGATCGCGTCTTCGCGTACGGCGCCGCCGCCGGACTCGTGACCGACCTGCTGCTCGGCGATCCCCGCCGCGGACATCCGGTCGCCGCGTTCGGACGGGCCGCCGGCGCCGTGGAACGGGTGCTGTGGCGGGACCACCGCGGGTGGGGCTCGCTGCACGCCGTCGTGTGCGCGGGCGGAGCGGCGGCGCTGGGCGCCCTCTCCGCCCGTGCCGTACGCCCTTCCGCCGCCGCCTCGGTCGCGCTGACCGGCGCCGCCACCTGGGCCGTCGTCGGGGGGACGTCGCTCGCCCGGGAGGCCCGGGTGATCGGGCGGGCCCTGGAGGCGGGGGACGTGGAGGCCGCGCGGGCGCGGCTGCCGCATCTGTGCGGGCGCGATCCGCAGGCGCTGGACGCCGACGGGATCGCCCGCGCCGTCGTCGAGTCGGTCGCCGAGAACACCTCCGACGCCGTGGTGGGGGCGCTCGTGTGGGGCGCCGTCGCCGGCGTGCCGGGGCTGGTCGGGTTCCGGGCCGTCAACACGCTCGACGCCATGGTCGGGCACCGGTCCCCGAGGTACCGGCGGTTCGGATGGGCCTCCGCCCGCCTCGACGACGTGGCCGGATGGCCGGGCGCGCGGCTCACCGCCGTCCTCGCGGCCGTGGCCGGCGACGACCGGCGGGGCGCCGTGCGGGCCTGGCGGGCCGACGCCGGCCGGCACCCGAGCCCCAACGCCGGACCGGTGGAGGCGTCGTTCGCGGGCGCTCTCGGCGTGCGGCTGGGCGGAACGCTGTCGTACGGGGGGCGCGTCGAGCACCGGCCGGTGCTGAACCGGGACGGGCGCGCCGTCGCCGTGCCCGACATCGAACGGGCCGTGCGGCTGTCCCGACGGGTCGGTCTGCTCGCGCTCGGCGCCTGTGCCGCCGCGCGCCTCGTCGTGAGCCTCGTGAAGGGACACGGGAAATGAACGGTGGTCTCCTCGTCGCCGGCACCACCTCCGACGCCGGCAAGAGCGTCGTCACGGCCGGCATCTGCCGGTGGCTGGTGCGGCAGGGCGTCAAGGTCGCGCCGTTCAAGGCGCAGAACATGTCCCTCAACTCGTTCGTCACCCGCGAGGGCGCGGAGATCGGGCGGGCGCAGGCCATGCAGGCGCAGGCGTGCCGGATCGAGCCGACCGCGCTGATGAACCCGGTGCTGCTCAAGCCGGGCGGCGAGCAGCGCAGCCAGGTCGTGCTCATGGGCAAGCCCGTGGGCGAGATGAGCGCGCGCGGTTATCACGGCGGGCGGCAGCAGAAGCTGCTCGGCACGGTCCTCGACTGTCTCGCCGAACTGCGGGGCACGTATGACGCGGTGATCTGTGAAGGGGCCGGTTCGCCCGCCGAGATCAACCTGCGGCGGACCGACATCGTGAACATGGGGATCGCCCGCAACGCCGGGCTGCCCGTGCTGGTGGTCGGCGACATCGACCGCGGGGGCGTCTTCGCCTCCTTCTTCGGCACCGTCGCCCTGCTCTCCCCCGAGGACCAGGAACTCGTCGCCGGGTTCCTGGTCAACAAGTTCCGCGGCGACGTCTCCCTGCTCCAGCCGGGCCTGGACATGCTGCACGGACTCACCGGCCGGCACACCTACGGCGTCCTGCCCTTCCGGCACGGGCTCGGCATCGACGAGGAGGACGGACTGCGCGTCTCCCTGCGCGGGACCGTGCGGGAGTCGAACACCGCCCCGCCGGTCGGCGAGGACGTCCTGCGGGTCGCCGTCTGCGCGGTCCCGCTGATGTCGAACTTCACCGACGTGGACGCGCTGGCCGCCGAACCGGGCGTCGTGGTGCGGTTCGTGGACCGGCCCGAGGAACTGGCGGACGCCGACCTCGTCGTGATCCCCGGCACCCGCGGCACCGTGCAGGCCCTCCAGTGGCTGCGCGAGCGGCGGCTCGCGGACGCGCTGGTGCGCAGGGCCGCCGAAGGACGGCCGGTGCTCGGCATCTGCGGCGGCTTCCAGATCCTCGGCGAGCACATCGAGGACGACGTGGAAAGCCGGCGCGGACACGTCGACGGCCTCGGCGTGCTGCCCGTACGGGTGCGGTTCGCCCGCGAGAAGACCCTCACCCGGCCGGTGGGCGAAGCCCTCGGCGAGCGGGTCGAGGGCTACGAGATCCACCACGGGGTCGCCTCCGTCGAGGGAGGCCAGGCGTTCATCTCTGATGACGAAGGACACAGCCTCGACGGCTGCCGGGTCGGACAGACCTGGGGCACGCACTGGCACGGCTCGCTGGAGTCGGACGGCTTCCGGCGGGCCTTCCTGCGCGAGGTGGCGGCCGCCGCGGGCCGCCGCTTCGTGCCCGCCGACGACACCTCGTTCGCCGCGCTGCGCGAGGAGCAGCTCGACCGGCTCGGCGACCTGATCGAACAGCACGCGGACACGGACGCGCTGTGGCGGCTCATCGAGTCCGGCGCGCCGCAAGGACTGCCCTTCATCCCACCGGGAGCGCCCGCATGAGCACAGTGTTGTTGTTGTCGACCGCCGACACGGACCTGCTGGCGGCCCGCGCCTCCGGCGCCTCCTACCGGATCGGCAACCCGACCCGGGTGGACGTGGCCGGGGAACTGCCGGGGCTGCTCGCGGGCGCCGACATCGCCGTCGTACGGCTGCTCGGCGGCAAGCGCGCCTGGGAGGACGGGCTGGCCGCGCTGAAGGCGTCCGGCGTCCCGACCGTGCTGCTCGGCGGGGAGGCGGTGCCGGACGCGGAGCTGATGGCCGAGTCGTCGGTGCCGGCCGGCGTGGTCGCCGAGGCGCTGCGGTACCTGGTGGAGGGCGGTCCCGCCAACCTGACCGAGCTGGCGCGGTTCCTGTCCGACACCGTGCTGCTGACCGGCGAGGGGTTCGTCGAGCCGCAGCGGATGCCCGAGTACGGCGTCCACGGCGAGCGTGCCCTGCTCGACGGCCGGCCCACGGTGGGCGTGCTGTTCTACCGGGCCCACGAACTCAGCGGCAACAATGCCTTCGTGGACACCCTGTGCGACGCGATCGAGGCGCACGGCGCCAATGCCCTGCCGGTCTACTGCGGTTCGCTGCGCGGGGCGGACGCCGGGCTGTACGAGATCCTCGGCACGGCGGACGCCCTGGTCGCCACCGTCCTCGCGGCCGGCGGCACGCACGCCTCGCAGGCGTCGGCGGGCGGCGACGAAGAAGCCTGGGACGTCGGGCGGCTCGCGGAGCTGAACGTCCCGGTGCTGCAAGGGCTGTGCCTGACGTCGTCCAGGGCCGCCTGGGACGAGTCCGACGCCGCCCTGTCCCCCATGGACGCGGCGATGCAGGTCGCGATCCCGGAGTTCGACGGCCGGCTGATCACCGTGCCGTTCTCCTTCAAGGAGCAGGGGCCGGACGACGTGCCGGTGTACGTCGCCGACCCCGAGCGGGCCGCCCGGGTCGCCGGGATCGCCGTACGGCACGCGCGGCTGCGGCACAAGCCGAACGCGGAGAAGAAGGTCGCGCTGGTCTTCACCGCGTACCCGACCAAGCACTCCCGCGTCGGCAACGCGGTCGGCCTCGACACGCCCGCGTCCGCGGTGCGCGTCCTGGACGCGCTGCGGGGCGCCGGGTACGCGCTCACCGAATACCCCTCCGGCGGCGACGAGCTGATCCACCGGCTCATCGAGGCCGGCGGGCACGACGTGGAGTGGCTGACCGAGGAGCAGCTGGCCGCCGCGCCCGCACGGGTGCCGCTCGCCGACTACCGGGCGTGGTTCGACAAGCTGGACCCCGGACTGCGGGACGCCATGCTGGAGGCGTGGGGCGAACCGCCGGGCTCGCTGTACGTCGACGGCGATGACATCGTCCTCGCCTCCCTCCGGTTCGGGAACGTCGTGGTGATGATCCAGCCGCCGCGCGGTTTCGGCGAGAACCCGATCGCGATCTACCACGACCCCGACATGCCGCCGTCGCACCACTACCTGGCCGCCTACCGCTGGCTGGAGAACAGTTTCGGCGCCGACGCGATCGTGCACATGGGCAAGCACGGCACGATGGAGTGGCTGCCCGGCAAGGGCCTGGGGCTCGGCCCGGGGTGCGCCCCGGACGCCGTCCTCGGCGACCTGCCGCTGATCTACCCGTTCATCGTCAACGACCCCGGCGAGGGCACCCAGGCCAAGCGGCGCGGGCACGCCACGGTCGTCGACCACCTGGTGCCGCCGATGGCCCGCGCCGACACCTACGGCGACCTGGCCAAGCTGGAGCAGCTCCTCGACGAGTACGCCCTCGTCTCCGACCTGGACCCGGCGAAGGCGCCGGCCGTGCGCGCGCAGATCTGGACGCTGGTCAAGGCGGCCGAACTGCACCACGACCTGCACGTCGACGAGCAGCCGGACGACGCGGCGTTCGACGAGTTCGTCATGCACATCGACGGCTACCTGTGCGAGATCAAGGACGTGCAGATCCGCGACGGCCTGCACGTCCTGGGCGGCGGTCCGGTCGGCGAGCCGCGCGTCAACCTGGTCCTCGCGGTGCTGCGGGCCTCACAGGTGTGGGGCGGGCAGGCGAACGCGCTGCCGGGGCTGCGGGCCTCGCTCGCGGCCCGTTTCGGGCTCGTGGAGAAGGAGTTGCTGGCCGAGCCGGGCGCCCCGGTGAAGCTGCCGGCCGAACTGACCGACCTGGTCGACGGCCCGGCGCGCACGGCCGCCGACGCGATCGACCTGCTGGAGCTGTTGTGCCGGCGGATCGCGGAGGGCATGGAGGCGCGCGACTGGGCGGCCGCCGAAAGCGCACCGCTGGTGCGCGAGGTGCTCGGCGCCGAACTCCCCGACGCCGTCGCGGTGGTGGAGTTCGCGTGCACCGAGGTCGTGCCCCGGCTGGCGCGCACCACGGACGAGATCGGGCACATCCTGCGGGCGCTGGACGGCGGTTACGTCCCGGCCGGCCCGTCGGGATCGCCCACCCGCGGTCTGGTCAACGTCCTGCCTACCGGCCGGAACTTCTACTCCGTCGACCCCAAGGCCATTCCTTCCCGGCTGAGTTGGGAGGTCGGCCAGTCGCTCGCCGACTCGCTGGTGGCCCGCTATCTGCAGGACACCGGGGAGTACCCGAAGTCCGTCGGCCTGACGGTGTGGGGCACGTCCGCGATGCGCACCCAGGGCGACGACATCGCCGAGATCCTGGCGCTGCTGGGCTGCCGCCCGGTGTGGGACGACGCCTCCCGCCGGGTCACCGGCTTCGAGGTCGTGCCCCTGGCGGAGCTGGGCCGGCCGCGCATCGACGTCACGGTCCGCATCTCCGGCTTCTTCCGGGACGCCTTCCCGCATGTGGTCGGGCTGATCGACGACGCGGTGCGGGCGGTGGCGGAGCTGGACGAGCCCGCCGGGCAGAACTACGTGAAGGCGCACGCCGACGAGGACACCGCCGCGCACGGCGACCGGCGCCGGGCCACGGCCCGCGTCTTCGGCTCCAAGCCGGGCGCGTACGGCGCGGGCCTGCTGCCGCTGATCGACGCCCGCAACTGGCGCAGCGACGCCGACCTCGCCGAGGTGTACGCCGTCTGGGGCGGCTACGCCTACGGCCGCGGGCTCGACGGGCGGGCGGCCCGCGGCGACATGGAGACGGCGTTCAAGCGGATCGCGGTGGCGGCGAAGAACGTCGACACGCGCGAGCACGACCTGGTGGACGCGGACGACTACTTCCAGTACCACGGCGGCATGGTCGCCATGGTGCGCCATCTGACGGGCGCGAGCCCGGAGGCGTACGTCGGCGACTCCGCCGTACCGGACCAGGTGAAGACCCGGACGCTGGGCGAGGAGACCCACCGGGTGTTCCGCGCCCGGGTGGTCAACCCGCGCTGGATGGCGGCCATGCGGCGGCACGGCTACAAGGGCGCCTTCGAGATGGCGGCGACCGTGGACTACCTCTTCGGCTACGACGCCACGGCGGGCGTGGTCGACGACTGGATGTACGAGAAGCTCAGCGCCGAGTACGTCTTCGACGCGGAGAACCGGGACTTCATGAAGAGGTCCAATCCATGGGCGTTGAGGGGCATCACCGAACGCCTGCTGGAGGCGGCCGACCGCGGGCTGTGGGCGGAGCCGGACGCGGAGACGCTGGAGCGGCTGCGCGCCACCTACCTGGAGCTCGAAGGCGACTTGGAAGGCGACGAGAAGTGACTACCCCCTTTCCGTTCACGGCCGTCGTCGGGCAGGACGACCTGCGGCTCGCGCTGCTGCTGAACGCGGTGTCCCCGGCGGTCGGCGGCGTGCTGGTGCGCGGCGAGAAGGGCACCGCCAAGAGCACGGCCGTGCGCGCTCTCTCGGCGCTGCTGCCGGAGGTGGCCGTCGTCCCCGGGTGCCGGTTCTCCTGCGACCCGGCGGCACCGGACCCGTCCTGCCCGGACGGGCCGCACGAGCCGGGCGCCGGTACGCAGCGCCCGGCGCGGATGGTCGAGCTGCCCGTCGGCGCCTCCGAGGACCGGCTGGTCGGCGCCCTGGACATCGAGCGGGCGCTGGCGGAGGGCGTGAAGGCCTTCGAGCCCGGCCTGCTCGCCGACGCGCACCGGGGCATCCTCTACGTCGACGAGGTCAACCTGCTCCACGACCATCTCGTGGACTTGCTGTTGGACGCGGCGGCGATGGGTGCCTCGTACGTCGAGCGTGAGGGCGTCTCCGTGCGGCACGCGGCGCGGTTCCTGCTCGTGGGCACCATGAACCCCGAAGAGGGCGAGCTGCGGCCGCAGTTGCTGGACCGCTTCGGCCTCACGGTCGAGGTGGCCGCCTCCCGGGAGCCCGACCAGCGGGTGGAGGTCGTCCGGCGGCGGCTCGCCTACGACGACGACCCGGCCGGGTTCGCCGCGCGCTGGGCCGGCGAGGAGGCCGCCGTACGGCAGCGGATCGTCGCCGCGCGGGAGCTGCTGCCGCAGGTGAAGCTGGGCGACGGGGCGCTGCGGCAGATCGCGGCGACCTGCGCGGCGTTCGAGGTCGACGGGATGCGGGCCGACATCGTGATGGCGCGGACGGCGACCGCGCTGGCCGCGTGGGCCGGGCGGACCGACGTGCTCGCCGAGGACGTGCGGCAGGCGGCGTTGCTGGCGCTGCCGCACCGGCGCAGGCGCAACCCCTTCGACGCGCCCGGGTTGGACGAGAGCAAGCTGGACGAGACGCTGGAGGAGTTCTCCGGCGACGACGGCAGCGACCCCGACTCCGATCCCGATCCGGGCCCCGACGGCGGCGGGCCGGGCGGGGGCGGCGGGCAGCCGGCGCCGGACGCCGGGCCGCAGGGCGGGGACACGGGCGCGCGGCCGGAGGCCGGGGAGGACGGTGAGCCGCAGACCTCGGGGGCCTCGGAGCAGTCCCCCGCGCGTGCCGCCGAGCCGTTCCGGACCAAGGTGCTGAGCGTGCCGGGGATCGGCGAGGGCGCCGCCGGGCGGCGTTCGCGGGCGCGGACCGAGCACGGGCGGACCACAGGGGCGCGGCGTCCGCAGGGGGCGCTGACGAAGCTGCACCTGGCGGCGACCGTGCAGGCAGCCGCCCCGCACCAGCGGGCGCGCGGCCGGTCCGGGCGCGGGCTGGTGGTGCGCCGGGACGATCTGCGGCAGGCGACGCGTGAGGGGCGTGAGGGCAACCTCGTCCTCTTCGTCGTCGACGCCTCCGGCTCCATGGCGGCGCGGCAGCGGATGAGTGCCGTGAAGGGCGCGGTGCTGTCGCTGCTGCTCGACGCCTACCAGCGGCGGGACAAGGTGGGGCTGGTGACCTTCCGCGGGTCGGCCGCGGAGGTGGCGCTGCCGCCGACCTCGTCGGTGGACGCGGCGGCGGCCCGGCTGGAGTCGCTGCCGACGGGGGGCCGTACGCCGCTCGCGGCGGGGCTGCTGAGGGCGCACGAGGTGCTGCGGGTGGAGAAGCTGCGGGATCCCGCGCGGCGGGCGCTCGTGGTGGTGGTGACCGACGGGCGGGCCACCGGCGGTCCGGAGCCGGTGGCGCTCGCCGGGCGGGCGGCGCGGCTGTTCGCGGCCGATTCGGTCGCGTCGGTGGTCGTCGACTGCGAGTCGGGGCCGGTGCGGCTGGGGCTCGCCGGGCAGCTCGCCGGTGAACTGGGGGGCGCCGCGGTGACGCTGGAGGAGCTGCGGGCGGACTCGATCGCCGGGCTGGTCAGGGACGTTCAGGGCAACAGGAGGGCCGCCTAATGCCGCAGGGACAGCCGAGCGTCATCCCCGACGACGGACTGACGACCCGTCAGCGGCGCAACCGGCCGCTGGTGATCGTGCACACCGGCATCGGCAAGGGCAAGTCGACGGCCGCCTTCGGGCTCGCGCTGCGGGCCTGGAACCAGGGCTGGCCGATCGGGGTGTTCCAGTTCGTGAAGTCGGCCAAGTGGAAGGTCGGCGAGGAGAACGCGCTGCGCGTGCTCGGCGCTTCCGGCGAGGGCGGGACCGTCGCCTGGCACAAGATGGGCGAGGGCTGGTCCTGGGTCCAGCGCGACGCGCAGATGGACAACGAGGAGAAGGCCCGCGAGGGCTGGGAGCAGGTCAAGCGGGACCTGGCCGCCGAGACGTACAAGCTGTACGTGCTCGACGAGTTCGCTTACCCGATGCACTGGGGGTGGATCGACACCGACGAGGTCGTGGAGGTGCTGCGCAACCGGCCGGGAACCCAGCACGTCGTGATCACCGGACGGAACGCGCCGGGGAAACTCGTCGACCTCGCGGACCTCGTCACCGACATGTCCAAGGTCAAGCACCCCATGGACGTGGGCCAGAAGGGCCAGCGGGGCATCGAGTGGTGACGTCCTCGTCCGTGCCCCGGCTGGTCGTCGCCGCGCCGTCCTCCGGCAGCGGCAAGACCACCGTCGCCACCGGGCTGATGGCCGCGTTCGCCGCGCGGGGGCTCGCCGTGTCCCCGCACAAGGTCGGACCGGACTACATCGACCCCGGGTACCACGCGCTCGCCACCGGGCGCGTGGGGCGCAACCTCGACGCCTACCTGTGCGGGCCGGAGCTGCTCGGCCCGCTGTTCGCGCACGGTGCGCGCGGGTGCGACATCGCCGTCGTCGAGGGCGTGATGGGCCTGTACGACGGGGCCGCGGGCGAGGGTGAGCTGGCGTCCACCGCGCAGGTGGCGAAGGTGCTGCGGGCGCCGGTGGTGCTCGTCGTGGACGCGTCGTCGCAGTCGCGGTCGGTGGCGGCGCTGGTGCACGGGTTCGCGTCCTGGGACCCGGAGGTGCGGATCGGGGGCGTGATCCTGAACAAGGTCGGCTCCGACCGGCACGAGGAGCTGCTGCGGGAGGCGCTGGACTCCGCCGGGGTGCCGGTGCTGGGAGTGCTGCGGCGGGTTCCTCAGGTGGACACGCCGTCGCGGCATCTGGGGCTGGTGCCGGTCGCCGAGCGGCAGACGGCGGCGGTGGAGGCCGTCGCGGCGATGGGCGCGCAGGTCGCCGCCGGGTGCGACCTGGAGGCGCTGGCGGCGCTGGCCCGGAGCGCGGGCACGGTGCCGGGCGAGCCGTGGGAGCCGCCTGTCACGACCGAGCGTGCGCGTCCCGTGGTCGCCGTCGCCGGCGGTCCCGCCTTCACGTTCTCCTACGCCGAGCACACCGAGCTGCTGACCGCGGCCGGCGCCGACGTCGTGCTGTTCGACCCGCTGCACGACGAGCGGCTGCCGGACGGCACGAGCGGGCTGGTCATCGGCGGCGGCTTCCCGGAGGTGTACGCCGACGGGCTGTCCGCCAACGAGCCGCTGCGGGGGGAGGTCGCGGACCTGGCGGCGAGCGGCGCGCCGGTCGCCGCCGAGTGCGCCGGGCTGCTGTACCTGTGCCGGGAGCTGGACGGGCAGCCGATGTGCGGGGTGCTGGACGCCACGGCCCGGATGAGCGAGCGGCTCACCCTGGGCTACCGGGACGCGGTGGCCGTCGGCGACAGCGTGCTCGCGGTGGCCGGGACGCGGATGCGCGGGCACGAGTTCCACCGCACGGTCGTCGAGCCGGGCGCGGGGACGGCTCCCGCCTGGGGTGTGCGCGCCCCCGTGCGGCGGGTCGAAGGTTTTGTACAGCGAGGTGTGCACGCGAGTTATCTGCACACGCACTGGGCGGCCGAGCCCGGTGTCGCCCGTCGGTTCGTGGAGAGGTGCCGGACGTCATGAGCAGCAGGCTGATCGGGGTCGGGGTCGGGCCGGGCGACCCGGAGCTGGTGACCGTCAAGGGCGTCAACGCGCTGCGCGCCGCCGACGTGGTGGTCGTACCGGTGATGGACACCCTGGAGCGCGGGCGCGCCGAGGCGACGGTGCTGCACTACGTGCCCGCGGAGAAGGTCGTCCGGGTGGTGTTCGCGCTGAACGAGCGGACCGACCGGGCGCGGCGGGAGGCCGCCTGGGACGTGGCCGGCGAGCGGGTCGCCCGGTTGCTGCGGGAGGGCGGCTGCGTCGCGTTCGCGACCATCGGCGATCCCAACGTGTACTCGACGTTCCACTATCTCGCGCAGACCGTGGCGGAGCTGGTGCCCGAAACGGTGGTGGAGACGGTGCCCGGGATCACCGCGATGCAGGACCTGGCGGCCCGGTCCGGCGCCGTGCTCACCGAGGGGACCGAGCCGCTGACGCTGGTGCCCGTCACGGCCGGGAGCGCGGTGCTGAAGGAGGCCCTGAGCGGGCCGGGCACGGTCGTCGCGTACAAGTTCGGGCGGCAGGCCCGTGAGGTGGCCGAGGCGCTGCGGGAGACCGGGCGGATCGGCGACGCGGTGTGGGGTTCGGCGCTCGGTCTGGAGACCGAGTCGATCCGGCCGGCCGCCGAGCTCGACGGCGCCGAGCTGCCGTACCTGTCCACGCTGATCGCGCCGCCGCGGCGGGACGGCGGGCGGGGCGGCAAGCTGTGAGATCCCCCGGATCATGCAGTTCACGCGGCGATGCCGACCACCAGCCAGATGAACGCCGCCCCGGCGACCGTGCACAGCACGGTCGAGCGGGCGGGGTGCTCGTGGTGGGCCTCGGGGAGGATCTCGGCCGCCGCGAGGTAGAGCAGTACGCCGCCGAAGAGGCCGAGGTAGCCGCCGAGCAGCGGCTCGGGGATGGTGATGAAGGCGGTGGAGGCCGCGCCGGCGACGGGCGCCGCCGCGTCCGCGAACAGCATGGTCAGGGCCTTGCGGCGGGCGTTGCCGTACAGGCTGGTGATCGTGTACGTGTTGAAGCCGTCGGCGAAGTCGTGGGCGATGACGGCGAGCGCGACGGCCAGGCCCATGCCGCCGCCGACCTGGAAGGCCGCGCCGATCGCCAGCCCGTCCATGGCGCTGTGGCCGACCATCGCCGCGGCGGCGGTCAGGCCCACCTCGGGCGTCCGGTGGGCGTGCTCCTCGGCGCCGTGCGCGGCCTTGCGGGTGGCCAGCAGGCGTTCCACCAGGTGGGCCAGCAGGAAGCCGGCGACGAACAGCAGCAGGGCCGCCGGGACGCCGAACACCTCCCGGCCCGCCGCCCTCAGCGCCTCCGGCAGCAGGTCGAGGCCGACCACACCCAGCATCAGGCCCCCGGCCAGGCCCAGCACCAGGTGGCGACGGTCGGTCACGCGCTGTGCCGTCCATCCGCCGACCAGCGTCATCAGGAACGCGCCGAGCGCGACGAAGACCGCCATGGGGCCTTGTTATCCGATCGGCGCCCCTTCGCGCACGTCCGACGACCGATCACGTACTGAATGCCCGTTTCCTTCAGGAGAGGACCGATCCCCATGGCCGATGCCCCCGCCGGCAAGGTGACCTTCGTCGGTGCCGGCCCCGGCGCCGCCGACCTGCTGACGTTCCGTGCCGCGCACGCCATCGCCGAGGCCGACGTCGTGATCTGGGCGGCCAGCCTGGTGCAGGCGGAGGTCCTCGGGCACGCGCGCGAGGACGCGGAGATCCTCGACTCGGCGACGATGTCGCTGGAGGACGTCGTCGCCGTCTACGAACGCGCCCACCGGGACGGTCTGCGGGTCGCCCGCATCCACTCCGGCGACCCGGCGCTGTGGGGCGGCACCCAGGAGCAGCTCGACCGGTGTGCCCGGATCGGCATCGCGACGGAGGTCGTGCCCGGGGTGTCGGCGTTCTCCGCGGTCGCCGCGCTCGCGCAGCGGGAGCTGACCGTTCCGGAGGTCGCGCAGTCCGTCGTGCTGACCCGGCTGGGCGGCGGCAAGACGCCGATGCCGCCCGGCGAGGAGGTGCGGGAGTTCGCGCGGCACGGCACCACGATGGCGATCTTCCTGTCGGCGGCGCGCAGCGGCCAGCTGGTGCGGGAGCTGCTGGAGGGCGGGTACCCCACCGACACGCCCGTCGTGGTCGCCTACCAGGCGACCTGGCCGGAGGAGCTGCTCGTGCGGTGCACGATCGGCACGCTGGAGGAGACGGTCAAGGAACACAAGCTCTGGAAGCACACCCTGTTCCTGGTCGGCCCGGCCCTCGACGCGCACGGCACGCGCTCGCACCTGTACCACCCCGGTCACTTCCACGGCTTCCGCAAGGCCGACCCGGAGGCCCGCAGGGCCCTGCGCGCGCGGGGTGCGAACACGTGATCACCGTCGTCGGCACGGGGACGGGGGCGCCGGTGCCGCCCGATGTGCTGGCCGGGGCCCGGCTGGTGGTCGGCGGGCGGCGGCATCTGTCGGCCGCGCCGGTGCCGGCCGGCGCCGAGCGGGTGGTGCTCGGTCCGCTGGCGCCGGCCATGGACGCCGTCGAACGGCACCTGGGCGAGGGCGGCCGGGTCGTCGTGCTGGCCTCCGGCGACCCCGGGTTCTTCGGGATCGTGCGGGCGCTGGCCGAACGGTTCGGGGCGGAGCGGCTGGACGTGCGGGCCGGGGTGTCCTCCGTCGCCGCCGCGTTCGCCCGCGTCGGGCTGCCGTGGGACGACGCCGTGGTGGTCTCCGCGCACGGGCGGGCGCTGCGGACGGCGGTCAACGTGTGCCGGGCGCGGCCGAAGGTCGCCGTGCTGACGGGGCCGGGCGCCGGGCCCGCCGAGCTGGGGGCCGCACTGCGGTCCGAGCCGCGGGTGCTGGTGGTCGCGTCGGCGCTGGGCTTGGCGGAGGAGCGGGTGGAGCGGGTGACGCCCGCCGAGGCCGCCGCCCGGGACTGGGGCGGCGCGGTCAGCGTGGTGCTGTGCCTGGACGAGGCGCGGGCGCTCGGCGGGGTGCGCACGGTCGCCGGGGCGCCGGCCGGGCCCGCCGGGTGGGCACTGGAGGAGTCCGCGTTCGCCCACCGCGACTCGATGATCACCAAGTTCGAGGTGCGGGCGCTGGCGCTGGCCCGGCTCGGGCCCCGGATCGGCGACCTGGTCTGGGACGTCGGCGCGGGCTCCGGCTCGGTGGCGGTGGAGTGCGCGCGGCTCGGCGCGGCCGTCACCGCGGTGGAGAAGACCCGGGACGGCGTCGAGCGGATCCGCGCCAACGCGGCCGCGCACGGTGTGGACGTGCGCACCGTGCACGGGTCGGCGCCGGGCGTGCTGGACGGCCTCGATTCCCCGCACGACCCCGACGCCGTGTTCGTCGGCGGCGGCGGGCGGGACCTGCCCGCCGTGGTCACCGCGTGCGCGCGGCGGGCCCGGCGGACGGTCGTGGTGGCGATGGCCGCGCTCGACCGGGTGCCGGCCGCCCGCGAGGCGCTCACCGGCGCCGGGCTCGACTGCGACGGGGTGCTGTTGCAGTCGTCGCGGCTGGCGCCGTTGCCGGGGGACGTGACCCGGCTGGCGGCGGCCAATCCCGTGTTCCTGCTGTGGGGTGTCAGAACCCCGTTCTCTCGTGAAGGAGTTGCTCTGTGATCGGCCTCATTTCCGCCACCGCGGCGGGGGCGGCGGCACGCGACCGGCTGGCCGCGGCGTGGCCGGACCGCACGCGCGTGTACGAGGGTCCCGTCGGGGACGCCGTACGGACGGCGTTCGCGGAATGCGAGCAGCTCGTGTGCTTCCTCGCCACGGGTGCCGTGGTGCGGCTGGTGGCGCCGCTGCTGGACGACAAGCGGACCGACCCGGGCGTGGTGTGCGTGGACGAGGGCGGCCGGTTCGCCGTGCCGCTGGTCGGCGGCCACGGCGGCGGCGCCAACGAACTCGCCCGCGCGGTCGGGGAGTTGCTGGGCGCCGAGCCGGTGGTGACGACGGCGACGGACGCGGTGGGGCTGCCGGGCCTCGACACGCTCGGGCTGCCCTGCGAGGGCGCGGTGGCGGCGGTCTCCCGCGCCCTGCTCGACGGCGAGCCCGTCGTGCTGGAGGCGGAGGTGCCGTGGCCGTTGCCCGCGCTGCCGACGGCGGCGCACGGCTCGTACACCGTCCGGCTGACGGACCGGGCCGTGGAGGCCGGCGAGCGCGAGGTGCTGCTGCGGCCGCCGTCCCTGGTGGTCGGCGTGGGCGCGTCGAAGGGCGCGCCCGCCGAGGAGGTGCTCGGGCTGGTCGAGGAGGCGCTGCGGGAGGCGGGGCTGTCCGCGCGCAGCGTCGCGGAACTCGCCACCGTCGACGCGAAGGCCGACGAGCCCGGGATCGTCGCGGCGGCCGAACGGCTCGGG
This sequence comes from Streptomyces sp. H51, assembly GCF_035656535.1. Classification (NCBI taxonomy): domain Bacteria; kingdom Bacillati; phylum Actinomycetota; class Actinomycetes; order Kitasatosporales; family Streptomycetaceae; genus Streptomyces; species Streptomyces sp. H51. The sequence goes on from NZ_JAYMHD010000039.1 coordinate 78,253, forward strand.
GTGCCGCTGGTGACGTACCCGGCCGGGGAACTGGCGGCCGTCGACGTGCCCAACCCGTCCGACGCGCCGCTGGCCGCCGTCGGGACGCCGTCCGTCGCCGAGGCTGCGGCCCTGCTGGGGGGCGGTGAACTCCTCGTCCCCAAGCGGAAGTCGGCGATGGCGACGTGTGCCGTGGTACGGCGTCCGGGGCGCGGCCGGCTCGCGGTGGTCGGGCTCGGTCCCGGCGCCCGCGACCTGCTCACCCCGCGCGCCAAGGCCGAACTGCGGCGCGCCTCGGTCCTGGTCGGGCTCGACCAGTACGTCGACCAGATCCGCGATCTGCTGCGGCCCGGCACCCGGATCCTGGAGTCCGGGCTCGGCGCCGAGGAGGAGCGGGCCCGCACGGCCGTCGCCGAGGCCCGCGGGGGGCGGGCGGTCGCGCTGATCGGCAGCGGCGACGCGGGCGTGTACGCCATGGCGTCCCCCGCGCTCGCCGAGGCGTCCGACGACATCGACGTGGTCGGCGTGCCGGGGGTGACGGCGGCGCTGGCGGCCGGGGCGATCCTGGGCGCGCCGCTCGGCCACGACCACGTGTCGATCAGCCTGTCCGACCTGCACACGCCGTGGGAGGTCATCGAGCGGCGGGTGCGGGCGGCGGCCGAGGCGGACCTCGTGGTGACTTTCTACAACCCCCGTTCCCGCGGCCGTGACTGGCAGTTGCCGAAGGCGCTCGCGATCCTCGCCGAACACCGGGAGCCGACGACTCCGGTGGGCGTCGTGCGCAACGCCTCCCGGCCGGACGAGGCCGGCCGGGTGACGACGCTGGCCGGACTGGACCCGGCGACGGTCGACATGATGACGGTCGTGACCGTGGGCAACACCGCGACCCGGGAGATCGCCGGGCGCATGGTGACGCCGCGCGGCTACCGCTGGCAGGAGGAGGCGCGGTGAACCGGGCGACCCGTGTGGTGCACCCCATCGAGCAGGAGTCCTTCCGGCGGCTGCGCGCCCGCCTGGACACCTCGCACTTCCCGCCGCTGACCCGGGCGGTCGTGGAGCGGGTGATCCACTCCGCGGCCGACCTCGACTACGCGGCCGACCTGGTGATGGACGAGGACGAGCTGACCGCGGCGCACGCCGCGCTGCACGCCGGGGCGCCCGTCGTGGTGGACGTGGAGATGGTCGCGGCCGGGATCACCCGCCGGGAGACCGTCTGCCGGCTGAAGGACGCCGAGGCCGGTCCGGGGCTGACGCGTTCGGCGCACGCGGTGCGGCTGGCCTACGAGCAGGTCGGCCCCGGCGCCCTGTGGGTGATCGGCTGCGCGCCGACCGCCCTGGAGGAGCTGCTGACGCTGGACGCCTCCCCCGCGCTCGTCATCGGCCTGCCCGTCGGCTTCGTCGGCGCGGCCGAGTCCAAGGCCGCGCTGCGCGCGAGCGGGCTGCCCGCCGTGAGCAACGTGTCCGAGAAGGGCGGGTCGGCGGTCGCCGCCGCCGCGCTGAACGCCCTGCTGTACCACTCCGTTCCGCTTTCCGAGGAGACATCGTGACCACCCCGCCGCCCGCCCTGCTCATCGCCGGCCACGGCACCCGGGACGACGCCGGTGCCGAGGCGTTCCGCGACTTCGTGCGGCAGTTGGGCCGCCGCCACCCCGAACTGCCCGTCGCGGGCGGCTTCATCGAGCTGTCCCCGCCGCCGCTCGGCGACGCGGTCGCCGAGCTGGTGGAGCGGGGCGTGCGCCGCTTCGCCGCCGTGCCGCTGATGCTGGTGTCCGCCGGGCACGCCAAGGGGGACATCCCGGCGGCGCTGGCCCGCGAGAAGGAACGGCACCCGGGGATCTCGTACACCTACGGCCGTCCGCTGGGCCCGCACCCGTCGCTGCTGAACGTGCTGGAGCGGCGGCTGGAGGAGGCGCTGGGCGCGGCCGGGGACCCGTCCGGCGACCGGCCGTCCGGCGACCGGTCGGACGTGACCGTGCTGCTGGTCGGGCGCGGCTCGACCGACCCCGACGCGAACGCGGAGGTGTTCAAGGCGGCGCGGCTGCTGTGGGAGGGCCGCGGGTACGCCGGGGTGGAGACGGCGTTCGTGTCGCTGGCGGCGCCGGACGTGCCGAGCGGCCTCGACCGGTGCGCGAAGCTGGGCGCGCGGCGGATCGTCGTACTGCCGTACTTCCTGTTCACGGGGATCCTGCCGGACCGGGTGCGGCGGCAGACCGAGCAGTGGGCGGCCGCGCACCCGGAGCTGGAGGTGCGTTCGGCGGACGTCATCGGCCCCGAACCGGAGCTGCTCGACCTGGTGATGGAGCGGTACCAGGAGGCCGTCAAGGGCGATCTGCGGATGAACTGCGACAGCTGCGTGTACCGCATCGCGCTGCCCGGCTTCGAGGACAAGGTGGGCGCGCCGCAGCAGCCGCACTTCCACCCGGACGACGACGGCCACCATCACCACCACGGGCACCACCACGGCGGACACGCCCATGCCCACTGAGGAGGCCGCCGGGCCTGACCTGCGCCACCACGGGGACGCCGAGGTCCGCGACGACGGCTCGGCGCTGGTGGACCTGGCCGTGAACGTCCGGACCGGCACGCCCCCGGTCTGGCTGCGCGAGCACATCGCCCGGTCCCTGGACGGGCTGGCCGCCTATCCGGACGGGCGGGCCGCGCGGGCGGCGGTGGCCGCGCGGCACGGACTGCCGCCGGAGCGGGTGCTGCTGACGGCCGGCGCGGCGGAGGCGTTCGTGCTGCTGGCGCGGGCGCTGAAGGTACGCCGGCCGGTGGTGGTGCATCCGCAGTTCACGGAGCCGGAGGCGGCGCTGCGGGACGCGGGCCACACGGTCGACCGGGTGCTGCTGCGGGCGGCGGACGGTTTCCGGCTGGACGCCGCCGCGGTCCCGGAGGACGCCGACCTGGTGGTGATCGGCAACCCGACGAACCCGACGTCGGTGCTGCACCCGGCCGGGTCCGTCGCCGCGCTCGCCCGTCCCGGGCGGACGCTGGTGGTGGACGAGGCGTTCATGGACGCGGTGCCGGGCGAGCGGGAGGCCCTGGCCGGGCGGACCGACGTGCCGGGGCTCGTCGTCCTGCGGAGTCTGACGAAGACGTGGGGGCTGGCGGGGCTGCGGATCGGATACGTGCTGGCCGCCCCGGAGACGATCGCCGAACTGGAGCGCGCCCAGCCGCTGTGGCCGGTGTCGACGCCGGCGCTGGCCGCCGCGGCGGCCTGCGTCGGGCCGCGGGCGCTGGCGGAGGCGGCCCACGCGGCACACCGCATCGCCGCCGACCGGGCCCATCTGGTGGCGGGGCTCGGCGCGTTCGCCTCGCGGGGGCTGCGGGTGGCGGGGCCCGCCGAGGGCCCCTTCGTCCTGGTCCGGCTGCCCCACGCCACCGAGGTGCGCCGGCGGCTGCGCGAGCTGGGGTTCGCGGTACGGCGCGGGGACACGTTCCCCGGGCTGGGCGACCAGTGGCTGCGGCTGGCGGTGCGGGACCGGCCGACGGCCGACTCGTTCCTGCGCGCCCTGGAACGGGCCTTGCCGCGGGGCCTGTGACGGGCGTCCTGGAACCGCGCGGCGGAGCGGAGGCCGGGGCGGCGGGCACGCCGCCCCGGCCACGCGACGGCGCCCCTCCGGGCCGGGACGGTCACGGGCCCCGGGAGGCCCGCCCCGCACACCGCCGGGCCGCCCGAGAGGCCGACCACCCCGCGGCACCACCACACGCCCCCGGGAAGGGCCGCACCCCCAGCCCCTCCCGACCGACGCACCCGCACCCGCACCACCGGCACGATCCGCGCCCGCACGCCCCGGCCCAGGACGCCGGACCGCCGTCACCCCCGCCCGAACGCGGTGATCACCCCGCCCACGGCACCACCACACGCCCCCGGGAAGGGCCGCGCCCCCGGCCCCCTGCGGGCCGGAGGCCTCCGCACGCGACAGCGTCGGCGGGCTCCGTGCCTGCGGGTCCCGTAGCGGTCAGCTCCTGCGCCGTCGGGCCAGCGCCAGCGCTCCGCCGCCCGCCGCGACCAGGACGAGCGCGCCGCCCGCGACGTACGGCGTCGCCGAGCTGCCGCCGGTCTCCGCCAGCCCCGCCTCCCTCGCGGGCGCGCCCTGCGGCCTGACGTCACCGGCCGGGTCCGGGCTCTGCGGTGCCGGGTCCGCGCTCTGGCCCGCGGGCGCGGGCGGAGCCTCGCAGGTCGCCTCCGCCAGGGTGAGCGTGCCCTCCACCTCGGCGACGTTGAGCTTCAGCGGGTTGACGGAGACCTTCAGTCGGAGGGCGGTCGCGGCCGCCGTGCGTGAGGTGGTCCGCTTCTGCGACAGGTCCAGGCGCACCTCGCCGATGCCGGGCACCTCGACGTTCGTCGGACCGCCGGGGGTGAGCGTGATCTTCTTGCCGAGGACCGTGACCGCGCCGAGCAGGTTCGCGGAGGCGACCGGCGCCTTCCCGGCCTCGCAGGTGGCCTTCGCGGTGACCTGCTGCACCTCGACGAGCGAGAGCAGCGGCAGGCCGGGCACGTGCAGCCGGGCGTGGGCGAGGGTGGTGGAGCCCTCGGCCCGGTCGGCGGTGACCGTCGCCTGCGCGTCCGCCACCTCCGCGCTCAGCACGCTGAACGGCTTCCCGCCGTCGACGCCGTCCAGCCGGGCGGTCAGCGCGGTCTTCCGGGCGCTCCGCGGCGCCTCGACCTGGTTGAGGGAGACCGTGAGCGGGACGTGCACGGTCTTGTCGAGCAGGCCGACGTCGAGCCCGGTGCGCAGGACGACGGCGCTCGCGCGGCCGTGGTCGGCGGTCGCGTGGGCGGAGCCGGAGCCTGCCATGGCCGCGGGACCGGCGGCCAGGGCGGTGACCGCCGTGACGGTGGCGAGCCGGCGTGCGGGCATGCGGAAACTGTTGCCGTTCAAGGTGGTGGGACCCCCAGAAGAGACAGCTCGGGACCCGCCAAGAGTTACGCCCGCAGGGGTGAACTGGCGTCCATACGGCACCAGTTCACCCCTACGGGTGTTCCCCGTGAACGCATTCGATTACGGCCGGGACTCCCCCGCGGCGGGGCGGAGCGCTCAGCCGACGACCCGGCCCTCCAGCACCACCCTGCGCGGAGCCGCCAGCACCCGCACGTCCGCCCGCGGGTCGGCCTCGTACACCACGAGGTCGGCCGGCGCGCCCTCCTCCAGGCCGGGACGGCCGAGCCAGGCGCGCGCGCCCCAGGTCGTCGCGGACAGGGCCGCCACGGCCGGGATTCCGGCGGTGACCAGTTCTGCCACCTCGCCCGCCACCAGGCCGTGGGCGAGGTGACCGCCGGCGTCGGTGCCGACGTAGACGGGGATGCCGGCGTCGTAGGCGCCGCGCACGGTGTCGTAGCGGCGTTCGTACAGCCGGCGCATGTGCGCCGACCACTGCGGGTACCTCGCCTCGCCGCCCGCGGCGAGCTGCGGGAACGTCGCGATGTTGACCAGCGTCGGGACGATGGCGACGCCCCGCTCGGCGAACAGCGGGATCAGGTCGTCGGTGAGGCCCGTGGCGTGCTCGATGCAGTCGATGCCCGCCTCGACCAGGTCGCGCAGGGAGTTCTCGGCGAAGCAGTGGGCGGTGACGCGGGCGCCGAGCCGGTGGGCCTCGGCGATGGCCGCCCGGGCCGCGTCGGCCGGCCAGCTGGGGGCCAGGTCGCCGAGGTCGCGGTCGATCCAGTCGCCGACCAGCTTCACCCAGCCGTCGCCGCGGCGCGCCTCCCGCGCGACGTACTCGACGAGGTCGTCGGGCTCGATCTCCCAGGCGTAGCCGCGCATGTAGCGGCGGGTGCGGGCGATGTGCCGGCCGGCCCGGACGATCTTCGGGAGGTCGTCCCGGTCGTCGATCCAGCGGGTGTCGGAGGGCGAGCCGGCGTCGCGGATCAGCAGGGTGCCCGCGTCCCGGTCGGTCAGGGCCTGCTTCTCGGCCACGTCCTCCTCGACCGGGCCGTGCGGGCCGAGCCCGACGTGGCAGTGCGCGTCGACGAGGCCGGGCAGGGCCCAGCCCTCGACGCTGCGGACGTCGCGCGCCCCGGCGGGACGGTCGTAGGAGATCCGTCCGCCGACGACCCACAGCTCGTCGCGGACGTCGTCGGGCCCGGCCAGGACCCGGCCCTTCACGTGCAGCACCGCCTGATCGCTCATGCACGGCACTCTAGTGACCGGCTATTCGCCCTGGGCCACCCGGTCCGAGGTCTCCTCCTCCACGTCGGCCATCGCCGGGTCCAGCAGGCGGGAGAGGAAGTGGCGGGTGCGGTCGTGGCGGGGGCTGCCGATGACCTGGCCCGGCGTGCCGTCCTCGACGATCACGCCGCCGTCCATGAAGACGACCCGGTCGGCGACCTCGCGGGCGAAGGACATCTCGTGCGTGACGACCATCATGGTCATGCCCTCGTCGGCGAGCATGCGCATCACCGCGAGCACGTCCCCGACCAGCTCGGGGTCGAGCGCCGAGGTCGGCTCGTCGAACAGCATCACCTCGGGCCCCATCGACAGTGCGCGGGCGATGGCCACGCGCTGCTGCTGGCCGCCGGAGAGGGAGGCGGGGTAGGCTCCGGCCTTCTCCGACAGGCCCACCCGCCGGAGGTTCTCGGCGGCCACCCGCGCGGCCGTCGCCTTGTCCCGCCGCAGCACCCGGCGCTGCGGCAGGGTGAGGTTCTCGGTGACGGTGAGGTGCGGGAAGAGGTTGAACTGCTGGAAGACCATGCCGATACGGCGGCGCGCGGCGTCGATGTCGACGTCGGGGTCGGTGAGTTCGACGCCGCCGACGAAGACCCGGCCGCGGGTGGGCTCCTCCAGCAGGTTGACGCAGCGCAGCAGGGTCGACTTGCCGGAGCCGGACGGTCCGATGACGCACACCACCTCGCCCTGGGCGATCTCCAGGTCGATGCCGCGCAGCACCTCGGTGTCGCCGAAGGACTTGTGCAGCCCCTGGAGGCGGATCTCTGCGGCAGGGCTCACTTGACGGCCTCCTGGGCCTTCGCCTCCAGGCGGCGGACGACGAAGCCGAGCGGGACGGTGACCAGCAGGTAGCACAGGCCGGCGACCAGGATCGGCGTGGAGTTGGCGGTCGTGCTGGCCAGGTCGCGGCCGTACTTGGACAGTTCGCGCTCCTCCAGGGTGACGCCGAGGAACAGCACCAGCGACGAGTCCTTGAACAGCAGCACCAGTTCGTTGGTCAGCGGCGGGATGATGATGCGGAACGCCTGCGGAACGATGATGGAGACCATGGCCCGGGCGGGCGAGAAGCCCAGCGAACGGGCCGCCTCCATCTGCCCCTTGGGCACCGCCTGGATGCCCGCGCGGATCGTCTCGGCCATGTACGCGGCGGCCACCAGGCCCAGCGCGAGGGCGACCTTGCCGTACGTGCCGCCGACGATCTCCGTGCCGGGGAAGGCCAGCGGTACGGCGACGCCGATGAAGATGAAGATCAGCAGCGCGGGCAGGCCGCGGAAGATCTCGATGTAGACGCCGGCGAGCCAGCGGTAGGGGCCGACCGGCGACAGCCGCATCAGCGCGACGACCATGCCGAGGGCCAGCCCGACGACGAAGCCGGACACCGTGTACAGGACGGTGTTCTTCAGCGCCAGCGTGATGATCTCGGGGAACATCCGCCGCGCGATGTCCTGCTGCGCGAACTGGTTGCCCAGCCGTCCCCAGTCGGCCGAGGCCGCGAAGGCGGCCACGGCGGCGACGAAGACGACGTACTGCGCACCGCGCGACAGACGGCGCTTCTGCCGCCGGGTCAGCCCCTTCCCGCGGGGCGGGGTGGGGGTGCGGAGGTCCGTGTCGGTCATGAGGCGGAGGGCGACGCGGCCGAGGCGTCGTAGGGGCCGATCCACTTCTCGTACAGCTTCTTGTACGTGCCGTCGGCCTTCGCGTCCTCGATCGCCGCGTCGACGGCGGCGAGGAGCTTCGTGTTGCCCTTCTTCACCGTGAAGCCGTACTGCTCACCGGTGGCGAGGTTGTCGACCACCTCGAAGGCGCCGGCGTCGGCCTTGTTCTTCAGCCAGCCCTGGACGACGGGGTAGTCGATGATGACGGCCTTGACCTGGCCGGTGCGCAGACCGTTGAGGACGGCGTCGGAGGACTCGAAGGAGACCGGGTCGAAGCCCTTGCTCCTGGCGTGGTCCTCGCCGGTGGTCTGCGCCTGGGCGCCGAGCTTCAGGCCCTTGGCCTTGACGTCGGCGAGCGAGTGGACGCCGCTGCCGCGGTCGGCGAGGACGGCCTGGGTGGCGTCGAAGTAGGGGACGGAGAAGTCGACGTTCTTCTTTCGCTCCTCTGTGATGGTCATGCCGGCCGCGGCCAGGTCGCACTGGCCGGAGTTGAGGAACGCGCCGGTCTTGAAGTTCTCGAACGGCGTGTCGACGATCTGCTGCCGCACACCCAGGTCCTCGGCGACCAGGTCGACGAGGGAGACGTCGAAGCCCCGCACCTTGCCGCCGATCTCCGACTGGAACGGCGGGTACGGCAGGTGGGTGCAGGTGGTGAGCTGTCCGGCCTTCACCAGTTCGACCCCGCCGGCCGCGGTCCGGCTGCCGCTGCCGCCGCTGTCGCTTGAGGTGCAGCCGGCCACGAGGACCAGCCCGGCCGTCGCGGTGGTGGCGGCCAGAACGCGGATCCGGCGCCCGGGGACGGTGTGCACGGGGGACCTCCTGTGGGTGAACTGTGGGTTCCGATTATAAGGAGAACTTTGACTATCTCAAATCAATTCCATGGTCTCGGGGCCGCCCTGCCTGAGAAGTGCCGGTCGGAGGCGGTGCCGAGGCACCGATTACCCTCGACTTCGTCCACCGCGTCCACCCCGCCGGCGAGAAGAGAGCACTGCCGTGACCCACCCCCTTCTGGACCTCGCGCCGCTGAGCGCCGCACGTTTCGCCTCCATCGAGGACCGCGTGGCACGGCTGCTCGGCACCGGCCAGGACGTCGTGATCACGCAGGGCGAGGCCCTGCTGCCCCTGGAGGGCGCGATCCGCGCGACGGCGGGGCCGGGGACGACCGCACTGAACGTCATCACCGGCCCGTACGGGCAGACCTTCGGCAACTGGCTGCGGGACTGCGGCGCGACGGTCGTCGACCTGGCGGTGCCCTTCCACACCGCCGTGCACGCCGAGCAGGTCCGGGAGGCCTTCGAGGCGCATCCGGAGATCGACTTCGTGTCCCTGGTGCACGCGGAGGCGGCGACCGGCAACACCAACCCGGTCGCGGAGATCGGCGAGGTGGTGCGGGAGCGGGGCGCGCTGTTCTACCTGGACGCCGTCGCCTCGGTCGCCGCGGAGCCGGTGCTGCCGGACGCGTGGGGCGTGGACCTGTGCGTCATCGGGGCGCAGAAGGCGATGGGCGGGCCGGCCGGCGTCTCGGCGGTGTCGGTGAGCGCCCGGGCGTGGGCGCGGATGGCCGCGAACCCGCGGGCCCCGCGCCGGTCGTACCTGTCCTTGCTGGACTGGAAGGAGCGCTGGATCGACGGCGGGCGCAAGGCGCTGCTGCACGCCCCGGCGCAGCTGGAGATGCTCGCGCTGGAGGCGTGCCTGGAGCGGATCGAGGCGTCGGGACTGGAGACGGTGACGGCCCGGCACGCGTCGGCCGCCGCCGCGGCCCGGGCGGGCGCCCTCGCGATGGGCGGCGGGCTCGAGCCGTACGTGCGCGAGGCCCGGGAGGCGGCGCCGGTGGCCACCACACTGCGGGTGCCGGCGGAGACGGACGCGTCGGAGCTGGTGGCGCGCGCCCTGGAGAGCGACCCCGCACTGCCGCTGGCCGCGGGCGGGGGTGCGCTGGCCAAGGAGATGATCCGGGTCAACCACTACGGGCCGGACGCGTCCCCGGAGACGGTACGGCGCTGCCTGGCGGCGCTCGGCGCCGCGCTGGCGGAGCGGGGCCTGGCGGTGGACACGGAGGCGGCGGACCGGGCGGCACAGGGCGCGGTATCGCGTCAGCAGGATTAGCAACACCTAATTCAGGGGTAATTCCGAGGTTTATCCGAGAGTAGTTTCCCTTCGTCTTCTGCCCGCTTTCCTTCCGGCTAAACGCGAAGATTTTGCGAACGTCGACCGGCGTGTTTCGGGCAGGTCCCGTGGGGGTTTCACGGGTGTGACGCGTTACACATCCTGGCCGTTTTATCACTGTTCATCACGGCCAAAGCGGCACTTTCCGGACCATCCCCGCGCAGCCGCACGCGCCGCGCGCGATAACACAGGACCCCTGCGCGGGTAACCCCCTCGCGCGATGCATTTTTGGAATTCCCTCGGTAAGTTCAATTTGCATGACTGCCGCACAAGCAGAACTGCAAATAGACCGTCCGTCGGTCGCGGACGGCGCCGCGCTGTGGCGTATCGCGAAGGATTCGAAGACCCTCGACGTCAACTCGTCCTACAGCTATCTGCTGTGGTGCCGCGACTTCGCCGGTACCACGGCCGTGGCCCGCGCCGAGCACGGGGAACCGGTCGGCTTCGTCACCGGCTACGTACGGCCGGACCGTCCGCGCACCCTGCTGGTCTGGCAGGTGGCGGTGGACCGGGCGTACCGCGGGCGGGGGCTCGCGGCCGCACTGCTCGACGCCCTGGCGGCCCGGGCCGTCACGGAGCACGGGCTGACCACCCTCGAAACCACCGTCACCCCGGACAACACCGCCTCCGAGCGCCTGTTCGCCTCGTTCGCCGAGCGGCACGGCGCACGGGTGGAGCGCGAGGTGCTGTTCGGCCCGGACCTGTTCCCCGACGGTCCGCACGAGGCCGAGGTCCTGCACCGCATCGGCCCCCTCTCCCGCTGACTGGCCACTCCCCCACACCCCCAGCACTCCCGCACGCACTCCCCCACGCCACGAGGAGCGATTCGCCGTGACCATCACCCAGCCCGACCTGAGCGTCTTCGAGACCGTCGAGTCCGAGGTGCGCAGCTACTGCCGCGGCTGGCCCACCGTCTTCGACCGCGCGCAGGGCAGCCGCATGTACGACGAGGACGGCCACGAGTACCTGGACTTCTTCGCCGGAGCCGGCTCGCTGAACTACGGGCACAACAACCCGGTCCTGAAACGGGCGTTGATCGACTACCTGGAGCGCGACGGCGTCACCCACGGGCTCGACATGTCGACCACCGCCAAGCGCGCCTTCCTGGAGTCCTTCCAGAACCTCGTGCTCAGGCCGCGCGACCTGCCGTACAAGGTCATGTTCCCGGGGCCGACCGGCACCAACGCCGTGGAGTCGGCGCTGAAGCTGGCGCGGAAGGTGAAGGGGCGCGAGGCGATCGTGTCGTTCACCAACGCCTTCCACGGCATGTCGCTGGGCTCGCTCGCCGTCACCGGCAACGCCTTCAAGCGGGCCGGGGCCGGTGTCCCGCTGGTGCACGGCACGCCGATGCCGTTCGACAACTACTTCGACGGCCGGGTGCCGGACTTCCTGTGGTTCGAGCGGCTGCTCGAGGACCAGGGCTCCGGACTCGACAAGCCCGCCGCGGTCATCGTCGAGACCGTGCAGGGCGAGGGCGGCATCAACGTCGCGCGCCCCGAGTGGCTGCGCGCGCTCGCCGAGCTGTGCGCGCGGCAGGACATGCTGCTGATCGTCGACGACATCCAGATGGGCTGCGGCCGCACCGGCGCCTTCTTCTCCTTCGAGGAGGCGGGGATCGTGCCGGACGTCGTCACCGTGTCCAAGTCGATCAGCGGCTACGGCCTGCCGATGTCGCTGTGCCTGTTCAAGCCGGAGCTGGACATCTGGGAGCCGGGCGAGCACAACGGCACCTTCCGCGGCAACAACCCCGCGTTCGTGACGGCCACCGCCGCCCTGGAGGCGTACTGGGCGGACGGCTCCGCGATGGAGAAGCAGACCCGGACCCGCGGCGAACAGGCCGAGCGGGGACTGACCGCCATCGCCGAGGAGAACCTCGCCGACGTCAAGGAGTACCGGGGCCGCGGGCTGGTGTGGGGCCTGGAGTTCCACGACAAGGGGCGCGCGGCGAAGGTCGCGCGGCGCGCGTTCGAACTCGGGCTGCTGATCGAGACGTCCGGCCCGGAGAGCGAGGTCGTCAAGCTGCTCCCGGCGCTCACCGTCAGCCCCGACGAACTGGACGAGGGCCTGAGCGTCCTCGCCCGGTCGGTCCGCGAGACCGCCTGACCGTCCGGACCGTCCGGACCGTCCCGGCCGTACCGGCCGTCCCGATTCACCCACCTAGGAGGCATCGCAGCACCGTGATCGTCCGCTCGTTCAAGGACATCGAAGGCACCGACCGGCATGTGAGGGCCGCGTCCGGCACCTGGGAGAGCAAGCGCATCGTCCTCGCCAGGGAGAGGGTCGGCTTCTCCCTGCACGAGACGATCCTGTACGCCGGGACCGAGACGTCGATGTGGTACGCCAACCACGTCGAGGCCGTCGTCTGCACCAGGGGCGAGGCCGAACTCACCGACCACGAGACCGGGAACACGTACACGATCACTCCCGGCACCATGTACCTCCTCGACGGCCACGAGCGGCACACGCTGAAGGTCGCGGAGGACTTCCACTGCGTCTGCGTGTTCAACCCGCCCGTCACCGGCCGGGAGGACCACGACGAGAACGGCGTGTACCCCCTGCTCACCGAGCCCGAGGAGGTGTGAGGACCATGACCACCGCCCCCGTGAAGGATCTCTACCCGACGCGCGGCACCGGTGAGGTGACCGTCCCGCGCCAGGACCCGGTCGTCTGGGGGTCCCCGGACACGCCGGGGCCGATCTCCACCGCCGACCTCCAGGAGTACGAACGCGACGGCTTCCTCACCGTCGACCGCCTCATCGCCCCGGACGAGGTGGAGGTCTGCCGGCGTGAGCTGGAGCGGCTGGTCCGCGACCCGGCGGTCCGCGCCGACGAGCGGTCCGTCGTCGAGCCGAGGTCGAAGGAGATCCGGTCCGTCTTCGAGGTGCACCGGATCAGCGAGGTGTTCGCCGACCTGGTGCGCGACGAACGGGTCGTCGGGCGGGCGCGGCAGATCCTCGGCTCGGACGTGTACGTCCACCAGTCGCGGATCAACGTCAAGCCCGGTTTCGGGGCGAGCGGCTTCTACTGGCACTCGGACTTCGAGACCTGGCACGCCGAGGACGGCCTGCCGAACATGCGGACGGTGTCGGTCTCGATCGCGCTGACCGAGAATCACGACACCAACGGCGGGCTCATGATCATGCCGGGCTCGCACAGGACGTTCCTGGGCTGCGCCGGGGCCACGCCCGAGGACAACTACAAGAAGTCGCTGCGGATGCAGGACGCGGGCACGCCGTCCGACGAGGCGCTGACCGCGATGGCCTCGCGGTACGGCATCCGGCTGTTCACCGGCCAGGCGGGCTCGGCGACCTGGTTCGACTGCAACTGCATGCACGGGTCCGGCGACAACATCACGCCGTTCCCGCGCAGCAACGTCTTCATCGTGTTCAACAGCGTGGAGAACGCTGCCGTCGAGCCGTTCGCGGCGTCCGTGCGGCGGCCGGAGTTCATCGGCGCGCGGGACTTCACCCCCGTGAGGTGACCCGCCGCGGCGCCGCCGGCACCCCCGTCGCCGTGGCCGGTCAGCCGGACAGCACGTCCAGCAGCCGGTCGACGTCGGCGGGGGTGTTGTACAGGTGGAAGGAGGCCCGCAGGTTGCCCGCGCGGTCGGAGACCTCGATGCCGGCGTCGCTCAGCCCGGGCTGCCGGTGGCCGAGCCCGGGCACCGACACGATCGCCGAGCCGGGCGCCGGGAGCGGTTCGTGGCCCAGTGCGGCCAGTCCCGCGCGGAAGCGGTCGGCCAGGGCGAGGTCGTGGGCGCGCACGGTGTCCACGCCGAGTTCCTCGATCAGCTCCAGGGAGCGGCGCAGCCCGGCGAACGTGAACAGGGCCGGGCTGAGGTCGAACCGCCTTGCGGAGTCGGCGAGTTCGGTCACCGGCCCGTAGCAGCTCCGCCAGGGCTCCTGGCCCGCGACCCATCCGGCCAGGACCGGCGTCAGCCCGCCGAAGTCCTCCGGGACGACGAGGAAGGCCGCCCCGTGCGGGCCGAGCAGCCACTTGTAGGAGACCGTGGCCGCGAAGTCGTGGGCGGCGGCCTCCACCGGCAGCCATCCGGCGGTCTGGGAGAAGTCGACGTACGTACGGGCCCCGTGCCGCCGGGCCGCCTCGCGCAGCGCGGGCAGGTCGGCGACCCGGCCGTCGGCGGACTGGGCGGCGCTGACCGCGACGAGGGCGGTGCCCGGACGGACCGAGTCGGCGATCCGTTCCAGCGGGACGGCGCGCACCTTCAGGTCGCCGCGCACGTGGAACGGGTTCAGCACGGAGGTGAAGTCGTCCTCGGCGGTGAGCACTTCGGCGCCGGCCGGCAGCGACGCGGCGATCACCCCGGTGTGCGCGGCCACCGACGCCCCGGCAGCCACCCGGCCGGCCGGGACGCCGGCCAGCCGGGCGAAGGCGGCGCGGGCCTTCTCCACGTCCGCGTGCAGCGAGCCCAGCGGCCGGCCCTCGGCACGCAGCCGCGCCGCTTCGTGCAGCGCGGCCACGGTCCGGGCGGGCAGCAGTCCGTTGCTCGCGGTGTTCAGATAGGTGTTCTTCGGGGCGAACTCGGAACGGACGAGGCTCTCGAAGGTCTCCATGGATCCACTCTGAGCCCCGCCCGGCGCCCCGTCCATGGCAGTTTTCTGCGTGATCGCCCCAAGGGGTGCTTATGCATGCCCTCCGGCCTGCGTCTTCTGCTGCTCGTCCCAGGCCTGGGCCAGCGCCCGCGCGAAGACCTCGGCGGGCTGCGCGCCGGAGACGCCGTAGCGCCGGTCGAGGACGAAGAAGGGGACGCCGGTCGCGCCGAGCTGTGCGGCCTCGCGCTCGTCGGCGCGCACGGCGTCGGCGTACGCGTCCGGGTCGGCGAGCACCCGGCGGGCGTCCGCGGCGTCCAGACCGGCGGCGACGGCGAGTTCCACCAGCCGCTCGTCGTCGGCGTAGACGGAGCGTTCCTCGGCGAAGTTGGCGGTGTACAGGATCTGCAGCAGTTCGCCCCGCCTGCCGTTCTCCTCGGCGAGGTGCAGCAGGCGGTGCATGTCGAAGGTGCTGCCGTGGTCGCGGCCCCGGGTGCGGTAGGCCAGGCCCTCGACGGCGGCCTGCGCGGCCAGGTTCTCCTCACCGGCCTGCGCCTGCGCCTCGCTCATGCCGTACTTCTTCGTCAGCATCGTGAGGACGGGCTGGACGTCGTCCTTGGCGCGGCCCGGGTCCAGTTCGAAGGACCGGTGCACCACTTCGACCCGGTCGCGGTGCGGGAAGTCCGCGAGCGCCCTCTCGAAGCGGGCCTTGCCCACGTAGCACCAGGGGCAGGCGATGTCGCTCCAGATCTCGACGCGCATGGTTCGGGTTTCCTGTCGGCTCGCACGGGTACGGAGACTCCCTCCGCCGCATGCGTGAACGTTCAACCAGCGCTGGTCATTCACCGGCCACGGTGAGGCGCATGAGCAGGTGGTGGTCGTCCTCCGCCGGGGGCTGCCGGGGGTCCGGGACCCAGCCCCGGCCGGCGTAGAAGGCCCGGGCGCGCAGGTTGCCGACGTGCACGGCGAGGACGGCCGTCCGTCTGCCGTCGGCCTGCCACTCCTCGACGCAGGCCCTGTGCAGGGCGGTGCCGACGCCCCGGCCCCAGTGGCCGGGGTCGGTGTGCAGCTGCAGCAGCTCGACGGGCTCCGCGGGCGTGCCCCGCGGATCGCGGAAGGAGGCGATGCCCACCAGGCGGCCGTCGAGCACCGCGCACAGCACCCGGCGGTCGGCCCGCCCGATGGCCTCCGCCCACCTGGCCGGCCAGTCGGTGCCGTCGTCGGGCAGGCCGTCCGGGTAGTACGTCGACCGGGCGCGGGCGTGCAGCGCGGCGACGGCCGGGGCCTCGGCGGGCAGGGCGGTCCTGACCACCGGGGAGCCGGCGGTCCGGTGCGTTCTGATCACGCAGCGGAGGACGTGCCCGGCGCGGGCGCGGTTCCCGGCCCGGCCGGACCGGCGCGGCAGGCGCTCGGGGCCGGCCCCCGCGGACCGCGTCGGCGCACAGCGGGCCGGCGGTGCCGGGACCGCGGGCGCGTGCCGCCGGATCCCTGGGCGGGGTGGTGGTCTCCGGCGGTTCCCCGGCGCCTTCGCCGCGCCGGCGCCCCGGCACGGCGGCCGCCGCGGGGCGCCGGCCCCGCTCCCCGGGCGGGTGCGGGGGCGTACGACGGCCGCGGGCCGGGGCGGTGAGGGGGATCGGCTCGTCGAGGCCGCGCACGGCCCGGCGGGGACGCTCAGCTTCCGTCGCGCAGGTCGCGCGGCCAGCTGGGCCGGAACTCGATGTGGTCGTAGGTCACCACGCAGCCCTCCCCCATCGGCGACTGCGCCAGGAAGCCGACCAGTGCCGCGCCAGTCTCCTGCTCGCCGCCCAGCGTGAACAGCCGGACGAAGGTCCAGCGTTCGCCGTCGCGGGAGGCGTGGAAGGCGAGGGCGCGGCCGGTGCGGCTCACCCGGAGCCACACCGAACTGCCGTGCACGGTGAAGGAGTTGGCGTCGTCGGAGTGGCCGCGGGTGACCACCGTGCAGACCGTGGGCACGTCCGGGGAGTACTCCAGGCAGAGCTTGGCCCAGGCCCGTTCGCCGACGTGGACGTAGAGCGCTCCCGCGTCGAAGGCCGCGGCGAAGCCGACCGTGACGCGCGCGATCAGCTGGAAGTCGCCCTCCGGCGCCCCGAGCAGCCGGGGCGCGTCGGAGGCGGGGTCCACCGCCTCGCCGGCGGGCGGTACGAACCGGTCCTGCCGGGCACCGGCCCAGCCGGTGAGGACCCCGTCCTCGTAGGACCAGTGGCCGTCGGGGCCGTAGGTGCGCAGCGGGAAGGGCAGGGGCGGCAGTTCGACGTCCATCCGGCGAGTCTGCCAGGCGGGTGACGGCGCGGGCCGGGCGGGGTGCTCAGTGCTCGAGGCGGCCGTTGAAGCGGCGGGGCAGGCCCAGCGGGTTGTCGTCCCGCAGCTCCGGCGGCAGCAGCGCCTCGGGAGCGCCCTGGTAGGCCACCGGCCGCATCCACCGCTCGATGGCCGTGCCGCCCACGGACGTCGACGTGGAGGTCGTCGCCGGGTAGGGACCGCCGTGGTGCTGGGCCGGGGCGACGGCGACTCCGGTCGGCCACCCGTTGACCAGCACCCGGCCCGCGATCGGCGTCAGCTCCGCCAGGATCTCCGCGCCGCGTCCCTCGCCCGCGGCCTCCTCCGCGGACAGGTGGACGGTGGCGGTGAGGTTGCCCGGCAGCCGCGACAGCACCTCGCGCACGTCGGCCTCGTCCTCGTAGCGGGCCACCACGGTGACCGGTCCGAAGCACTCCTCCAGGAGCACGTCGTAGGCGCCCTCCTCGGCCAGCTTGTCCGCCGACACCACCAGGAAGCCCGCGCTCACGGTGTGCTCGCCGCCCGCGCCGGGCGTCACCGGGGACTCCACCCCGGGCAGCGCGCTGCGCTCGGCGATGCCGGCGAGGAAGTTGTCCCGCATCCGGTGGTCGAGCAGGACACCGGCGTCGGTGTCGCTCACGGCGTCGGTGAGCGACTTCAGGAAACGGTCGCCCGCCGCGCCGGACGGCGCCAGCACCAGGCCGGGCTTGACGCAGAACTGCCCGACGCCGAGCGTCATCGACCCGGCGAGGCCCGCTCCGATGGCCTCCGCCCGCTCGGCCGCGGCGGCCTCGGTGACGACGACCGGGTTGAGCGAGCCCAGCTCGCCGTGGAACGGGATCGGCACCGGCCGCGCCGCCGCCGCGTCGAACAGCGCCCGGCCGCCCCGGACGGAGCCGGTGAAGCCCGCGGCGGCCACCAGCGGGTGCTCGACCAGTTCGACGCCCGCCTCGAAGCCGTGCACCAGGCCGAGCACCCCGTCCGGGATGCCGTGCGCGGCGGCCGCCCGGCGCAGCACCTTGGCGACCAGCTCGGACAGGGCGGGGTGGTCGGGGTGGGCCTTGACGACGACCGGGCAGCCGGCCGCGAGGGCGCTCGCGGTGTCGCCGCCGGCGACGGAGAAGGCGAAGGGGAAGTTGGACGCGGAGTAGACCGCGACGACGCCGAGCGGCACCTTGTAGCGGCGCAGGTCGGGGATGGGCGGGGCAGCGGTGTCGTCGGGGTGGTTGATGATCACGTCGAGGAAGGCGCCCTCGTCGACGATGTCCGCGAAGGCCCGCAACTGGTAGCAGGTGCGGGCGAGTTCGCCGGTGAGCCGGACCGGGCCGAGCGCGCTCTCGGCGTCGGCGGTCTCCACCAGCCCGTCCCTGGCCGCCTCCAGCTGTTCGGCGGCGGTGCGCAGGAAGGCGGAGCGCACGGCGCGGTCGGCGAGGGCCCCGCGGGCGGCGTGCGCGGCGCGGACGGCGGCGTCCACCTCCTGGGCTGTGGCCTCCACCGCAACCTGCTCGCGCTGCTTCCCGGTACGGGGGTCGACACTCCAGACTGGTGCTGCTGCCACCGCGGTCCCTCCACGTATCTCCTGCGCCGTATCGCCGCAGTCTCTGGGTCATCCACCAGGGTGTTCGATATGCTGAACGGTGTCTCTGATGATGAATAGCTGCTGGAGACTATAGCTCCACAGTTCCGTCCGACGAAGGGGTAGAGGGCGATGGCGGCAGGCGAGACAGGCGGCGGCGGATCGCAGGTCAAGTCCGCGGTGCGGACCGTTGAATTGCTCGAGTACTTCGCCGGCCGCCCCGGCATGCACTCCCTCGCCTCGGTCCAGGAGGCCGTCGGCTACCCCAAGTCCAGCCTGTACATGCTGCTGCGCACGCTCGTGGAGCTGGGCTGGGTGGAGACGGACGCGACGGGCACGCGGTACGGGATCGGGGTGCGGGCGCTGCTCGTCGGCACGTCGTACATCGACGGCGACGAGGTGGTCGCGGTGGCCCGGCCGACGCTGGACCGGCTGTCGGACGACACCACGGAGACCATCCACCTCGCCCGCCTGGACGGCACCAACGTCGTCTACCTCGCCACCCGCCAGTCGCAGCACTACCTGCGCCCCTTCACCCGGGTGGGCCGCCGGCTGCCCGCCCACTCCACCTCCCTCGGCAAGGCGCTGCTGAGCACGTACACCGACGAGCAGGTGCGCAAGCTGCTCCCGGAGAAGCTGCCCGCCCTCACCGAGAACACCGTCACGGACCGCGAGCGGCTCATCGAGGAGCTGCACCAGGTCCGCGAGCAGGGCTTCGCGGTGGACCGCGAGGAGAACACACTGGGGCTGCGCTGCTTCGGCGTCGCGATCCCGTACCGAACCCCGGCCCGGGACGCGATCAGCTGCTCGGTGCCGGTGGCGCGGCTGACCCCCGCGCACGAGCAGATGGTGAAGGACGCGCTGTTCGACGCGCGCGACCGGCTGACCCTGGCTACCCGGAGGCTTTGAGGAATGGACGTCGTACTGCGCGAGGTGCACGACAGCGACCTGCCGGTGTTCTTCCGGCAGATGAACGATCCGGAGGCACTGCGCATGGCGGCCTTCACCGCGAAGGACCCCGCCGACCGGGCCGCGTTCGACGCCCGGTGGGAGCGGATCCGGGCCTCGGACGCCGTCACGCGGACCGTCCTGGCCGACGGCGACGTGGTGGGCAGCGCGGCGGTGTACGGGGAGCCGGGCGAGCGCGAGGTGACGTACTGGGTGGACCGGGCCTACTGGGGGCGGGGCGTGGCCACGGCGGCGCTGCGCGCACTGCTGGCCGAGGTGCCGGAGCGCCCGCTGTACGCCCGCGCGGCGGCGGACAACACCGGCTCGCGGCGGGTGCTGGAGAAGTGCGGCTTCCGCGAGACGGCCCGGGCGACCGGGTACGCGACGGCCCGGGGCGAGGAGATCGACGAGGTCGTGCTGACCCTGCCGGGGTGAGCGCCGCCCGGCCCGCGCCGGCCCCGGCGTTCACGGACGCCGGGGCGGCGGGCGTCACTTCACGCCGAGGATCTGCTCCACCGGGTCGATCGCGAAGTAGACCAGGAACAGCGCCGAGACGCCCCACAGCAGCGGGTGCACCTCCCTGGCCCTGCCGAGGACCGACTTGATGACGACGTAGGCGAGGAAGCCCGCTCCGATGCCGTCCGTGATCGAGTACGTGAACGGCATCGCGGCGATGGTGAGGAACGCCGGGATGGCGATCTCGTACCTGTCCCACTCGATGTGCTTGACGTGGGTCATCATCAGGAAGCCCACCGCGATCAGGGCGGGCGCGGCCGCCTGCAGCGGGACGATGGTCAGCAGCGGGGTGAGGAACAGCGCCAGTCCGAACAGGCCGCCGGTGACCAGGTTGGCGAGCCCGGTGCGGGCGCCCTCGCCGACGCCGGCCGCCGACTCGATGTAGGCGGTGTTGGAGGAGGCCGAGCCGATGCCGCCGGCGACCGCGGCGGCGCCGTCGATGAACAGCACCCGGCCGATCCCGGGCACCTGGCCCCGGTCGTCGAGCAGACCGGCCTCGGCACTGATGCCGACGATGGTGCCCATGGCGTCGAAGAAGTCCGACAGGACCAGGGTGAAGACCAGCAGGACGGCGGTGAGCACGCCGGCCTCCGCGAAGCCGCCGAACAGGCTGAAGCGGCCGAGGAGTCCGAAGTCGGGGGCGTCCACGATCCGGTCCGGGACCTTGGGCGTGGTCAGGCCCCAGCTCTTGACGTCGGCGACGGCGTCGATGACGATCGCGACGACCGTCATGGTGACGATGCTGATCAGGATCGCGCCCTTCACCTTGCGGGCGAGCAGCGCGATGGTGAGCAGCACACCGAGGCAGAACACCAGCACCGGCCAGCCGGTGAGCCGGCCGACCGCGCCGAGCTGGACCGGCACGGTGGTGTTGGCGGCGTCCGGCATGCGGCTGACGAACCCGGCGTCGACGAAGCCGATGAAGGCGATGAACAGGCCGATGCCCACGCCGATGGCCTGCTTGAGCTGCTGCGGGATGGCGTTCATGATGGCCTCGCGCAGGCCGGTGAGCACCAGCACGCAGATCAGGACGCCCTCCAGGACCACCAGGCCCATCGCGTCGTCCCAGCTCATCAGCGGGGCCAACTGGAAGGCCACGACGGCGTTGAGGCCGAGTCCGGCGGCGATGGCGAGCGGGAGGTTGCCCCCGACGCCCATGATCACCGTCATCACGCAGGCCACCAGGGCGGTGGCGGTGACGAGTTGGCCGGTGTCGAGCGAGTGGCCGAACTTGTCCTTGGCGCTGCCCAGGACGATGGGATTCAGGACAAGGATGTAGGCCATGGTGAAGAACGTGGCGAAGCCGCCGCGTATCTCCCTGCCGAAGCTGGACCCCCGTTCGGAGATCCTGAAATACCGGTCCACGCCGTTCGCCGGGGGTGGCGCGGCGTCGGACCGGTCGGCCGCCTTCTGTGTCTCGGACATGCGGGTGCTCCCTGCCTGCTGGTGATCGATGCGGATGCTGGCTGGATTGTTCCCGCGGTGAGGCGGTTTCAGGTTTTCGCCGTGTTACGGAATCGGCCGGTCCGTCAGGTCCCCCTCGCACCCGAGGATGGGCATGACCGCACGAGCGGAACGGCGCGTCCGCCACCGCCGCCGGGTCACCGGGCGGCGGGCCGTGATGAGCGGTGCCGCCGTGTCCGTGCAGCCGACCGGGTTCGGCACCGGCGGGGACGGGACGGCGTGCGAGTTCTCGCCGTCCGGCATCATGCTCCGCTGAGCGGGACAACCACGCGTCCGTTTCGGACGTCTTTCGTAGTGCGGTGCCCCATGGACCTGCCGGCCTGAGCCCCCCTCGGCCGGCGGAAGGAACGCCCCGTCGGTGACGACCGGCGGGGCGTTCGCCTGCCACCCGCCCCGCGGGGGACCGGCAGGAGCCGTCAGCTGACGAAGTACGTGGGGTTCGGCAGCTTGTAGGTCCTGTCGGCGTAGCCGCCGTCGAGGTCGGAGTACTGGTCGCCGAAGTTGGCGATGATCTCGTACCCGAGGTCGTCCTCGATGTGCTTGCGGGTGCCGGACTTGTACTGGACCGTCGTGCAGGTCCAGCTGCCCGGGGCACGTGCGCGGTGTCGAGGTTCACGTCGGCGCCGACCTTCTTCAGGTTCTCGACGGCGGCGGAGCGCTGGGCCTCGCTCAGGCCCGAGTTGCAGAACACCTCGACGCCCTTGGCCTCGGCGTACTGGACCAGCTCGGGGCTGCCGAAGACGGCCGCCTCGGCGAGCCGCGCGTACCGCACGGCCGGCGCGGTGCCGTAGCCCGTGCCTGCGACGACCGGCACCCGGCCCGCCGTCGCCTCGACCGCGGCCCGCACGCACGTCTCGAACTCCTCGGGGGTGAGCGCGTGGAACTCGCCGGTGCCGCAGCAGGCGAAGACCGCGGCGGCTCCGGCCTCGACCCCGGCGCGCACGTGCGTGCGGCAGGCGTCGAGGTCGAGGCCGCCGTCGGGGACGAAGGCGGTGACGGGGGAAGAACAGCGGCCCGCTGGGGACGCTGAGTCGAGCGGCGAGAGGGGCAGGCGTCACGGGCTCTCCCTGAGGCAGGCGCGTACGCAATTCTGACCAGCGTCCCTGTTTCTGAACGACGCCACCCCAGGGAGCCGCCTCCGGGCCGGTCAAGCGCGCAAACCGGCAACACGGCACCGGAACACGGACAGAATCCCCGGGGCGCGCCACACTTGACGGAGGGTGGCACCGATCCCTAGCGTGTCCACGAATGTGAATACTGTCCATGCATGCGGCCACCTGTCAGAGGCGGCGGACCAAGGAGAACCGAGGATGCCCGCTCCCCGCACCGTTCTGCTCACCGGCGCAGCCGGCGGACTCGGCACCCTGATGCGGAACCTGCTCCCCGCCTTCGGCTACGAGCTGCGCCTTCTCGACCTGGTCCCCATCGAGGGCGACCCGGACGCGATCACCGCCGACCTGGCCGACAGGGACGCCGTGCGCGAGGCCGTGCGGGGCGTCGACGCGATCGTCCACCTCGCCGGCATCTCCCTGGAAGCCCCCTTCGAGAAGATCCTCCGGGCGAACATCGAGGGCACCTACAACGTCTACGAGGCCGCCCGCGAGGAGGGCGTGGGCCGCGTCGTCTTCGCCTCCTCCAACCACGCCGTGGGCTTCACCCCGCGCCCGCAGGGCGACGACCCGCTGATCCCGGTCGACACCCCGCACCGCCCGGACACCTTCTACGGCCTGTCCAAGGCCTTCGGCGAGGACCTGGCCCAGTTCTACTGGGACAAGTACGGCCTGGAGACGGTGTCGGTGCGGATCGGTTCCTGCTTCCCCGAGCCGACCAGCGTCCGGATGCTGTCGGTGTGGATGAGCCCGGCCGACGGCGCCCGTCTCTTCCACGCCGCCCTGACCGCCGAGCACGTCGGGCACACCGTCGTCTACGGCTCCTCCGCCAACACCCGGCTGTGGTGGGACCTGTCCGGCGCGCGGGCGCTCGGCTACGAACCGCGGGACGACTCCGAGCCGTTCGCCGAGAAGCTCATCGCCGAACAGGGCGAACTGGACCCGGACAAGGCGGCGCACGCCTGCCTCGGCGGCCACTTCGTCAACGACCCGCCGATCTGGCCGTACTGATCCGGTACGGCCGCACCGTCCGGCCCTCCCCGACCCGGCCGCACCGACAAGTGCCGACGAGGCGGAAGACGGACGTTCGACCGGGTACCGCTGGAGCGCTGCCCGCAGGCGCTGGAGCGGTTCGCGGCGGGGATCGGGCGGAAGACCGTGGCGGTGCCGCAGGACGGCCGCCCGCGCGACCGGCGCCGAGCCGGGGCGGCGCGGGAGAGGGAGGAGCCAGATCGGCGCGGGAGCGGGAGCGGCCGGGCGGCGCGGGAGAGGGGAGCGGCCGGGCGGCACGGGAGAGGGAGTGGCCGGGCGGCGCGGGAGGGAAGTAAGGGAACGGCAAAACACCTCCGCTCGTTCACCTGGCATGACAGCTATGACCCCCGGCTCGAACATCCCGCTCTCCGCCGCCCGTGTGACGGTGGACGTCGCCGCCCCGGTGCGGCTCGACGTTTCGGGCCTGCTGCTCACCGCCGACGGCAAGGTGCGCTCCGACGACGACTTCATCTTCTACAACCAGCCCGCCGGACCGGGCGTGACCTACCGCTCCGGCGGCGGCACGGCGCCCGACGCGATCACGGTCGACACCACCGCGCTCCCGCCGGGCATCGAGAAGGTCGTCGTCACGGCCAGCCCGGACGCGGCCGGGCAGACCTTCCAGGGCATCGAGCCGACGGCCACCCTCCGCAACGCGGACGACCACAGCGTCCTGGCCACGTTCACGCCCCCGCGGCTGGGCGCCGAGACGGCGCTGGTGGTCATGGAGATCTACCTGCGGGGCGGCGCGTGGAAGGCACGGGCGGTCGGCCAGGGGTACGCGAACGGTCTGGCCGGCATCGCCACCGACTTCGGCGTGACGGTGGAGGAACCGGCCCCCGCGCCGCAGCCGGCGGCTCCTCCGACGCCCGCGCCGCAGGCGCCGGTGACGCCCCCGGCCGCTCCGCTCGGCGCTCCCCCGGTCCCGCCGGCGCCGCCCGCCCCGCCCGCCCCCGGTGCCGGGAAGATCAACCTCGACAAGGGCCGCGTCAGCCTGCAGAAGAACCAGACCGTCTCCCTCGTCAAGGGCGGCCGCCCACTGTTGTCGCAGGTCAAGATGGGCCTCGGCTGGGAGCCGGCGTACCGCGGCAAGTCCATCGACCTGGACGCGTCGGTGATCGCCTACGGCCCGCAGCGCAACCACATCGACAGCTGCTACTTCGGCAAGCTGCAGATCCTGAACGGCGCGGTCAAGCACTCCGGCGACAACCTCACCGGCGAGGGCAGCGGCGACGACGAGGTCATCGTCGTCGACCTCGGCCGCCTCCCCCAGGAGGTCACCGGTCTGGTCTTCACGGTGAACTCCTTCTCCGGCCAGAAGTTCACCGAGGTCGCCAAGGCCTACTGCCGCCTGCTGGACGCCACGACCGGCGAGGAGCTGGTCCGCTTCGACCTCACCAACGCCGAGGCGCAGACCGGCGTGATGATGGCGAAGCTGATCCGCCAGTTCTCCGGCGAGTGGGACATGACGGCCATGGGCGAGTTCGTCAAGGCGCGCACGGTGCGGGGCATGGTCAAGCCGGCCGCCCAGGCGCTGTAGGCATCCGTACGACGCCCGGGGCGCCCCCGGTCCCGGGGCGCCCGGCGGTCACTCCCCGGCCGCGGGCCGCGGTCCGTCCATGAGCGGCGACGGACGCCGGCGGACCTGCCCGCCCCCGCCGCGCGCGAGGGGACCGCGCCCGGCCCGCTCAGAACAGGGCGCTGTAGGCGTTGAGCGCGGGCTGCCCGCCCAGGTGGGCGTAGAGGACGGTGGCGTCCCGGCCGATCTCCCCGCGCGCGACCAGGTCGACCATCCCGGCCATCGACTTCCCCTCGTACACCGGGTCGGTGACCATCCCCTCGGTGCGGGCGGCGAGCCGCATCGCCTCCAGCGTGGCCTCGTCGGGGACGCCGTACGTGCCCGCGTGGTAGCGCTCGTCCAGTTCGACGTCCTGCTCGGTCAAGTCCCGCTCCACACCGATGAGCCGACCGGTGTCGTGGGCGATCCTGGCGATCTGCGCGCGGGTCGCGGCCGGCTTCGCCGACGCGTCGATGCCGATCACCCGCCGCGGCCGCCCGCCCGCCTGCTCCAGGACGGCGAACCCGGCGACCATGCCCGCCTGCGTCGACCCGGTCACCGAACACACCACCACGGTGTCGAAGAAGACGCCCAGCTCCCGCTCCTGCTCGGCGACCTCCTGCGCCCATCCGGCGAACCCGAGGCCGCCGAGCGGGTGGTCGGACGCCCCGGCCGGGATGGCGTACGGCTTCCCGCCGGACTCCTCGACCTCCCTGAGCGCCTGCTCCCAGCTCTCCTTGAACCCGATCCCGAACCCGGCGCGCACCAGCCGCACATCCGCCCCGGCGAGGCGGCTGACCAGGATGTTACCGACCTTGTCGTACACGGAGTCCGGCCAGTCCACCCAGCTCTCCTGCACCAGCACGCACTTCAGCCCGGCACGGGCGGCGCAGGCGGCGACCTGGCGGGTGTGGTTGGACTGCACCCCGCCGATCGACACGAGCGTGTCGCAGCCCTTCGCCAACGCGTCGGCGACCAGGTACTCCAGTTTGCGGGTCTTGTTGCCGCCGTAGGCGATGCCGGAGTTGCAGTCCTCGCGCTTGGCCCACAGGGAGGCCCCGCCGAGGTACGCGGTCAGCCGCTCCAGGGGGTGCACGGGCGACGGCCCGAAGAGCAGCGGGTAACGGTCGTACGAGGAAAGGGACATGCGTCCTCCCGGGGTGGGGGTCAGTCGCCGTCGGCGAGTTCGGCCAGGCCGCGCCAGATCTCCGCGGTGACCCGGACGGCGGTGTCCGCGTCACCGGCCGCGCAGGCCGCGATCAGCTGCTCGTGCAGGCCCGCCGAACGGCAGGTGCCGCCCTCGCCGAAGCGGCGTCGCTCCAGCCGGCGGATGAGCGGGGTGTAGCGGGCGACGGTGGCGGCGGCCGCGCGGTTGCCGGCGACGCGGACCAGGACGTCGTGCAGGTCGTCGTCGGCGCGCACCGCCGCGTCCACGTCGCCCGAGCCGACGGCGGCGGCGAACCGCTCGTTGGCCGCGCGCATCGACTCCACGTCCGCCGCGGACAGCCGGGGCACCGCGACCCGCGCGACCAGCTCGTGCATCGCGCCGACCACGGCCGCCGCGTCCCGCACGTCGGCGGCGACGACCGGGGTCACCCGCGTGTAGCTCTGCGGCTTGCTCTCCAGCAGCCCCTCGTCGACCAGCCGGGAGAAGGCGTCCCGCACCGGCGCGCGGGACAGCCCCAGCCGCTCGGCGAGGTCGGCGTCCCGCACCACCGTCCCGGGCTCGATCTCCCCGGCCACGATGGCGTCCCGGATCGCTTCGTACGCCCGGTCCCTGAGCAGGGTGCGCCGGACGGGTCGAATGGCCTCCATGACTGAAATGTTAGATGTCACCCGCGCTCGCGGACAAGGGGCGAGGGGGCAAGGGCGGGGGTACGGGCGAGAGGGCAAGGGCGGGGGCAAGGGCTGGGGGGCAAGGGCAGCGGGCGTGGCCCGAGCCCCCCGAGGCGTCAGTCCCCGCGCTGCGAGCGGGCCTTGAAGGCGGCCTTGCGGGCCTGCTTGGCTATCTTCTTGTCGGGGTGCAGGCGCCCCATCGCCTCCAGGACGTCGGCCGTCGCCGGGTGGTCCACCCGCCAGGCCGCCTCGAAGAAACCGCCGTGCCGGTCCGCCAGCCCCTGCACCAGGGAACGCAGTTCGTCGGAGTTGCCCTCGGCCGCGAGCTGGGCGGCCACCGTGTCGATGGTGAGCCAGAAAATCATCTTCTCGGAGGGCGCCGGCACGTCGGCGGCCTGCCGCTCGGTCAGCCAGACCCGGGCGAGCCCGCCCAGTTCGGCGTCGTCGAGTACCTCCCGCAGCGCCGGCTCGGCCTCCGCGCCGACCAGCGACAGCGCCTGCTGGCAGCGCAGCCGCCGCAGCGGCGCCCCGGTGTCCCCGCCCCGCGCGGCCGCCAGCAACTCCCGTGCCGCGGCGAGCGGTTCGCGGCGCGTGAGCCACTGCTCGATCTCCGCCTGCGCCGCCGTGTGCCCGAACGACGCCGCGCCGTCCAGGAGCGCGTCGGCGCCCTTGTCGGCCAGGTCGCCGACGGCGGGTGCCTGGAACCCGGCCTCCAGCAGCCGGGCCCGCACGCCGTACAGGCCGAGGGGGGTCAGCCGCACCATCCCGTAGCGGGAGACGTCCGTCTCGTCGACGGGTGCGGCGGGCTCCTCGTCGGCGTCCGTCATCAGCGCCTCGTCCACCGGCTGGTACTCCACCAGCCCCACCGGTTCGAGCAGCCGGAACTGGTCGTCGAGGCGCATCATCGCCTCGGAGACCTCTTCCAGCACGTCGTTGCTGGGCTCGGTCATGTCGGCGGGCACGAGCATCGAGGCGGCGAGCGCCGGCAGCGGCACCGGCGACCCGCCCGGCCCGTCCTCGCTGACCGTCAGCAGGTAGAGGTTGCCGAGGACGCCGTCCAGGAACTCGGCCTCCGCCTCGGGGTCCCAGTCCAGCTCGGAGAGGTCGACCCGCCCGCCGTCGTCCATGGCCTCGACCAGCCCGTCCAGGTCCGGCACGCTCGCGTCTGCCAGCAGCGTCTCCAGCGCCCCCAGCCACACCCCGAGCACGTCGCTCGGCGAGCCGCCGGTGAGCAGCGCCAGGTCCTCGCCTGCCGCGACGGTGCCCGCCTGCTCGTCGGCGATCTCGAGGAGGCCGGTGTCCACGGCGACCCGCCAGGCCTCGCTCGCGCAGGCGGCGGCGTCGTCCCCGCTCAGCCCGAGGGCCGCGGCGGCCGCGGGCAGTTGCTCGTCGACGAGCCCGCCGGCGGCGTCGACACGCGTGTCCGGGCCTGCCCAGCGGGCGAGCCGCGCGGCCCGGGACAGCAACGGCGTGGACAGTGCGTCCCGCGCCAGCTCCGCTTCGGGACGCAGCCGTACCGGCGGCAGGGGGGAGCTGTCTGACATCGGCTGGTTCTCCTAGAACGGCTCGGGGCCGTACGACCACCTGGAGGACGTACGACTCAGGTCGAAGCCTAGACGGATTTCCACCCATGCCGCCCGGTTCATCTCCCCGTCAGGGTCCGTACATGGCCGAAACCTTGACAACTGGCGCGACCAGGCAGGAGATTGACGCGCGTAGAAACCGAGGACAACTGTTCACCGGTTTCTACGCGCGTCACTGTCGCAGCCAGCTGCACCCTCGTCCCGGCGCTCACGTATGTCCCCGGAGGGATCCCGTTGCCGAGCAAGTCTTCCGCGCGCCTCGCCGCGCTCACCGTCGCCGCCGTCTGTTCCGCGGCCTCCGCCGTCGTGCTGACCTCTCCCGCGCACGCCGACTCCGTGCGCATCCATGACGTCCAGGGGACCACCCGCATATCCCCGTACGCCGGCCAGAAGGTCGCGGACGTGACCGGAATCGTCACCGGCGTGCGCACCTACGGCTCGTCCAAGGGTTTCTGGATCCAGGACCCGAACCCCGACGCCGACCCGGCCACCAGCGAGGGCGTGTTCGTCTTCACCAGCTCCACCCCCAAGGTCGCCGTCGGCGACTCCGTGAAGGTCAGCGGCACGGTCTCGGAGTACGTGCCCGGCGGCACCTCCAGCGGCAACCAGTCGGTCACGGAGATCACCAAGCCGACGATCACGGTCGTCTCCAGCGGCAACACGGTGCCCGCGGCCACGGTGATCGACGCGGACTCGGTGCCGGACGCCTACACCCCGGCCGGCGACGCCGCCGCGAACGGCTCGATCAACGGTCTGGCCCTGGACCCGTCGGCGTACGCCCTGGACCACTACGAGTCCCTGGAGGGCATGAACGTCCAGGTCGCCGACACCCGCGTGGTCACCGCCACCGACGCCTACACCGAGCTGTGGGTCACGGTGAAGCCGCACGAGCACGCCAACCGCCGCGGCGGCACGGTCTACGGCTCCTACGACTCCCAGAACACCGGCCGGCTGCAGATCCAGTCGCTGGGCTCGACCGCCGCCTTCCCGAAGGCGAACGTCGGCGACACCCTCACCGGCACCACGGACGGCCCGCTGGACTACAGCCAGTACGGCGGCTACACGCTCGTCGCGAACCGGATCGGCGCCCTCGAAAGCGCCGGACTCGAGCGGGAGTCGACCGAGAAGCAGCGGAACGGCGAGCTGGCGGTCGCCACCTACAACGTCGAGAACCTCGACCCGTCCGACGCCACCTTCGAGGAGCACGCCTCCGCGATCGTGAACAACCTCGAGTCGCCCGACATCGTGTCCCTGGAGGAGATCCAGGACAACACCGGCGCGAAGGACGACGGCACCACCGCCGCGGACGTGACGGTGAACAAGCTGATCGACGCGATCGTCGCGGCGGGCGGCCCGCGCTACGAATGGCGCTCCATCGACCCGGTGAACGACGAGGACGGCGGCCAGACGGGCGGGAACATCCGCCAGGTGTTCCTGTTCAACCCGGACCGGGTGTCCTTCACCGACCGCGCGGGCGGCGACGCCACCACCGCCGTCGGTGTCACCAGGGACCACGGCAAGGCGGCCCTGACGGCCTCCCCGGGCCGGATCGACCCGACGAACGCCGCCTGGGAGAAGAGCCGCAAGCCGCTGGCCGGCGAGTTCGTCTTCCGCGGCCGGACGGTCTTCGTGATCGCCAACCACTTCAACTCCAAGGGCGGCGACCAGGGCCTGACCGCGCAGTACCAGCCGCCGGTGCGCATCTCGGAGGTGCAGCGCCACCAGCAGGCGACGCTCGTCAACGCCTTCGTCAAGAGCATCCTCGACGTCCAGAAGAACGCGGACGTCATCGCGCTCGGCGACATCAACGACTTCGAGTTCTCCGACACCACGAAGATCCTCGAGGGTGACGGCGAGCTGTGGTCGGCGATCAAGTCGCTGCCGAGGAGCGAGCGGTACACCTACAACTACCAGGGCAACGAGCAGGTCCTGGACCAGATCCTGGTCAGCCCGTCGATCCGGCGCGGCTGCGACTACGAGTACGACAGCGTGCACATCAACTCGGAGTTCAACGACCAGATCAGCGACCACGACCCGCAGGTGCTGCGGTTCCACCCGTAACGCCCGGAGCCGTGCCGGACGGGATCGCCGCGACCGGGCGGGGTTCCCGTCCGGCCGAGCGCTCCTGTCCGGCCGGAGGATTCGGGCCGCGTCCGCGATTCGCCGGGCGTATCCGGGCAACACGCTGGTCATGGACGAGAACGAGGACGATGCGGGCGGCAAGGACAGTCCCGCCCGGCTGCCCGCACGGTCCTGGCGGGCGGTGGCGCGGCGCACGGCGAAGGAACTGCTGGACGACGAACTCGGCGACCGCGCAGCCGCGTTGACGTACTACGGCGTGCTCTCGCTGTTTCCCGCGCTGCTGGTGCTGGTGTCCCTGCTGGGCGTGGTGGGGCAGCGCGCGACGGACCGGCTCCTGGACAACATCGGCGACCTGGCGCCCGGTCCCGCCCGGGACATCCTGCGGGACGCCGTCGTCCAACTCGGTGACAGCGGCGGCACGGGCGGCGTCCTGGCCGTGGCCGGGCTGCTCTTCGCCCTGTGGTCCGCGTCCGGGTACGTCGCCGCGTTCATCCGCGCCTCCAACGCCGTGTACGACCTGCCGGAGGGGCGGCCGGTGTGGAAGCTGACGCCGCTGCGGCTGGCGCTGACCGTGGCTCTGATGGTGCTGCTGGCCGCGAGCGCGGTCATCGTCGTCTTCACCGGGCCGCTGGCCGAACGGGCGGGCACGGCGATCGGGCTGGGGCGGGCGGCGATCGCCGTGTGGGGCGTGGCGAAGTGGCCGGTGCTGCTGCTCCTGGTGGTCATGATGATCGGCCTGCTGTACTGGGCCGCGCCCAACGTCCGCGGCCGCGGTTTCCGGTGGATCAGTCCCGGCAGCGTCCTCGCCACGCTGATCTGGCTGGTGGCGTCCGCGGGGTTCGCGGTCTACGCGGCCGGCTTCGGCTCGTACAACAGGACGTACGGCACCCTCTCCGGCGCCATCGTCTTCCTGGTCTGGCTGTGGCTGACCAACCTGGCGATCCTGCTGGGGCTGGAGTTCGACGCCGAACTCTCGCGCGAGCGGGCCATCGTCTGCGAGGGGCGGCCGCCGTCGGAGGAGCCGTACGTGGAACCCCGGGACACGAGGAAGTGGCCGCCGAGGCTCAGGGCGGCCCGGCGCCGCCGACGCCCGGCACCGCCGCCCGCCGGCGGCCCATCCCCGGGCACGCTCCCCGATCCGGCCCACCCGGGCGCGTAGCCCCGCCGCCCCACACGACCACCCCGGGACGCGCGGCCCGAGCACGGGGACACACCTCAGCCGGGGCGGAGTTGCTTGGCCGACCGGCCGGGGGGCGACGGATCGCCGGTCGCCGCGACGCGGCACCGCGTGAGCGGGCACCCGGGTGTCCCGGGTGCCCGCTCACGTCGGCCGTGCCGTCGGCCGTGCCGTCTGCTTCCGCCGAGCCCGTCGGCCGGCTAGGGCTTCTTGGGGTACCGCCACGCGACCACCGCGGCGAAGACCAGCGCCGCGCCGATGACCAGCGCCGGACGCGGATGCCGGACCGCCGCCGTGACCACGGGCCGGGCGGGCCACGGCACGCCGCGCTCCGCCTTGCGCTCCAGCGCGTGCCCCGTCTCCGCCGTCCTCTCCTGAGCCGTGTGGCCTGCCCGCAGCGCCCGTTCCTGAGCCGTGTGACCCGCGGCCAGTGCCCGGTCGTGGACCCGGTGCCCGGCCGCCGTCGCCGTGTCGTGGACCTTGTGCCCGGCCTGCGCCGCGGTGCTGCGCAGTTGCACGGTCATCGCGCCCGCCTTGTCCCGGAGGTCGGCCGCGCGGGCCTGCGCCCTGCCCTTGACGTCGATCCTGCCCGCCAGCTCCGCGACCGTGTCGCCGAGCTGGCCGCGGGTCTGCTCGATCTGCCGCCGCAGTTCCTCGGGGCCGTGGGACCCCGAGCCCGGCACTCCTGCCCTGTCCGTCATCGGTGCGCCCTTTCCCTGATCACCTCGACGTCGGCCCTGACGCTGTCGAGAGTCCGCTCGGGCGTGGGCGGCCCGGCCCGGCGCAACTGGGCGCGGCCGGTCACGGCGAGCACACCCGCGATCGCGAACAGCGCCCCCGTCACGATCAGCGCCGCGGCCCAGACCGGCAGCACCAGCGAGAGGGCGGCGGCCCCGGTGGCGGCCAGGGCGAGCAGGCCGGCGTAGGCGACCGCGCCGGCGGCGCCGAGCAGTCCGCCGCCGCGCCCGGCCCGGCGGCCCTTCGCGGCCAGCTCCTCCTTGGCGAGGGCCAACTCCTGTCGTACGAGCCGCGAGAGCTGCTCGGTGGCTCGGTTGACGAGCTCGCCCACCGAGCGCTGCCCGTCCAGCCTGGTTTCCGTGGTCCCGCTCACGGTGTCCCGCCTCCTCTCGTGCGCCTCTCCTGCCGGAGGCACCCGGGTACCCGCACCGGGCCGCGGCTACCCCTTGCGCCCGCCGTCCGGCCCGGGCTCGCCCAGCCGGGCCGGACGGCTCCGGAACCAGTCCAGGCGTGCCTGCAACAGGGCCGCCTCGGCGACGAGTTCCGGCACACCGAACCCGTCGGCGGCGGCGCCTTCCGCAGGTGGCGCGGCACCCGCGACCACCCGCAGCCCGTCCCCGGCCGGCCGCGCGAACGCGGCGAGCGACATCCCCGTACGGCCGCGCAGGCGGCCCGCGCAGGACGGCGCGAGCGCCAGCCGGCCGGGACGGCCCCAGCCCGCGTCGGCCAGTGCCGTGGCGGGCCGGCCGCACGCGCTGCTGGTCATGACCGACATGACCATGATCCTCCGGCACATCCGCCAGGGCCCCCTCGTGCATCTGCGGCTGTTCCTCCGCGACTCCGGTGGCGAGTGCCCTGCCGAGCTTCATGACGCCTCCCATGACCGCGGCCGGTGTCCGCACCGGCCCACACTTCAGCGTCCCTAAGAGATGCTCCACAGAAAAATTAAGTGGAGCTACACGAACCGTGGCACCGAGACTGCCTCCATGAAGCCTCCCGCGACCGTCCCCGCCGCCGTCCCCGCCGCCACCCCCGCAGCCCCTCCCTTCGGCCGCGCCCTGTGCGCGATGATCACGCCCTTCACCGAGGAGGGCACGCTCGACCTGGACGGCGCGCAGCGGCTCGCCGACCGCCTGGTCTCCGAGGGCTGCGACGGCCTGGTGCTGTCCGGGACGACGGGCGAGTCGCCGACCACCACGGACGCGGAGAAGGCGGCGCTCGTGTCCGCGGTGCGTGAGGCGGTGGGCGCACACGCGTCGATCGTGGCGGGCGTCGGCACCTTCGACACCCGGCACAGCGTCGAACTCGCCAGGCAGGCCGAAAAGGCGGGCGCGGACGGCCTGTTGGTGGTCAGCCCGTACTACAGCAGACCCCCACAGGACGCGCTGGAGGCGCACTTCCGGGCGGTCGCCGACGCGGCGGGCGTGCCGGTGGTGCTGTACGACATCCCGGGCCGCACCGGCACCCGCATCGAGCCCGAGACGATGATCCGCCTCGCCGGGCACCCCCGGATCGTGGCGGTCAAGGACTGCTCCTACGACTTCCTCGCCGCCCAGAAGGTGCTGCTGCGCACGGACCTCGCCTACTACGCGGGCTGCGAGGAACACAACCTCGCCCTGTACGCGGTGGGTGGCGCCGGCTACATCAGCACGGTCGCCAACGTCGTCCCGTCCGGGCTCCGCGCGGTCCTGGACACGTTCGACGCGGGTGACGCCGCGGGGGCCGCGCGCCTCCAGCAGCGTGCCACGCCCCTCGTCGAGGCGATGATGTCGGCGGGCCTGCCCGGCACGGTCACGGCCAAGGCCCTGCTGAACGAACTCGGACTGCCCGCGGGCCCGGTCCGTCCCCCACTGCTGCCCGCCGACCGCGAAGCGACCGAGCGACTGCTGACAGCCTTCGAGGAGTACACGACCGACTGACCCGAACGGCCGGACATGAACGGGCGCCCCGCCGACGAGGGTGGCGGGGCGCCGTGCGCAGGTGTGCGGTGCGGGAGCCGGCGGATCAGTTGTGGTTGTGCAGGATCTCGTTCAGGCCGCCCCAGACCGCGTTGTTCGGGCGGGCCTCCACCGTGCCGGTGACCGAGTTGCGGCGGAAGAGGATGTTGGAGGCGCCGGAGAGTTCGCGGGCCTTGACGATCTGGCCGTCGGGCATGGTGACGCGGGTGCCCGCGGTGACGTAGAGGCCCGCCTCGACCACGCACTCGTCGCCGAGCGCGATGCCGACGCCCGCCTCGGCGCCGATCAGGCAGCGCTCGCCGATGGAGATGATCACGTTGCCGCCGCCGGACAGCGTGCCCATGGTCGAGGCGCCGCCGCCGATGTCCGAGCCGTCGCCGATGACGACACCGGCGGAGATGCGGCCCTCGACCATCGACGTGCCGAGGGTGCCGGCGTTGAAGTTGACGAAGCCCTCGTGCATGACGGTCGTGCCCGCGGCGAGGTGCGCGCCGAGCCGCACCCGGTCGGCGTCGGCGATGCGGACGCCCTTCGGAGCGACGTAGTCCGTCATCCGCGGGAACTTGTCGATCGAGGTGACCTGGAGGTGCAGGCCCTCGGCGCGGGCGTTGAGCCGCACCTTCTCGACGTCGTCGACGGCGACCGGGCCGAGCGAGGTCCAGGCGACGTTGGCGAGGAAGCCGAAGATGCCGTCCAGGTTCTGGCCGTGCGGCCTGACCAGGCAGTGCGAGAGCAGGTGCAGGCGCAGGTAGACGTCGTGGGCGTCGATGGGCTTCTCGTCCAGGGAGGAGATGACCGTGCGGACCGCGACCACCTCGACACCCCGGCGCGCGTCCGGGCCGATCGCCTTCGCGGCGCCGTCGCCGAGCAGTTCCACGGCCCGCTCGGCGGACAGCCGCTCGGTGCCGGAGGGGCCGGGCTCCGCGACGAGCTCCGGCGCGGGGAACCAGGTGTCGAGGACGGTGCCGTCGGCGGCGATCGTGGCGAGGCCGGCGGCCACCGCCCCGGTGGTGCTGGGTGCAGTCGTGTCGGTCATGACGGCAACCTAACCGGCCGGGCCGCACGGAGGCCAACCCGCGCGCGCCGCGTCTCAGCGGGCGAGCCACAGGCGGGCGGACAGGCGGACGGGCAGCCGACGGACGGACAGGCGGACGGCGGACGGGCAGCCGACGAGCGGACGGCGGACAGGCGGCGGACAGGCGGACGGCGGACGGACGGCGGACAGGCGGACGGCGGACGGACGGCGGACGGGCGGCGGACGGGCGGCGGAGGGGCGGCAGGCTTCGGCAGAGGACGGCCACGGACCCCCGCCGGACCCGGCCCGGGCGTCGGATCCGGCCCCGGCCCCGGCATGCCTCGCGCGGCCCTGTGAACGCGCCTCGGACCGCCTCGGACCGCCTCGGAAGATGGGGAAACCGCACTTGTTCAAACAGCTGCTCCCACGCCTCAACGTCCACTAGTGTTTCAGCGTTCACATACCGGGTCATCGCTGCCGCGGCCGTGCGTCGCCGTGGTGCACCCCTGGAGGAACAGCGCATGCACGACAACAGGTCCCGGCCCCCTCACGAGCCCTGGGCGAACGGCTGGGCGCAGGACACCACCCGCGCACCGGGCACCCGGCGGCTCTGGCCGGCCGGTGCCCTCGCCCTGGCCACCGTCGTCGCCTGCGCGACGACGATCGCCGTCAACAGGGAGGGCACGCGCGACACGTCGCGGACGGCGGTCGCCCCGCCGGAGGCCACCGTGCCCGGGCTGATCTCCTTCGCCACCCCGCCCGAGGACACGGCCTCCCCCGCCCGGCACCGGCAGGCCCCGGCCTCGCCCCGGCCCACGACGGTCCGGCCCCGGCCGGGCGTCTCCGCGGACGCCGGCGCGCCCGCTCCCGCGCGGTCCGTCCGCTCGGTCAACTATCCCGACCGCTACTGGCAGATCAGCGAGGGTCACGTGCGGCTCGACCCGGTGAACGGCCCGGCCGACCGTGAGAACTCGACGTTCAAACTGGTCAAGGGCCTGGCGGAGGCGTCCTGCTACTCCTTCGCCACGCACGACGGCGGCTACCTGCGCCACCGCGACTTCCTGCTGCGCGCCGAACGCGACGACGGTTCCGCCCTGTTCCGGCAGGACGCCACCTTCTGCCCGCGTGCCTCCGCGTTCCCGGGCGCGGTCATGCTGGAGTCGGTGAACTACCCCGGGCGCTTCCTGCGTCATGAGGACTTCCGGCTGAAGCTGGAACCCTGGCAGAACGGCGAGCTGTACCGGCAGGACTCGGCGTTCCGGCTGGTGGACGGGCTCGCCTGAGCGCAGGAGTACCGGCGACAGACGGACAGGCGGGCGGGTGTCAGACGTTGAACCCGAGCGCCCGCAGCTGCTCGCGTCCGTCGTCCGTGATCTTGTCCGGGCCCCACGGCGGCATCCAGACCCAGTTGATGCGCAGTTCGTTGACGAGGCCGTCGGTGGCGGACTTGGCCTGGTCCTCGATGACGTCGGTCAGCGGGCAAGCCGCCGAGGTCAGGGTCATGTCGACGGTCGCGATGTTCGCGTCGTCGATGTGGATGCCGTAGATCAGGCCCAGGTTGACGACGTCGATGCCCAGCTCGGGGTCGACGACGTCCATCAGGGCCTCGCGGAGCTCCTCCTCGGAGGCGGGCTTCATCTCAGCGGTGTCGGTCATGCCGTCTTCCTTTCGGCGTCGGCCGCGCCACCGAGCGCCTGGGCCGTCGCGTCCTTCCACGCCATCCAGCTCAGGAGGGCGCACTTGACCCGGGCCGGGTACTTGGAGACGCCGGCGAACGCGACCGCGTCCTCCAGCACGTCCTCCATCGCGTCGTCGGGCTCGATCCGGCCCTTGGACTGCATCAGCTCCAGGAACGTCTCCTGGATCTTCTGCGCCTCGGCCAGGTCCTTGCCGACGAGCAGCTCGTTCAGCACGGAGGCCGAGGCCTGGCTGATGGAACAGCCCTGGCCCTCGTAGCTGACGTCCTCGATCCTCGTACCGTCGTACTTCACGCGGAGGGTGATCTCGTCGCCGCACGTCGGGTTGACGTGGTGCACCTCGGCGTCGCCGTCCCGCAAGCCCCGCCCGTGCGGATTCTTGTAGTGGTCCAGGATGACTTCCTGGTACATCGAGTCCAGCTTCATGCGATCGCTCGTCCCGTCAGCCGAAGAAGTTCCGTACGTGCTCCAGTCCGTCGACCAGAGCGTCGATCTCGGCCGGCGTGGAGTACAGGTAGAACGACGCTCGCGTGGTCGCGGGAATTCCGTACCGCAGGCAGACCGGCCGGGCGCAGTGGTGGCCGACCCGGACCGCGATGCCCTGCTCGTCGAGGACCTGGCCCACGTCGTGCGGGTGGATGTCGCCGAGCGTGAAGGAGATCGCCGCGCCCCGGTCCTCGGCCGTGGTCGGGCCGATGATCCGCAGGTCGGGGACCTGGGCCAGACGCTGGACGGCGTACTCGGTCAGCGCGTGCTCATGGGCGAGGATCCTGTCCATGCCGATCGCGTCGAGGTAGTCGATCGCCGCGCCCAGGCCGACCGCCTGCGCGATCGGGGGCGTGCCCGCCTCGAACTTGTGCGGCGCCGGGGCGTAGGTCGAGGAGTGCATCGACACCGTCTCGATCATCTCGCCGCCGCCGAGGAACGGGGGCAGGTCCTCCAGCAGCTCCTGGCGGCCCCACAGCACGCCGATGCCGGTCGGGCCGCACATCTTGTGGCCGGTGAAGGCCACGAAGTCGGCCTGCAGCGCCTGCACGTCCAGCGGCATGTGCGGGGCGGCCTGCGAGGCGTCGACGCAGACCAGGGCGCCGACCTCCTGGGCCCGGCGGACGATCGCCTCGACCGGGTTGACCGTGCCCAGGATGTTGGACACCAGCACGAAGGAGACGATCTTCGTGTTCTCGGTGATGACCTCGTCGATGTTCGACAGGTCGAGGCGGCCGTCGTCGGTGAGGCCGAACCACTTCAGCTTCGCGCCCGTACGCTGCGCCAGCAGCTGCCACGGCACGATGTTGGAGTGGTGCTCCATCTCCGTGATGACGATCTCGGTCTCGTGGTCCACGCGGTAGGGCTCGTCGGCCCAGCCGAGCATGTTCGCCACGAGGTTGAGCGACTCGGAGGCGTTCTTGGTGAAGATCACCTCGTCGCGGCTGGGCGCGTTGATGAACGCGGCGACCTTGTCGCGCGCGCCCTCGTACAGCGCCGTGGCCTCCTCGGCGAGGACGTGCACACCGCGGTGGACGTTGGCGTTGTAGCGCTCGTAGTACTCGTTCAGGGCGTCGAGCACCTGACGCGGCTTCTGCGAGGTCGCCGCGTTGTCCAGGTAGACGAGCTTGCGGCCGTCGTGGACCTGGCGGTCCAGGATCGGGAAGTCCTTGCGGAGCGCCTCGGCGTCGAGGAGGCCCGGCAGTTGTGTCATGCGACAGTCTCCTTCGGGTTCGCTCCGCCGGTCGCGTACGCCTCGTAGCCCTCGTTCTCCAGCTTGTCCGCGAGCTCCGGACCGCCGGACTCGACGATGCGGCCGCCGGCGAACACGTGGACGTGGTCGGGCTTGATGTAGCGCAGGATGCGCGTGTAGTGCGTGATCAGCAGGGTGCCGACCTCGCCGGACTCGCGGACGCGGTTGACGCCCTCGGAGACGATGCGCAGCGCGTCGACGTCCAGGCCGGAGTCGGTCTCGTCGAGGATCGCGATCTTCGGCTTGAGCAGCTCCAGCTGGAGGATCTCGTGGCGCTTCTTCTCACCGCCGGAGAAGCCCTCGTTGACGTTGCGCTCGGCGAAGGAGGAGTCCATGTGGAGGCGCTCCATGGCCTCCTTGACCTCCTTGACCCAGGTGCGCAGCTTGGGGGCCTCGCCGCGGACGGCGGTGGCGGAGGTGCGCAGGAAGTTGGAGACGGAGACGCCGGGCACCTCGACCGGGTACTGCATCGCCAGGAACAGGCCGGCGCGGGCGCGCTCGTCGACGGACATCGCCAGGACGTCCTCGCCGTCG
The DNA here is from genome assembly GCF_035656535.1 of Streptomyces sp. H51. Classification (NCBI taxonomy): domain Bacteria; kingdom Bacillati; phylum Actinomycetota; class Actinomycetes; order Kitasatosporales; family Streptomycetaceae; genus Streptomyces; species Streptomyces sp. H51. The sequence goes on from NZ_JAYMHD010000039.1 coordinate 117,632, forward strand.
AGGGTGACGGTGCCGCCGGTGACCGTGTACTTGGGGTGCCCCGCGAGGGAGTAGGCGAGGGTCGACTTGCCGGAGCCGTTGGGGCCCATGATGGCGTGCGTCTCGCCCTGCTTCACGGTGAGGTCGACGCCCTTGAGGATCTCCTTCGTGGCGTTGTCGGCCTCGACGGTGACGTGCAGGTCTCGGATTTCAAGCGTTGCCATGGGTGCCTCAGGACTCCTGGGTGAGGGAGACGAGAACGTCGTCCCCTTCGATCTTGACGGGGTATACGGGGACGGGGCGCGTCGCGGGGAGGCCGGACGGCTTGCCGGTGCGCAGGTCGAAGGCGGAACCGTGCAGCCAGCACTCGATCTGGCAGTCCTCCACCTCGCCCTCGGAGAGCGAGACGTTCGCGTGCGAGCAGATGTCGTAGATCGCGAAGACCTCACCCTCGGTGTGCACGAGGGACACCGGCGTGCCGTCGATCTCCACCCGCTTCGGGGTGCCGTCCTCCAGCTCGCTCAGCGCGCAGACGCGGACGAAGCCCGGTGATCCGGTCATGCGACGGACTCCTCCAGCTCCTGGTCGATCTTGGCGATGAGGCGTTCCTCGATGTCCGGGACGCCGATCTGCTGGACCAGTTCGGCGAAGAAGCCGCGCACGACGAGGCGGCGGGCCTCGTGCTCGGGGATGCCGCGGGCCATCAGGTAGAACAGCTGCTCGTCGTCGAAGCGGCCGGTGGCGGAGGCGTGACCGGCGCCGACGATCTCGCCGGTCTCGATCTCCAGGTTCGGCACCGAGTCGACCCGGGCGCCGTCGGTGAGGACGAGGTTGCGGTTCATCTCGTAGGTGTCGGTGCCCTCGGCCGCGGCCTCGATGAGCACGTCGCCGATCCACACGGCGTGCGCGTCGTCGCCCTGGAGCGCGCCCTTGTAGACGACGTTCGACTTGCAGTGCGGGGCGTTGTGGGTGACCAGGAGGCGGTGCTCGTGGTGCTGGCCGGCGTCGGTGAAGTACAGGCCGAGCAGTTCGGCCTCGCCGCCGGGGCCGGCGTAGGTCACGCGCGGGTGGATCCGCACCAGGTCGCCGCCGAAGGTGACGACGATGTGCCGGAAGCCGGCGTCCCGGCCGATCAGGGCGCCCTGCTGGGCCACGTGGACGGCGGTGTCGTCCCAGTCGACCACGGTGACCACGGTGAGCTTCGCGCCGTCGCCGACGATGTACTCCACGTTCGCGGCGCGGACGGTGTCGCCGGTGTGGTCGATGACGACGGTGGCCTCGGCGAAGGGCTCGAGTTCGAAGACGGTGTGGCCGTAGGTCACGCCGCCCTCGCCGTGCAGGGCGAGGCGGACCGGCTCGCTCAGCACGGTCTCCTTCGGCACGGTGACGACGGTCGCCTCCGCGAAGGCGGAGTAGGCCTGGGCCGCGACCCGGTCCACCGGCGCGCCGGCCCGGCCGAGCCGGGCGTCGTCGCGGCCGACCGTCTCGACGGTGACGCCGTCGGGCACGGAGAACTCGGCCTTGATCGAGCCGCCGCCGGTCGCGGTGCCGTCGTGCAGGCCGCGCAGGCGCTCCAGCGGGGTGAACCGCCACTCCTCCTCCCGGCCGTGCGGGACGGGGAAGTCCGCCACGTCGAAGGAGGGCGGCGCGCTCATGCGCGAGACGACGGTCGACTCGGCGGCGACCGCGATCGACCCGGCGGTGGTGGACCCCAGCGGCGGGGCCCCCGCGCGATCGGAGCCGGGCGTGGTGGAGTTCTGGGCCTCAGCCATGGCTGTCGTAGTGCTCTCTTTCCTGAGTAAGACGTCTGCCGGTGATGGGGCGGGTCAGCCGACCGCGCCTTCCATCTGCAGCTCGATCAGCCGGTTGAGCTCCAGCGCGTACTCCATCGGCAGTTCCTTGGCGATCGGCTCGACGAAGCCGCGCACGATCATCGCCATCGCCTCGAACTCGCTCAGACCGCGGCTCATCAGGTAGAAGAGCTGGTCCTCGGAGACCTTGGAGACGGTCGCCTCGTGGCCCATGGACACGTCGTCCTCGCGGACGTCGACGTAGGGGTAGGTGTCCGAGCGGGAGATGGTGTCGACGAGCAGCGCGTCGCACAGCACGTTGGACTTGGAGCCGGGAGCGCCCTCACCGATCTCGATCAGTCCGCGGTAGGAGGTACGGCCGCCGCCGCGCGCCACCGACTTGGAGACGATGTTGGAGGACGTGTTCGGGGCCATGTGGACCATCTTGGCGCCGGCGTCCTGGTGCTGGCCCTCGCCCGCGAAGGCGATGGACAGGGTCTCGCCCTTGGCGTGCTCGCCCATCAGGTAGACGGCCGGGTACTTCATCGTCACCTTGGAGCCGATGTTGCCGTCGACCCACTCCATGGTCGCGCCCTCGTAGGCGACGGCGCGCTTGGTGACCAGGTTGTAGACGTTGTTCGACCAGTTCTGGATGGTCGTGTAGCGGCAGCGGGCGTTCTTCTTGACGATGATCTCGACGACCGCGCTGTGCAGCGAGTCCGACTTGTAGATCGGGGCGGTGCAGCCCTCGACGTAGTGCACGTAGGCGCCCTCGTCGACGATGATCAGGGTCCGCTCGAACTGGCCCATGTTCTCCGTGTTGATGCGGAAGTAGGCCTGCAGCGGGATCTCCACGTGCACGCCCTTCGGCACGTAGATGAAGGAGCCGCCGGACCACACGGCGCTGTTCAGCGACGCGAACTTGTTGTCGCCGACCGGGATGACCGTGCCGAAGTACTCCTTGAAGAGCTCCGGGTGCTCCTTCAGGGCGGTGTCGGTGTCGAGGAAGATGACGCCCTGCTCCTCCAGGTCCTCACGGATCTGGTGGTAGACGACCTCCGACTCGTACTGGGCGGCGACACCGGCGACGAGCCGCTGCTTCTCGGCCTCCGGGATGCCCAGCTTGTCGTAGGTGTTCTTGATGTCCTCGGGCAGGTCCTCCCAGGACTCCGCCTGCTTCTCCGTGGAGCGCACGAAGTACTTGATGTTGTCGAAGTCGATGCCGGACAGGTCCGAGCCCCAGTTCGGCATGGGCTTCTTCTCGAAGAGCTTCAGGCCCTTCAGACGCAGCTTCGTCATCCACTCCGGCTCGGACTTCTTCGCGGAGATGTCCCGGACGACCTCTTCGCTCAGGCCGCGCTTCGCCGCGGCACCGGCCTCGTCGGAGTCGGCCCAGCCGTATTCGTACTTGCCCAGGCCTTCGAGCTCGGGGTGGGCGGTCTCCGTGGGGAGTGTCATGCGGGGTTCCTCCCGGCCGTGCTTGTGGATGCGTTGTGGGAAATCTTGGGGATGAAGGTGGTGCAGACGCCGTCGCCGTGGGCGATGGTGGCCAGCCGCTGCACATGGGTCCCGAGCAGTTCGGCGAAGAACTCCGTCTCCGCCTCGCACAGCTGGGGGAACTGCTCCGCGACGTGGGCCACCGGGCAGTGGTGCTGGCACAGCTGCTCACCTTGGTGCGGGAGGGGCGCGCTGCGTGCCGTAGCAGCGTACCCGTCCACGCTCAGGGCCTTGGCCAGGGCTTCGGCCCGCCGGTCGGGAGCGGCGCCCTCGACCGCCGTGCGGTAGGCGCTCGCCTGCTCGGCGATGCGGGCGCGCGCGAAGGCCGCGACCGCCTCGCCGCCCTCGCGTTCGGCGATCCAGCGCAGGGCGTCCGCGGCGAGCTCGTCGTAGGACTGGTCGAAGGCGTCACGGCCGCAGTCGGTGAGCGCGAAGACCTTGGCGGGGCGGCCGCGGGTGCGGGCGCCGTAGACCCGCTGCTCGCGTGCCTCCACGACGTCGTCGGCGGCCAGCGCGTCGAGGTGCCGGCGTACGGCGGCCTGGGTCAGGCTCAGCCGCGCGGCGAGCTCGGCGACGGTCGACGGCCCGTGGTCCAGGATGGAGCGCGCGACGCGGTTGCGTGTGGAGCGCTCACCGGTCGCGAGTTCCTCCTGCCGGGACGCAGTCGAAGGCTCGCCGTTTTTCACAACGCCATTGTTGCGTAATTCGTCAGGGCCGGGCAAGCCGCCTCCTGACGGCCGGACGGTGCCCTGCGTCACTTAGGCATACCTAACCCCACCTGCGGGAACGATCTCCGGCCGACCGGGCGGGCGGACGCGGCAGGGCGGGCGGATCCGATCCCGCACCCGCGCGTCGGGGGCGCCGGCGGCGAACCTAGACTCTGGACCCATGCGAAGTGAGCCCGCCCACCCGTCTCCCGGCCACGACCCATCGGGGAGACGCTTCGCGTCGCACCCGCTCATCGAGGTCCGGGGCCTGGTGAAGCGGTACGGCACGAAGACCGCCGTGGACGGTCTCGACCTGGTGGCCCGCGCGGGCGTGACCGCCGTGCTCGGCCCCAACGGCGCGGGCAAGACGACGACGGTCGAGACCTGCGAGGGCTACCGCAGGCCGGACTCCGGCACGGTGCGCGTCCTCGGCCTCGACCCGGTGCGGCAGGCCCGGGAGCTGCACCCGCGGATCGGCGTGATGCTCCAGTCCGGCGGCGTCTACTCGGGCGCGCGGGCGGACGAGATGCTGCGCCACGTCGCCCGGCTGCACGCGCATCCGCTGGATGTGGACGCGCTGATCGAGCGGCTCGGGCTCGGCTCGTGCGGCCGCACGGCCTACCGGCGCCTGTCCGGCGGGCAGCAGCAGCGCCTGGCGCTGGCGATGGCCGTGGTGGGCCGCCCGGAGCTGGTGTTCCTGGACGAGCCGACCGCCGGCCTGGACCCGCAGGCCCGCCGCGCCACCTGGGACCTGGTGCGCGACCTGCGCGCGGACGGCGTCTCGGTGATCCTCACCACGCACTACATGGACGAGGCCGAGCAGCTCGCCGACGACGTGGCGGTCATCGACGCCGGCCGGGTCGTCGCGCAGGGCTCCCCGGAGGAGCTGTGCCGCGGCGGCGCGGAGAACACGCTGCGCTTCACCGGCCGCCCGGGCCTGGACGTCGGCTCCCTGCTGAAGGCGCTGCCCGCGGACTGCTCGGCGGACGAGCTGACGCCGGGCTCGTACCGGGTCGTCGGCAAGGTCGACCCGCAGCTGCTCGCGACCGTGACCTCGTGGTGCGCGCAGCACGGGGTGATGCCGGAGAAGATCTCGGTGGAGCGGCACACCCTCGAAGACGTCTTCCTGGAGCTGACCGGCAAGGAGCTGCGCTCGTGACCGTGGGTACGTACACGCCGATGCCGGGCGCCGCCCCGCTGCCCCGCATGATCGCGGCGCAGGCCGTGCTCGAGACGAAGATGCTGCTGCGCAACGGCGAGCAGCTGCTGCTCACCGTCGTCATCCCCACCCTGCTGCTGGTGCTGTTCGGTTCGGTGGACATCGTCGACACCGGTGCGGGCGAGGCCGTCGACTTCCTCACCCCCGGCATCCTGGCGCTGGCGGTGATGTCGACGGCGTTCACCGGCCAGGCGATCGCGACGGGCTTCGAACGCCGCTACGGCGTCCTGAAGCGGCTGGCCTCCTCGCCGCTGCCGCGCTGGGGCCTGATGACGGCGAAGACGGCGTCGGTGCTGGTCACGGAGATCCTCCAGGTGATCCTGCTGACGGCGATCGCCTTCGCGCTGGGCTGGTCGCCGCACGGCAACCCGGCCGCCGTGCTGCTCCTGCTGGTGCTGGGGACGGCCGCCTTCTCGGGGCTCGGGCTGCTGATGGCGGGCACCTTGAAGGCCGAGGCCACCCTGGGCGCCGCCAACCTGGTGTTCCTGCTGCTGCTCGTGGGCGGCGGGGTGGTCGTGCCGCTGGACAAGTTCCCCCCGGGCGCCCAGGACGTGCTCGGCCTGCTGCCCGTCTCCGCCCTGTCGGACGGCCTGCGGGAGGTGCTGCAGCACGGGGCCGGCATGCCCTGGGCCGACCTGGGGATCCTGGCCGGGTGGGCGGTCGTGGGCCTCGCGGCCGCGGGGACGTTCTTCCGCTGGGAGTAGGCACACCGTGGACCCTCGTGAAAGCGTGCACAAGCGGCGGCCTACCATGGGGCGCGTGCCAAACCTCTCCCGCGCCGACGCCCAGGCCGCCGCGCGCAACCCGCTCGCCTTCGTCGCCGAACGCTGGACCCCGGCCCCCCGGACGGTTCAGCGGGCGGCCCTCTCCGCGCTCGTGATGTCGGTGGTCATCGTGGTCACCGGCGGTGCGGTGCGGCTGACCGGTTCCGGGCTCGGCTGCCCGACCTGGCCCAAGTGCACGGCCGACTCGCTCACCACCACCAGTGCGATGGGCCTGCACGGCGCCATCGAGTTCGGCAACCGGCTGCTGACCTACGTGCTGTGCGCGGCGGTCGGCTGGGCGATCGTCGCGGCGCGCGCCGCGAAGCCGTTCCGGCGCAGCCTCACCCGGCTGGGCTGGGCGCAGTTCTGGCTGGTGATGGGCAACGCGGTCCTCGGCGGCATCGTGGTCCTGGTCGGCCTGAACCCGTACACGGTCGCGGCCCACTTCCTGCTCTCCACGGCCCTGATCGCGGTCGCCACGGTGATGTGGCAGCGCACCCGGGAGGGAGACGGCGCGCCCCGGCCGCTGGTCGGCCCGGCCGTGCGGCAGCTGGTGTGGTTCCTGGTCGCCGCGTCGGTCGTGCTGATCGCGGTCGGCACGGTGGTGACCGGCTCCGGTCCGCACGCGGGCGACTCCAGCGAGGTGGAGCGGATGCCGCTGGACTGGGAGACGGTCAGCAAGCTGCACGCCGTACTGGCCTGGATCGTGGTGACGCTGACGTTCGCCCTGTGGTTCGTCCTGAAGGCGGTCGACGCCCCCAAGGGCCCGCTGGACCGCACCCGCGAGCTGTTCGTCGTACTGCTGCTGCAGGGCGCCATCGGCTACGTCCAGTACTTCACGAAGCTTCCCGAGGTGCTGGTCGCCCTGCACATGTTCGGCTCGTGCCTGATGTGGATCGGCGTCCTCCGGGTCCTGCTGGCCCTGCGTGAACGCCCCGACGTCACGGCCGACCTGCCGGGACCCTCGGCCGAGCTGAAGGCCGGCACCTCCGCCTGACCCCGCCGGCGCCGCGCACCGCCCGCCCTGGGCTGGGTCCGGGCGGTGCACCCGGCGGGCGTTTCCGGCCGTGAGGACGCCCGCCACCCGGCCGGGGTCGGCCCGGGACCAGGCGCCCTCGGACCAGGCGCCCTCGGCTACCCGGCACCCGGCACCCGGGCGAGCGACAGCTCGGGCGGGTGCCGGGTGCGCTGGGGAAGACTGTCTTGCCGTAGGGTGCCGGTTCCCCGGATCCCGGCGCGGACGGTCGCGCCGCGGGTGCCGGTGCGGACCAGGGCGGCCTCGATGATCGGCGGGGCGCTCGTCGGACGCCGCCTCGCAGGCCCGACGGGTGAACCGGGCGTCAGGTCGCGTCCGGTCCCCCGGGCTTTCTCCGCCGGGCTTTCTCCGCCGGGCTTTCTCCGCCGGGCTTCTCCGCCGGGCTTCTCCGCCCGGTCGTTCAGCCGCCGAGCTGGATGCCGGCCATCCTCTTCCACTCGTACTCGCCCGTGCGCACCTTCGCCGCGAACTCGCCGTCGAAGGCCTCGTGGACGGTGACGCCCGCCTTCTCCACCGCCTTCTCGGCGATCCCGTAGCTGGGGGCCACCAGGTCGCCCCAGCCGCCGTCCTCGCCGACCAGGACGATCCGGGCGCCGCGCTCGCCGATGTAGGCCACCTGGGCCTCGGCGCCGCCGTGGGCCTTGGAGAAGGCGTCGATCTGCTTGGCGAGCCGGGCTGCCTTCTGCTCGGCCTTCGCGTCAACCTGCTGCGTGTCTGCCATGGCCAGGATGCTACTCAGCGGTAGATCGACTGGCGAGGGCAGGGCACTGTGACGTACGTCAGCGCAGGAAGGGGTCGATCGCCACGGCCACGAACAGCAGGGACACGTAGGTGATCGACCAGTGGAACAGGCGCATCTCCTTCAGCTTCGCGCCCGTCACCTCGGCCTTGGCCCGGTTCTGCAGCGCGTGCGCCTCCCAGAGCCACCAGCCGCCCGCGGCAAGGGCCACGGCCGTGTAGAACCAGCCGGTGTAGCCGAGCGGCGTCAGCACGAGCGAGACGCCCACCATCACCCAGCTGTAGATCACGATCTGCCGGGCCACCACCTTGTTGGAGGCGATGACCGGCAGCATCGGCACGCCCACGCGCGCGTAGTCCTGCTTGACCTTCATGGACAGCGGCCAGTAGTGCGGCGGCGTCCAGAAGAAGATCACCAGGAAGAGGACGACCGGCGCCCAGGAGAGCGAGTCCGTCACGGCCGACCAGCCGATCAGCACGGGCATGCAGCCCGCGATGCCGCCCCACACGATGTTCTGCGCGGTACGCCGTTTGAGCAGCATCGTGTAGACGACGACATAGAAGAGGAGCGCTCCGAGTGACAGCCAGGCCGACAGCCAGTTGACGGCGAACCCGAACATCAGCGTCGAGACGACGGCCAGCGTGATGCCGAAGGCCAGGCACTCGCGCGGGCTGACCATGCCGGTGACCAGCGGGCGCTGCGAGGTGCGGTCCATCAACGCGTCGATGTCGCGGTCGATGTACATGTTCAGCGCGTTGGCGCCGCCCGCGGAGAGGTAGCCGCCGACGCAGGTGAGCAGGACCAGCTTCAGGTCCGGAACACCCTGCTGGGCGAGGAACATCACCGGAACGGTGGTGATGAGCAGGAGCTCGATGATCCGCGGCTTGGTCAGCGCCACGAACGCCTTGACACGGGCCCCGAACGGCCGGCGGCTCGACTTCTGGCTGGCATCGAGCACCACCCCCGCTGGACGGGATTCGACGGCCGTCACGCACACCCCTGACAGAGACATCCCAGCGAGCCCTCACCATGTGAACCACAGGTAAAGGCTCGCGCGTACCACGCCACTGTAGACGTTGCCCAGACCCGGGCATCCGCGGGGGTGGGGTCGTGTCCGGCGGCATGCCCGCACGAGCGGAACCCGGGCACTTCGAGCGCACGGACGAGCGGCCGCGCATTCAGTTGCCGAACGCGCCACGGCGCGGCTGGGAGACGGAGGCCATGCACTCCCGGCAGTCTGGAGCGACTCGAAAAGACGCACGTACCTACGGGGGTAGGCTCGACAACGGCCGGCGCCCGACGCACCGGCTATCGACATGCGTGACATGTGGAGAGGAGCCCTGACCCAGGGTGAGCACCAAGCCGACCACCACAGACCTCGAGTGGACCGAGTTGGACCAGCGGGCCGTGGACACCGCCCGCGTCCTGGCCGCCGATGCCGTACAGAAGGTCGGCAACGGCCATCCGGGTACGGCGATGAGTCTGGCGCCCGCCGCCTACACCCTCTTCCAGAAGGTGATGCGGCACGACCCGGCCGACCCGGACTGGGTCGCGCGTGACCGCTTCGTGCTGTCCGCGGGCCACTCGTCCCTGACCCTCTACACCCAGTTGTACCTGGCCGGCTTCGGTCTGGAGCTGGAGGACCTGAAGTCGTTCCGCACCTGGGGCTCGAAGACCCCCGGTCACCCGGAGTACGGGCACACCAAGGGTGTGGAGACGACGACCGGCCCGCTGGGCCAGGGTGTCGCCAACGCGGTGGGCATGGCGATGGCCGCCCGCTACGAGCGTGGCCTGTTCGACCCGGAGGCCCCGCAGGGCGAGTCCCCCTTCGACCACTTCGTCTACTGCATCGCCGGCGACGGCTGCCTCCAGGAGGGCATCTCCGCGGAGGCGTCCTCGCTGGCCGGCCACCAGAAGCTCGGCAACCTGATCCTGCTGTGGGACGACAACCACATCTCGATCGAGGGCGACACCGAGACGGCCGTCTCCGAGGACACCGTGAAGCGGTACGAGTCCTACGGCTGGCACGTGCAGCGCGTCGAGCCGCAGGAGAACGGCGACCTCGACCCGGCCGCCATCCACGAGGCGGTCCAGAAGGCGAAGGCGGTCACCGACCGGCCGTCCTTCATCGCGATGCGCTCGATCATCGCCTGGCCGGCCCCGAACGCCCAGAACACCGAGGCCGCGCACGGTTCGGCGCTCGGCGCGGACGAGGTCGCCGCCACCAAGCGGGTCCTCGGCTTCGACCCGGAGCGGAGCTTCGAGGTCTCCGACGAGGTCATCGAGCACACCCGCCAGGCCCTGGAGCGGGGCCGTGCGGCGAAGGCCGAGTGGGAGAAGTCGTTCCAGCTGTGGCGTGAGCACAACCCCGAGCGCGCCGCCGAGTTCGACCGCGTCCAGGCGGGCGAGCTGCCCGCGGGCTGGGAGGAGAAGCTCCCGGTCTTCGAGACCGGCAAGGGCGTCGCCACGCGTGCCGCGTCCGGCAAGGTGCTGCAGGCGCTGGGCGCGGTGATCCCCGAGCTGTGGGGCGGCTCCGCCGACCTGGCCGGCTCCAACAACACCACCATCGACAAGACGTCGTCGTTCCTGCCGGAGGGCAACCCGCTGCCGGAGGCCGACCCGTACGGCCGCACGATCCACTTCGGCATCCGCGAGCACGCCATGGCCGCGGAGATGAACGGCATCGCGCTGCACGGCAACACGCGGATCTACGGCGGCACCTTCCTCGTCTTCTCCGACTACATGCGCAACGCGGTGCGGCTGTCGGCGCTGATGCACCTGCCGGTGACGTACGTGTGGACGCACGACTCCATCGGCCTCGGCGAGGACGGCCCCACCCACCAGCCCGTCGAGCACCTGGCGTCGCTGCGCGCGATCCCCGGCCTGAACGTCGTCCGCCCGGCGGACGCCAACGAGACCGCCATCGCCTGGCGCGAGATCCTCCGGCGCCACACCAAGGAGTTCGGCAAGGGCGCCCCGCACGGCCTCGCGCTGACCCGCCAGGGCGTGCCGACGTACGAGCCGAACGAGGACGCGGCCCGCGGCGGCTACGTGATGTTCGAGGCCGACGGCGGCGAGCCGGAGGTCATCCTGATCGCCACCGGTTCCGAGGTGCACGTCGCCGTCGAGGCACGCGAGCGGCTGCAGGCCGACGGGGTGCCGACGCGGGTCGTCTCCATGCCGTCGGTGGAGTGGTTCGAGGAGCAGGACCAGGGGTACCGGGACAGCGTTCTGCCGCCGCACGTGCAGGCGCGTGTCGCGGTGGAGGCGGGCATCGGACTCACCTGGCACAAGTACGTCGGGGACGCCGGTCGCATCGTTTCCCTGGAGCACTTCGGTGCTTCCGCCGACGGCAAGGTGCTCTTCCGCGAGTTCGGCTTCACCGCCGAGAACGTGACTGCCCAGGCGCGGGAATCCATCGCCGCCGCCCGGCGCTGACGCTCACATACGACCCGTAGGAGATGTATTCCATGACAGACGCACTCAAGCGCCTCTCCGAGGAAGGCGTGGCGATCTGGCTGGACGACCTGTCGCGCAAGCGGATCACGTCCGGCAACCTCGCCGAGTTGATCGACCAGCAGCACGTCGTGGGCGTCACCACCAATCCGACGATCTTCCAGAAGGCGATCTCCGAGGGCGACGGCTACGACCGGCAGCTGTCGGACCTCGCCGCCCGCAAGGTCACCGTCGAAGAGGCCATCCGCATGATCACCACGGCGGACGTCCGGGACGCCGCCGACATCCTGCGGCCGGTCTTCGACGCCACCGACGGCCAGGACGGCCGGGTCTCCATCGAGGTCGACCCGCGACTGGCGCACGACACCAGGGCGACGATCGCCGAGGCCAAGCAGCTGGCCTGGCTGGTGGACCGGCCCAACACGCTCATCAAGATCCCGGCCACCGAGGCGGGCCTGCCGGCGATCACCGAGGTCATCGGCCTCGGCATCAGCGTCAACGTCACGCTGATCTTCTCGCTGGAGCGGTACCGCAAGGTCATGGAGGCCTACCTGGCGGGCCTGGAGAAGGCCAAGGAGCGCGGCCTGGACCTGTCCCTGATCCGGTCCGTGGCGTCCTTCTTCGTCTCCCGCGTGGACACCGAGATCGACAAGCGGCTCGACGCCCTGGGCACCGACGAGGCCGAGGCGCTGCGCGGCAAGGCCGCCCTCGCCAACGCCCGTCTGGCCTACCAGGCGTACGAGGAGGTCTTCGCCTCCGACCGCTGGCAGCCGCTGGAGAACGCCGGTGCCCACAAGCAGCGTCCGCTGTGGGCGTCGACGGGCGTGAAGGACCCGGCGTACAAGGACACGCTGTACGTCGTCGACCTGGTGGCGCCGAACACGGTGAACACCATGCCGGAGGCCACGCTGCTGGCCACCGAGGACCACGGCGAGATCACCGGTGACACCGTCGCCGGCACCTACGAGCAGGCGCGCGCCGACCTCGACGCGGTGGAGAAGCTCGGCATCTCGTACGACGACGTGGTCCAGGTCCTGGAGGACGAGGGCGTCGAGAAGTTCGAGGCGTCCTGGAACGACCTGCTCAAGTCCACCGAGGCGGAGCTGGAGCGCCTCGCCCCCGCGGAGGGCTGAGATCTTGACACCTGTACACGGAGCGAACCCGCTTCGTGACCCCGCAGACCGACGGCTCCCGCGCATCGCGGGGCCGTCGGGTCTGGTCATCTTCGGCGTCACGGGCGATCTGTCGCGGAAGAAGCTCATGCCCGCCGTGTACGACCTCGCCAACCGGGGTCTGCTGCCGCCCGGCTTCTCGCTGGTCGGCTTCGCGCGCCGGGAGTGGCAGCACGAGGACTTCGCGCAGGAGGTCCACGACGCCGTCAAGGAGCACGCGCGGACGCCGTTCCGCGAGGAGGTCTGGCAGCAGCTCATCCAGGGGATGCGCTTCGTCCAGGGCACCTTCGACGACGACGACGCGTTCGAGCGGCTGCGCGCCACCATCGACGAGCTCGACAAGGCGCAGGGCACCGGCGGCAACTTCGCGTTCTACCTGTCGGTGCCGCCGCGGTCGTTCCCGGTGGTCATCCAGCAGCTGAAGAAGCACGGCCTGGCCGACCAGGAGAACGGCTCGTGGCGGCGGGCGGTCATCGAGAAGCCGTTCGGCCACGACCTGGAGTCCGCCAAGGAGCTCAACCAGGTCGTGCACGAGGTCTTCGCGCCGGACCAGGTGTTCCGCATCGACCACTACCTGGGCAAGGAGACCGTCCAGAACATCCTGGCGCTGCGCTTCGCCAACACCATGTTCGAGCCGATCTGGAACCGGTCCTTCGTGGACCACGTGCAGATCACCATGGCCGAGGACATCGGCATCGGCGGCCGGGCCGGCTACTACGACGGCATCGGCGCGGCCCGCGACGTCATCCAGAACCACCTGCTGCAGCTGATGGCGCTGACCGCCATGGAGGAGCCCGCATCCTTCGACGCGGACGCGCTGGCCGCGGAGAAGACCAAGGTGCTCGGCGCGGTGCGGCTGCCGAAGGACCTGGGCCGCGACACCGTGCGCGGGCAGTACGCGGCCGGCTGGCAGGGCGGTGAGAAGGCGGTCGGTTACCTCCAGGAGGAGGGCATCGACCCGCAGTCGAAGACCGACACCTACGCGGCCCTGCGGCTGAACATCGACAACCGCCGCTGGGCGGGCGTCCCCTTCTACCTGCGCACCGGCAAGCGGCTGGGCCGCCGGGTCACCGAGATCGCGGTGGTCTTCCAGCGGGCGCCGCACTCCCCGTTCGACACCACGGCGACGGAGGAGCTGGGCCAGAACGCGATCGTCATCCGCGTCCAGCCGGACGAGGGCGTCACCGTCCGCTTCGGCTCCAAGGTGCCGGGCACGTCGATGGAGATCCGGGACGTGTCGATGGACTTCGCCTACGGCGAGTCCTTCACCGAGTCGAGCCCGGAGGCGTACGAGCGGCTGATCCTGGACGTGCTGCTGGGCGACTCGAACCTCTTCCCGCGCACCGAGGAGGTCGAGCTGTCCTGGAAGATCCTCGACCCGATCGAGCAGTACTGGGACACGCACGGCAAGCCGGCCCAGTACCCGGCCGGGACGTGGGGGCCCGTCGAGGCGGACGAAATGCTCGCACGAGAGGGACGGAGCTGGCGCCGGCCATGAAGACAGACCTCACGGACACCACGGCCAGCAAGATCAACAAGGCGCTGGTGCAGGGCCGCCGGGCCATCGGCACACCCGCCGTCGGCATGGTGCTCACGCTGGTCATCGTCACGGACGAGGAGAACGCCTACGACGCCCTGAAGGCGGCCGGCGACGCCTCGCACGAGCACCCCTCGCGCACCCTGGTGGTCATCAAGCGGGTCTCGCGCACGCCCCGCGACCGCACGTCGTCCCGGCTGGACGCCGAGGTGCGGGTGGGCGCGGACGCGGGCACCGGCGAGACGGTCATCCTGCGGCTGTACGGCGAGGTCGTCGACCACGCCCAGTCGGTGGTGCTGCCGCTGCTGCTGCCGGACGCCCCGGTGGTGGTGTGGTGGCCGGTGAACGCGCCGCTCGACCCGGCGAACGACCCGCTGGGCGCGCTGGCCCAGCGCCGGGTGACGGACACCTACGCCGCGGAGCAGCCGGTGAGCGAGCTGACCGCCCGCGCCGACACCTACACCCCCGGCGACACCGACCTGTCGTGGACCCGCATCACGCCGTGGCGTTCGATGCTGGCGGCGGCCCTGGACCAGGTCACCTGCGAGGTGAAGGCGGTCGAGGTGGAGGGCGAGGAGTTCAACCCGAGCTGCGAGCTGCTGGCGATGTGGCTCGCGGACCGGCTGGACGTCCCGGTCCGGCGCTCGCTGTCGAGCGGGCCGGGGCTGACCGCGGTCCGCATGGCCACCGACTGCGGTCCGATCGCCCTGGACCGTGCCGACGGCTCGCTCGCGACGCTGTCCATACAGGGCCAGCCGGACCGTGCGGTGGCGCTGAAGCGGCGCGACACGGCCGAGCTGATCGCGGAGGAGCTGCGCCGGCTCGACCCGGACGACACCTACGCGTCGGCGCTGCGGTTCGGGGTGGAGCGGCTGAACGCGGTGGCGGCCGCCACCGACACCTTCGCCGCCGAAGCGGCCCCGGGGGGCGAGGAGCCGGCCAAAGGGGAACCGGTCGCCGTCGAGACCCCGGTCGAGGACGCCGCGAAGGCTCCCGCGAAGGAAGCGGCGGCGCGGGAACCGGTGAAGAGGGCGGCGGTGAAGTGAGCGCTCCGCAGCTGGTCGTGCACCGCGACAAGGAACTGATGGCGCAGGCCGCCGCGGCCCGCCTGGTCACGAAGATCGTCGACGCGCAGGCCTCCCGGGGCTACGCGTCCGTGGTCCTGACCGGCGGCCGCAACGGCAACGGACTGCTGGCGGCGCTCGCGGCCGAACCCGCCCGGGACGCCGTCGACTGGAGCCGGCTGGACCTGTGGTGGGGAGACGAGCGCTTCCTGCCGGAGGGTGATCCGGAGCGCAACGTCACGCAGGCCCGCGAGGCACTGCTGGACGCGGTGCCGCTGGACCCGGAGCGGGTGCACGCCATGCCGGCCTCGGACGGCCCGTACGGCACCGACGTGGACGCCGCCGCGGCCGCGTACGCCGAGGAGCTGGCCCGGGCGGCCGGCCCGGAGAACCACGCGCCGGTGCCCGCCTTCGACGTGCTGATGCTGGGCGTCGGCCCGGACACGCACGTGGCCTCGCTGTTCCCCGAGCTCCCCGCGGTACGGGAGACGGAGCGCACGGTGGTCGGCGTCCACGGCGCGCCGAAGCCGCCGCCGACCAGGGTGACGCTGACGCTCCCGGCGATCCGGTCCGCGCGCGAGGTGTGGCTGCTCGCGGCGGGCGAGGACAAGGCGGAGGCCGCGGCGATCGCGCTGTCCGGCGCGGGCGAGATCCAGGCCCCGGCGGCGGGCGCCCGGGGCCGTGCCCGCACCCTGTGGCTGCTGGACGCGGCGGCGGCCTCCCAGCTGCCGCGGTCGCTGTACCCGCCTGCGCTGGCCTGAGCGCGGACGTACCCGGACGAGGTGCGGTGAGGACACCCTCGCCGCACCCCGTCTCATTTCACCGACCCGGCCATCACGCCCTGCACGAAGTGCCGCTGGAAGGCGAAGAACACCACCACCGGGACCACCAGGGACACGAACGCGCCGGGCGCCAGGACATCGATGTTGCTGCCGAACTGCCGTATCTGAGACTGGAGTTCCACGGTCAGCGGCTGCGAGGAGCTGTCCGCGAACAGCAGCGCCACCAGCATGTCGTTCCACACCCACAGGAACTGGAACACGGCCAGGCTGGCGAGCGCCGGCCGGCCCACGGGCAGCACCAGGCGGGTGAAGATGCGCCATTCGCCGCCGCCGTCCATCCGGGCCGCCTCCAGCATCTCCTTCGGCATCTCGGCGAAGTAGTTGCGCAGCAGGAACACCGCGAACGGCAGCCCGTAGGCCACGTGGAAGAGGACGACCCCGGGAATGGTGCCGAACAGGCCCAGCTCGCCGAAGAGTTTGGCGACCGGCAGCAGTCCGATCTGCACCGGCACCACCAACAGGGCCACCACCAGCAGGAAGAGCGGATCCCGCAGGGGGAAGTCCAGCCAGGCGAAGGCGTATCCGGCGAGGGCCGCGATGCCGACGACGAGCACCGTCGTCGGCACCGAGATCAGCACGGTGTTCCAGAACGCCTGGGTGATCCCCGCGTTCTTCAGCAGCGCCGTGTAGTTGTCGAGGGACAGCTCACCGGGGCTCGCCAGGGCCGTCCACCAGCCGCCCTTCGCGGTGTCCTGGGCCGAGCGCAGGGAGGAGAGGAACAGGCCGGCCAGCGGGGTCAGCCAGACCAGGCCGATCAGCACCAGGAATGCCTGCACGAGACCGTTGCTCACAGAGCGCCGCAGGGCGTTCATCGCTGGCTCCTTCGGAAGCGGCGGACGTTGAAGACCATGGCGGGGACCACCAGGAGCAGCAGCAGGACGCCCAGCGCGCTGCCGAGGCCCTGGTCGTTGCCGCCGCCGAAGGACACCAGCCACATCTGTGTGGCGAGCACGGTCGCGTCCTCCTGCACCGGCCCGGGCGCGATGACGTAGACGAGGTCGAAGACCTTCATCACGTTGATGACGAGGGTCACGAAGACGACCGTCAGCACGGGGGCCAGCAGCGGCACCGTGATGCGCCGGAAGATCTGCCACTCGTTCGCGCCGTCCATCCGGGCCGCCTCCAGCGCGTCCCTGGGCAGCGTCGCGAGGCCCGCGCCGATCAGCACCATCGCGAACCCGGTCCAGATCCACAGGTACGCCCCGATGATCGCCGGTGTGACGAGCGCCGGGCCGAGCCAGGAGACTCCGCCGTAGGGCGGCGCGAAGTTGGCGGCGGGCAGCCGCACGGCGTACGGGCCCCCGTCCAGCCTTGCGAAGCGGAAGGAGCCGTCGGAGGCGGTGGTCGTCGAGGCGACCGTCCTGCCGTCGCGCACCGCGTCGACCCGCATCCCCGGCAGGCCGCTCTCGCGCCGGTCGACCTCGCCCTGCTTCCCTCCCCCGCCGGGCGTGAAGTCCAGGTAGACGACCCCGCGCAGGTCTCCGGGTGCTGCCGCGCGCCCGGCGGCCGGGTACGCGGGCCGCGCCGCGCCGGGGACGTCGTCGGGGCGCACCCCGACGAGGCCGAGGGTCACCATGTCCCCCGGCGAGACGCTCGCGCCCGTCCGGTAGGAGCCGTCCGCCTCCTTCGTCAGCCCCTGGCCCTCACGCGCCCGTGCCGTCGGGTAGGACGACGTGCCGGTGAAGGCGTCGTGCACGGAGACCACGGCCGCGTTCAGCACTCCCTTGTCCGGGTCCTCGTCGTAGGCGAGGCGGAAGACGATGCCGGCGGCGAGGAAGGACACCGCCATCGGCATGAACAGCAGCAGCTTGAAGGCGGTGGCCCAGCGGACCTTCTCCACCAGCACCGCGAGGATCAGGCCGAGGCCGGTCAGCAGGGCCGGGGCCACCACGACCCAGACGGCCGTGTTCCGTACGGCTTTGAGGGTCGCCGGGTCGCGGAACATCTCGGTGTAGTTCTGGCCGCCGACGAAGCGGGTGCCGGAGGCGTCGAAGAAGCTGCGGCCGACCGAGAACAGCACGGGGTAGACGACGAGCGCGCCCAGCAGGAGCAGCGCCGGGAAGGCGAACAGCAGGGCGACGGCGCGGGCCCGCCGCCGTGCGCGCCGGACGCGCTCGGCGGGCGGCCGCGGACTCGCGGTCTCTTTCACCAGGGTCGCGGTCATGGCGCGTCAGTCCTGGTAGGCCTTGGCCGCGGCGGCTTCCAGCTTCGCCGCGGTCCCCTTCGGGTCCGACGGGTCGCGCAGGAAGTCCTGCAGGAGCTTCCACTCGCCGGCCCCCTTGGTGCCACCGAAGGCGGCGGGCGCCTGGTCGGACATGTCGAAGCGGACCGAGTCACCGGCCGCGACCAGGGACTTGGCGGTGGCGCGGGTGACGTCGTCGCCGTACTCGGCGAGGTCGAGCTTCCTGTTCGGGGAGAGGAAGCCGCCCGCCTTCGCCCACACGGCCGCGGCCTCGGGGGTCGCCAGGTACTCCAGGAGCTTCATGCCGGCGCCGGCGTTCTTGCCGTCCTTCAGGACGACGGCCGCGTCGCCGCCGCTGACCACCGGGGCCTTGCCGCCGCCGACGGCCGGGAAGGGGAAGAAGTCGGCGTCCTCGCCGATCGCCTTGCCGAACTGGTCCTTGGCCACGCCGGCCACGAAGTCGCCCTCGTAGACCATGCCGGCGTCGGGCTCGGGGCCGAAGACCTTCTCCACCGAGCCGGGGAAGTCGGTGTTGAGGGCCTCCTTCTGCCCGCCCGCCACCAACTGCTTGTCCTCGAACAGCTTGCCGAGCGTGCCGAGCGCCTCGACGACCGAGGGGTCGGTCCACTTCAGCCGGTGCGCGGCGAGGGCGTCGTACTTCTCCGGTCCGGCCTGGGAGAGGTAGACGTTCTCGAACCAGTCGGTGAGGGTCCAGCCGTCCTGTCCGGCGACCGAGAAGGCGGCAAGACCCGAGTCGGAGACCGTGTGCCCGGCCTTGAGCATCGCGTCGAAGGTGGCCGGCGGCTCGACGCCGGCCTGGGCGAGGGCGTCGGGGCTGTACCAGACGGTCGACTTGTGGGCGGCCTTGAAGTAGAGGCCGTAGAGGCGGCCGTCCACGCTGCCGTACTTCTTCCAGATCGGGGCGTAGCCCGCGTCGACCGCCTTCTCGGTGGTCGCGGACAGGGGCTTGAGCCAGCCCTTCTTCGCGAACTGCTGGACCACGCCGAGCTGCGGGACCATCACCACGTCCGGGGCGTTGCCGCCCTCGATCTTGCTGCCCACGACGGTGGAGACGTTGTCCCCGGTGGACACGAACTGCGTCTTGGCGCCGGTCTTCTCGCTGAACGCGTCCAGCACCTTCTGGAAGTTCTTCTGCTCGTTGCCGGACCAGACGCCGGCCACGGTGACCGTCTGGCCGCCGAGCGCCTTGTCCCCGCCGCCCGCGGAGACCGGTCCGCCGCCTCCGCAGGCGGTCGCGCCGAGCGCCAGGGCGAGGGCGGTGCAGCTCGTGAGCAGGGTGGTACGTCGTCGCATCATCATCGATGTCCCTTCGTGGGTGGAGTGGTGACGGTGGGTCAGAGGTCGCCGAGCCACCAGGCCGCCGTCGAGCCGGACAGCACGCCGGCCGGACAGGGGCCGCTGGACAGCAGCGGGGTGCCGGGGACCGGCGCGGGGGTGGGCGCGGTGCCGAAGTTGACGGCGCAGACGAGGCCGTCGCCGCGGCCGAAGGCGAGGACGCCGGGCGGGCTGTCCAGCCAGCGCAGCGTGCCCTCCCCCAGCTGCGGCAGCCGTGAACGCAGCTGGAGGCCGTCGCGGTAGAGGTGCCAGAAGGAGCGGGTGTCGGCGAGGGCGCGGTCGGTGGCGTACTCGGCGAAGTACTCCGGCTGCGGCAGCCAGGGCCGCGCGCCCTCGGCGCCGGAGGTGAAGCCGAACGGCGATGCCTGACCGGACCACGGCAGCGGCACCCGGCAGCCGTCGCGTACGCGGGCGCGGCTGCCGGTGCGACGGAAGATCGGGTCGGTGAGCACGTCGTCCGGCAGGTCGACGACCTCCGGCAGGCCCAGTTCCTCGCCCTGGTACACGTACGCGGCGCCGGGCAGCGCCAGCATCAGCAGCGCGGCGGCGCGGGCGCGGGCGGCACCGAGGCCGCTGCCCTGCGGGGTGGGTTCGCCGTAGCGGGTGACGGTGCGTACCTGGTCGTGGTTGTTGAGGACCCAGGTGACCGTGGAGCCGGTGCCGGCGATGTCCTGCATGGCCTCGGCGATGACCTTGCGGAAGGCGTCGGCGTCCCAGGGGGCGCTGAGCAGGTCGAAGAAGAACGCCTGGTGGAGCTCGTCCGGGCGGACGTACCGCGCGTGTTCGCGTGCGGTCGGCACGGAGACCTCGCCGACCAGCAGCCGCTCGTTGCCGTCCCGTGCCGCGTACTCCTCGCACAGTGACCGCCAGCGGCGCCACACTCCGTGCACCTCGGGCTGGTTCCAGGCGAGCGGGTTGACCGAGTCGCGGGTGCGGGCGTCGGCCTCGGGGTCCGGGGAGTCGGGCAGCTCGGGGTGTTTGAAGAGGCCGGCGGCCACGTCGATGCGGAAGCCGTCGACGCCCCGGTCCAGCCAGAAGCGCAGAACGCGGTCGAACTCGGCGGGGACGTCGGGGTGGCGCCAGTTCCAGTCGGGCTGCTCGGGCGTGAACATGTGCAGGTACCACTGCCCGGGGCGGCCGTCCGCCTCGGTCACCCGGGTCCAGGCCGGGCCGCCGAACATGGCGTGCCAGTTGTTGGGCGGCCCGGCGCCGTCCGGGCCGCGGCCGTCGGCGAAGAGGAAGCGTGCGCGGGCCTGGCTGCCGGGCGGCGAGGCGAGCGCCTCGCGGAACCAGGGGTGCTCGCTGGAGCAGTGGTTGGGGACGATGTCCAGCAGCACCTTGACGCCGAGCCGCCGGGCGGCCGCCACCAGCCGGTCGAACTCGGCGAGGTCGCCGAAGACCGGGTCGACGTCACAGTAGTCGGCCACGTCGTAGCCGTGGTCGTGCTGCGGGGAGGGGCAGAAGGGGCTCAGCCAGATCCCGTCGACACCGAGCTTCCTCAGGTACGGCAGTCCGGCCCGGACGCCGGCCAGGTCGCCGACGCCGTCGCCGGTGCTGTCCAGGAAGCTGCGGACGTACACCTGGTAGATCACTGCGTCACGCCACCAGCGATGCCTGTTCAACCCATTGGCCTGTCTCTGCGAAGGGGCTAGCCGTTATGCATGCATGTTAGGTAGCGGTGTCGCAGAGATGTCAACGAGCAGTCGTAATCTACCGAAGAGTTCGCCCTGAATATGCTGACAAATCAGACCAGCAAGGCGCCAAGAGAGGCCCGTTCGATACCTAACAGGTAACTAGCGACCGGAGATGGCCGCGAGCTCGCGCGCCAGCCGCCGCACCGCGGCAGCGGGCGTCATGTGCCCGGTCATCGCGTCGTGCACGACGGCCTGCACCACCAGGCTCACCTGGTCGTAGCGCGGGCTCTTGGGCCGGGACCTGGCGGCGAGCACGCTCTCCCGCAGGGTCGGCAGGTACGGGAACCGCCGCACCAGTTCGGGGTCCTCGTACAGCGCGGCACGCACCGGCGGCAGGGCGCCGCGGGTGAGCACCTGGCGCTGGACGGGTTCGCTGGTGAGGTACGCGATCAGCCGGGCGGCCGAGTCGGGATGCCGGGCGTGCGTGCTGACGGCGAGGTTGGAGCCCCCGAGGACGCCGGCCCCCGGCCCGTCCGGCCCGGGCAGCGGCACGGCACCGACCTTCCCGGCCACCGGCGAGCCCGCGGCCGACGCGACGACGTACGCGTAGGGCCAGTTGCGCAGGAAGAGCAGCCGGCCGTCCTGGAACGCCTGCTTGGACTCCTCCTCCTTGTACGTGAGCGCCTGTTCCGGTATCCAGCCCTCGCGGACACCGCGGACCAGGAACCCGATCCCCTCGCGGGCCGCGGCCGAGTCCACCGTGACGCGCGCGCCCTCGTCGCCGAGGATGGTGCCGCCCGCCGAGTAGACGGCCTCGGCCGCGTTGACGGTGAGCCCCTCGTAGGGCAGGAACTGGCCCGCGTATCCGTCGAGGCCGTGCCTCGGCGCGATGGTCTTCGCGTCCTGCTCCAGCTCGGCCCAGGTGCGCGGCGGCGGGACGCCCTCCGCGGCCAGGACGTCCTTGCGGTACAGCAGCAGACCGGCGTTGGTGACGTACGGGACGGCGTACAGCTCGCCGTCGTAGGTCGCCGTGTCCTCCACCGGCCGCAGGAAGGTCTTCAGCGGGAAGCGGTCGCGCGGCAGCGGGCGGATCCAGCCGGCGGCCGCGAACTCCGGGGTCCAGTTGACGTCGATGTTGAGGACGTCGAACCGGCTGCGGCGGCCGCCGCGCAGGTCGGTGGCCATCTGCGCGTGCGTCTCGTCGGCGGAGTCCGGAAGCTCGACGAGCGTCACCTTCTCGCCGGGGTGGGCGCGGTTCCAGCCCTCCAGGAGGGGGCCGAGATACCCGGTGAGGTCCCCGGCGGTGGCGAACGTCAGGGGCCCGCGACCGCCCGCGCTTCCCTCGCCGGCCCGCGCGCCCGCGGCTAGGTGACCGGCCACGACCACGACGAGAACGAGGAGGCCCCTACCCGCGGCACGCGTCCACCGCATAGGTTCCTCCTTGCACACCCGGCACCGGCCGCCCTCGCCCGGAGTCAGAGGCCATGTATACCTGTTAGGTATGCGCGATACTAGGGCCTGGCCCACATTCAGCAGGACAGGAGGACAGCACACGTGCGCCTGCCCCTCCTGGCACTCCTGGCGCGCGGTCCGGCCCACGGTTACGAGCTCAAGCAGGACCTTGAGCAACTGCTGGGCTCCGCGTACCCTCAGCCGAACGTCGGCCAGATCTACGTCACCCTCGGCCGCCTCGAGAAGCAGGGACTGATCGAGGGCGAGGACGTCGAGCAGTCGAGCCGGCCCAACAAGAAGGTCTACCACCTCACCGACACCGGGCGGGAAGCGCTGCGCGCCTGGTTCGAGGAGCCCGAGGACGAGCCGCGGGTGCGGGACGAGTTCTTCATGAAGCTGGCGCTCGCCCCGCGAACCGGACTCACCGACCAGATCGCCCTGATCAACAAGCAGCGGCGCCAGTACCTGAACACCATGCGCCGGCTGTCGAAGCTGGCCGCCGCCGAAGACCGGGACAACCGCATCGCCCACCTGCTGATCGAGGGCGCGATGCTGCACCTGCAGGCCGACCTCGACTGGCTGGAGCGGTGCCAGGAGGAACTGGAGGAGCTGGAGTGAGCGACGGTGCCGCTCCCGTGCTGCGCGCCGAGGGGCTGGTGAAGACGCACCACGGCGAGGGCGCGCCCGCACACGCGGTGCGCGGGGTCGACCTGTGCGTGCGTCAGGGCGAGTTCGTGGCGGTCACCGGGCCGTCCGGTGCGGGCAAGTCCACGCTGCTGCACCTGCTCGGCGGACTGCAGCGCCCGGACAGCGGAAGCATCTGGCTGGACGGCGAGTGCACGGACGCCTACGGCGAGGCGCGCTGGGCCGTGGAGCGCAGAAGGCGCATCGGGATCGTCTTCCAGTTCTTCAACCTGGTCTCCGGCCTGTCGGTCGCCGACAACGTGGAACTGCCGGCCCTGCTGGCCGGCGTCCCGGCGAGGCAGGCGCGCGCCGCGCGAGAGGAACTGCTGGCCGAACTGGGGCTCGCCGGCAAGGAGCGCAGCATGCCGGGCGAGCTGTCCGGCGGCGAGCAGCAGCGCGTCGCGCTGGCCCGGGCGCTCGTCAACCGTCCGCCGCTGCTCCTCGCCGACGAGCCCGCCGGCAGCCTGGACAGCAAGGGCACCCGCGAGGTGATGCGGCTGCTGTCCCGCTTCCACCAGCGCGGCCAGACGATCGTGCTGGTCACCCACGACGCCCGGCTGGCGAGCGCCGCGGACCGCGTGATCAGCTTCTTCGACGGGCGGATCGCCGACGACGCCGAACTGGACGGGACACCCGCCCGCGGCACCGGCATCTCGGGCGTGCTGGAGCTCAGGGACTGACATGCGGGCCGACGACGACCGGCGAAGGGGCTGAGACCGGGTGCGAGCCACACTGCGCTGGGCGCACTCCGATCTGCGCACGCACCGCGGCGAGGCGCTGTTCCTCGTCCTCGCCACCGCCGGGACCGTGGCGTCCCTGCTGCTGGCCACGGCCCTGTTCGGGTACGCCACCAACCCCTGGCAGCGCGTCTTCACGCAGGCGCGTGGCGCGCACGTGTGGATCCACACCGGCGAGTCCGCCTCGCTGCGCGAGCTGGCCCGCCTGGACGGTGTGGAGTCCGTCGCCGGCCCGTACACCACCGAGTCCGCCACCCTCGTCTCGCGCGGCGCCCGCGCCTCCGTCGAACTGCGCGCCACCGCCGCACGCCCCGCCGTCGGCCGCCCCCTGCTCGTCTCCGGCCACTGGCTGCGGCCCGCCCAGCCCGACGGCGTGGTCCTGGAGACCCGCCTGGCCCGTGCCCTGCTGGCCGGCCCCGGGGACACCCTCACCCTGCCCGGCACCGCCCGGACACTGACCGTGCTCGGGGTGGCCGACAGCGCCGAGCCGCGCTACCGGCCGGGCGAGCAGCCCGGCCTCGTCTGGGCGCCGCCCTCCGCCGTGCGCGCCCCGACCGGCCAGGTCATCGGAGTGCGCCTGACCGACCCCGGCGACACGGACTACGCCGTCCAGCGTGCCGTCACCGTCCTCGGCGCCGGCGCCATCGGTGAGGTGTCCACCTGGCAGCAGGCACGCGCCGAGGCGCAGGGCGACAGCCGGCTGCTGGGGCAGGTGCTGGCGCTGTTCGGCCTGGGCGCGCTGGTCGCCGCCGGGCTCGCCGTGCACGGGGCGATCGCCACCCGTATCCACGGTCACCTGCGGGACATCTCGGTGCTCAAGGCGGTCGGCTTCACTCCGGGCCAGGTGGTCCGCGTCTTCCTGCTCCAGCACGTCGCCTACGCCCTCCTCGGCGCGGCGGCCGCGGCCGCGCTCACCCAGGCTCTGGGCAGCCGGGTCCCGGGGCGGCTCGGGGACGCGGTGGGCGTGTGGCAGGGGCTGCCGGGGCACACCGCCCTGCTGTTCGCGGTGCCGGCGGGGGCGGTGCTGTTCATCGGCGCGACCACCGGGCTCGCGGCGTGGCGGGCGGGTCGGGTGCCGCCGGTCCCGGTGCCGCGGCCCGCCGCGGCAGGCGGGCGGCTGTCGGGCCCGGCCCGCCGGGCGCTCGGGCTGGGGCTGCCGCCGGCGCTGGTCCTGGGCTGGCACAAGGCGTTCACGCGCCGTTCGCGCTCGCTGGCGACGGTGGCCCGCCTCGCGCTGCCGCTGCTGCTGATCGTGGTGGCGATGAGCGCGTGGACCACCATCGACCGCGTCCACGCGAGCCCGGAGCGGATCGGACTCGCCGCCGCGCTCACCGTCCACGCGGACGCCGGGCTCGGGGACCGGGACGCCCGCGCCCTGCTGGACCGCGATCCGCAGGTCGCCGCCGCCTACCCGGGCGTGGAGGTGGCCGCCCTGGTCCCGGGCCAGACCGCGACGATCGCGCTGCGCGGCCTCGGCACCCGCCGGGAGCCGTACCCGTTCGCCCTGGCCGAGGGCCGCGCCGCGCACGGCGACGACGAGGCGGTGGCCGGGCAGGGGCTGCTCGACCTGCTGGACGTCCACGTCGGCGACTGGGTGCGGATGACCGTGGGCGATCAGCCGCAGATCCTGCACATCGTCGGCCGCAGCATCGAACCGGAGAACGCCGGCCGGGTCATCTCCACCTCGCTCGACACCCTCCGCGAGAACGACCCCCGTATCGCCCCCTCCCTGTACCAGGTACGGCTGCGCCCCGGCGCCGACCCGCGCGAGGTCGCCGGCCGCCTCACCGCCGCCGGGCACGGGCACCTGGACGTGCACGCCGTGACCAACCCGGCCGACGGTCTGTCGGCGCTGCGCGGGGTCGTCGTCGGGCTGGTCGTCGTCCTGGCCCTGATCGGCCTGATCGAGCTGCTGACCGCGATCGGCGGCACCGTGCGGGAGGGCGAACGCGACCTGCTGGCGCTCAAGGCGATCGGTCTGTCCCCGCGTCAGATCACCGCGGTGACCGTGACGGCCACGGGCTGCACCGCCCTGGCCGCCGC
The DNA here is from genome assembly GCF_035656535.1 of Streptomyces sp. H51. Taxonomy (NCBI): domain Bacteria; kingdom Bacillati; phylum Actinomycetota; class Actinomycetes; order Kitasatosporales; family Streptomycetaceae; genus Streptomyces; species Streptomyces sp. H51. The sequence continues at coordinate 143,522 of NZ_JAYMHD010000039.1, forward strand.
CGTCGCCGGTACGCTGCTCGGCACGCCGCTGGCGCACTGGCTGATCGACCGGCAGGGCCGGTCGAGCGGCATCGGCGCCGGTGTCGCGCAGGTGCCCTCGCCGACGCTGCTGGTGCTGTTCGGTGCCGGCGCCGTGCTGGGCGCGGTCGCGCTCGCCGCGTTGCCGGCCTCCCGCGCGGCCCGGCGGCGGCTGGCGGACACGCTCGGCGCGGTGGCCTGAGCACGGCCCCGCCGCGGCCCCCCGCGCCGGTCGACCGCCGTGCGGACGCCGTGGGTCGTGCGGCCGGCCGGGGGCGTACGGGTTGCGCGGGCCCGGCGTGTACGGGTTGCGCGGCCGGGCCGGTGGGCGCGTGCGGCGGTGGTGGGGACAGCGGCGGCGGGGTCGCCGGGTGGGCCGCGAGCAGGATGCCGTACCGCTGCCGCAGCCGACGCAGTTCCAGCGGGGAGACGGCCGTGACCGTCACGGGGCGCCCAGGCAGCGGTGCACGGCGGCGGTGCCGAGGAAGTTGCCGGTGAGCCGGTCCGCCCCCGCCGTGACGAAGAGGGCCGTCCACAGCCCGGCGAGGGTCAGCGGCAGCCTCGCGACGATCCCGAAGGCGTCGCCCAGCCGGAACAGCAGCAGCGTCAGCAGGACCGAGCCGACGAACAGCGGTCAGCGTGCCACCGGTCCAACTCCGCTGTGTTCCCAGCACTTTGCACTCCCCCGGGCGGGCGTCGTGGTGGCCGCCCGGGCGGCTACGGGACCCCGAAGCGGGCGTACCGCACGCGCGCCGGCGCCGCGGCGCCGCAGCCGCGCCCGCGCCCGCGGCTGCGGCTGTCAGTCGCGCCCGCGCAGCCGGCGGTAGGTGGCGACCAGTGCCCTGCTGGACGCGTCCAGCCCCGGCACCTCGGCGCCCTCCGTCAGGGCGGGTTCGACGCGCTTGGCCAGCACCTTGCCGAGTTCGACGCCCCACTGGTCGAAGGAGTCGATGTTCCATACGGCGCCCTGGACGAACACCTTGTGCTCGTAGAGGGCGATGAGCTGGCCGAGCACGGACGGGGTGATCTCCCGCGCCAGGATCGTGGTGGTCGGGTGGTTGCCCTGGAACGTCTTGTGCGCGACCAGTTC
>NZ_JAYMHD010000040.1:0-2800 GCF_035656535.1 Streptomyces sp. H51
CCGTTGACCGGTGTCGTGCACACCGCCGGTGTCCTGGACGACGGTGTCCTCGGCTCGCTGGACGCCGAACGCGTCGAGCATGTCATGCGGCCCAAGACGGACGCGGCCTGGCATCTTCACGAGCTCACCCGCGACCTGCCGCTGCGCCGGTTCGTCCTGTACTCCTCGGCGGCCGGCGTCACCGGCAACTCCGGACAGGCCAACTACGCCGCCGCCAACACCTGCCTCGACGCACTCGCCCACCACCGGCGCGCGCACGGCCTGCCCGCCACCTCCCTCGCCTGGGGCATGTGGCACCGGATCAGCGATCTCACCGCCGGCCTCGACGACACCGACCTGGCCCGCTTCGGCCGCGGCGGCGTCACCCCCCTCACCGCGGATGAGGGCCTTGCCCTGTTCGACGCCGCCACGGACCGCGACGAGGCGCTCCTCGTCCCCGTCGGCCTCGACCCGGACGCCCTGCGCGAGTCCACGACCGGCACACCGCCCGCCCTGTACCGGGCCCTGGTGCGCCCCGCTCCCGCCCGCCGCACCGCGGGCGACGGCACCGCGGACGAGACCGACGGCGCGGCCCTGCTGCGCCGGCTCGCCGGACTCACCGCCGAACGCCGCAGCGCGGTCCTCCTCGACCTGGTGCTCAGCAACGTGGCGGCCGTCCTCGGCCACACCGGCACCGCCGCCGTGGAACGCGACCGGGCCTTCAAGGACCTCGGCTTCGACTCGCTGACCGCCGTCGAACTGCGCAACCGGCTCGGCGCCGCCACCGGCCTCCGGCTGCCCGCCACCCTGGTCTTCGACCATCCCACACCGCAGGACCTCGCCGAACACCTGCGAGCCGGACTCACCCCCGGCGACGACCCCTCCGAGACCGGCGCGGACACCCCGGACGAGACGGCGGTGCGGCGCGCGCTGGCCACCGTCCCGCTGGACCGGCTGCGTGAGGCGGGCGTCCTCGACACCCTGCTGCGCCTGGCCCAGGCCGGCCCCGACGGCGCCCCGACCGAGGACGAGGAAGAGGCGGCGGACGCCCGGGCACGGGAAGCGTCGATCGCCGAGATGGACCTCGACGACCTGGTGTCCCTGGCCCTCGACGGCGACGACACCTGACCCGGCGACCGGCCGGCCTCCCAGCCCGCCCCGACCACCCACGGCAACGCCATCCATCCGTGACGCGGAGATCCGGAGACACAGCATGAGTAACCCCTCGGACAAGGTCGTCGAAGCCCTGCGGGCGTCCCTGACGGAGACCGAGCGGCTGCGCCGGGAGAACCGGCAGCTGTCCACCGCCGCGCACGAGCCCATCGCCGTGGTCGCCATGGGCTGCCGCTATCCCGGAGGCATCGAATCGCCGGAGGACCTGTGGGAGTTCGTCCTCGGGGAGGGCGACGCCGTCTCCGGGTTCCCGGACAACCGCGGCTGGGACCTCGGCGACACCGGCAGCGCCCGCGAGGCCGCGTTCATTCCGGACGTCGACCGGTTCGACGCGGGCTTCTTCGGCATCTCGCCGCGCGAGGCCCTCGCCATGGACCCGCAGCAGCGGCTCCTGCTGGAGACCTCCTGGGAGACGTTGGAGCGCGCCGGGATCGACCCCGCACGCCTCAAGGGCACCCCCACCGGCGTCTACATCGGCGCCGCGCAGCCGTCGTACGGCCACGCCGCGGGCGACAGCGCCGAGGGCGCCGAGGGACACCTGGTCACCGGCACGGTCGCCAGCGTCATCTCCGGCCGCCTCGCCTACCACTACGGCTTCGAGGGCCCCGCGGTCACCATCGACACCGCCTGCTCCTCCTCCCTCGTCGCCGTCCACCTCGCCACCCAGGCACTGCGCTCCGGCGAGTGCACCCTCGCCCTCGCCGGCGGCGTCACCGTCATGGCCACGCCCGGCCTGTTCGTCGGCTTCAGCGCCCAGGGCGTCATGGCGTTCAGCGGCCGCTGCCGCGCCTTCGCCGCCGCCGCCGACGGCACCGCCTTCTCCGAGGGCGTCGGTCTGGTCCTGCTGGAGAAACTGTCCGACGCCCGCCGCAACGGCCACCGCGTCCTCGCCGTCGTCCGCGGTACGGCGGTCAACCAGGACGGCGCCTCCAACGGCCTGACCGCGCCCAGCGGGCGCGCCCAGCAGCGCGTCATCCGCGCCGCCCTGAAGAACGCCCGCCTCACCCCCGACCAGATCGACGCGGTCGAGGCGCACGGCACCGGCACCCGCCTCGGCGACCCGATCGAGGCCCATGCCCTGCTCGCCACCTACGGACAGGACCGGCCCGAGGGCCGGCCGCTGCGGCTCGGCTCCATCAAGTCGAACATCGGCCACACCCAGGCCGCCGCCGGCGTCGGCGGCCTCATCAAGACCGTCATGTCGCTGCGCCACGGCGTCCTGCCCAGGACCCTGCACGTCGACGCCCCGTCCCCGCACATCGAATGGGACAGCGGCGACGTCGAACTGCTCCTTGAGACCAGCCCCTGGCCCGTCACGGACCACCCGCGCCGCGCCGGCGTCTCCTCCTTCGGCCTCAGCGGCACCAACGCCCACGCCATCGTCGAAGAAGCCCCCGAAGCCCCCGAAGCCCCCGACGTCACACCCCCCGAGGGCCCGTTCGTCGCCGAGACCGGACCGATGGTCTGGCCCGTCTCCGGCGCCACCGCTCCCGCCCTCGACGCCCAGATCGCCCGGCTGCGCGCCCACGCCGCCGACGACACCGCGCCGCGCCCCCTCGACATCGGCTACTCCCTGGCGGCGCATCGTGCGGTGTTCGATCACCGTGCGGTGGTGGTGGGTGGTTCGCGGGGGGAGTTGGTGGCGGGG
>NZ_JAYMHD010000041.1:0-500 GCF_035656535.1 Streptomyces sp. H51
GAGCGGTTGTCGGACGCGCGGCGGCTGGGGCATCCGGTGCTGGCGGTGGTGCGGGGTTCGGCGATCAATCAGGACGGTGCGTCGAACGGTCTGACGGCGCCGAGTGGTCCGGCGCAGCAGCGGGTGATCCGTCAGGCGCTGGCGAACGCGGGTCTGGCGGCGGACGGGGTGGACGTGGTGGAGGGCCACGGTACGGGGACGACGCTGGGTGATCCGATCGAGGCGCAGGCGTTGCTGGCGACTTACGGCCGGGGTCGTGAGGTGCCGTTGTGGCTGGGGTCGTTGAAGTCGAACATCGGGCATGCGCAGTCGGCTGCGGGTGTGGCCGGGATCATCAAGATGGTGCAGGCGATGCGGCACGGTGTGTTGCCGAAGACGCTGCATGTGGATCAGCCGTCCACGAAGGTGGACTGGGGTTCGGGTGCGGTGGAGCTGCTGACGGAGGCGCGGCCGTGGCCGGAGCTGGAGCGGCCGCGTCGGGCGGCGGTGTCCTCGTTCGG
>NZ_JAYMHD010000042.1:0-627 GCF_035656535.1 Streptomyces sp. H51
GGCGCGGCCGTGGATGGAGTGCATCCCGTAGGTGTTCATGTAGTACGGGAAGCGGGAGGAGCAGCCGATGCCGGAGACGAAGACGATGTTCTCGCGGGCCAGGCCGAGTTCCGGCATGAAGCCCTGGACCGCGGCGAGGATGGCGTAGTCACCGCAGCCGGGGCACCAGCGCACCTCCTGATCGGACTTGAAGTCCTTCGCCGCGAGGGCGACTTCGCTCCTCGGGACCAGGGACAGCGCTTCAGCGGGCATGGAGGGCCTCCTTGAGGGCCGTGGCGAGCTGCTCCGCCTTGAACGGCATGCCGTTGACCTGGGTGTGCGACTCCACGTCGACCGCGTACCCGGCCCGCAGGAGCCCGGCGAGCTGCCCGAGGTTCATCTCGGGGACCAGGACGCGCTCGTAGGAACGCAGCACCGTGCCGAGGTTCTTGGGGAAGGGGTTGAGGTGGCGCAGGTGGGCCTGCGCGATGGGTGCGCCGGCGGCGCGCAGGCGCCGTACCGCGGCGGTGACGGGGCCGTAGGTGGAGCCCCAGCCCAGCACGAGGGCGGTCGCGCCGTGCGGGTCGTCGACCTCCAGGTCGGGCACGCTGATGCCGTCGATCTTGGCCTGGCGGGTGCGGACCATGA
>NZ_JAYMHD010000043.1:0-71359 GCF_035656535.1 Streptomyces sp. H51
ACTCTATCAGATCTTTTCTCGATCCGATTTCCTCGGTGCTTTCCAGGTTCCCGCTCTCGCGTTTCCCTTTCCGGCGGCTCCGACTTTACCAGATCCTTTCGGTGTCTGATTCCCAGTCAGCGGGGCTGTCTTCCCGGCCGTTGGGCCGTTCCGACGAGTGAGACTTTAGCGGATTCCTCGCTCCCGAGCTAATCGGGGGCTGCGGCCTTTCGGACGCGGATTCCTCATTTCGCGAATACACATGCCGAAGACACGGCGGTAGGTCGAATGATCGACAGATCGCCGGTCTTGGTTGGTACTGCGGAATGGCTGTCCGGGGACCGACCGGAGTCGACGCTCACGTCGGACAACTCGGAGAACACTACGGACCGGCCCGGAGCGTGTCAACTTGGGACCGGACACGCTGGGAACCGCCTGGTGGACGCGTTCGGGAGGCGTACTCTGTGGGGCATGACGACGCGTACGTGCAACCAGTTCTGGTGGGCCGCCTGACGGCGGCCGCAGTCACGTACGCACCCACGGCCGCCGCTTTCGGCGGCCGTTCTCGTATCTCCCTCCAGAAGCTCCTGAGGGCGGGCCGCCGGGGCAGGCGGCCTCGACCAGGAGGTGGAAGAGGGATGACGCGAGTCTTCAGCGGGGTCAAGCCGACCGGGCACCTGACGCTCGGGAACTATCTGGGAGCCATGCGGCGGTGGGCCGCGGTGGACCAGCACGAGGCGGACGCGCTGTTCTGCATCGTCGATCTGCACGCGCTGACCGTCGAGCACGACCCGGCGCGGGTGCGCAGGCTCAGTCGGCAGGCGGCCACGCTGCTGCTGGCGTCCGGACTGGACCCGGAGCTGTGCACCGTGTTCGTGCAGAGTCACGTCGACGAGCACACCCGGCTGTCGTACCTGCTGGAGTGCGTGGCGACCGACGGTGAGATGCGGCGCATGATCCAGTACAAGGAGAAGGCCCCGCGGGAGCGGGCGCGGGGCGGGAGCGTGCGGCTGTCACTGCTGACGTATCCGGCGCTGATGGCGGCGGACATCCTGGCCTACGGGGCGGACGAGGTGCCGGTGGGTGACGACCAGACGCAGCACGTGGAGCTGACGCGGGACCTGGCGGTGCGGTTCAACCAGCGCTACGGCCACACGTTCACGGTGCCGAAGGCGACGCCGCCGACGGTGGGCGCACGGGTGATGAACCTTCAGGACCCGACGTCGAAGATGGGCAAGAGCGACGACGCGGGACCGGGGATCGTCTACCTGCTCGACGAGCCGGACGTGGTGCGCAAGAAGGTCATGCGGGCGGTGACCGACAGCGGGCGGGACGTCGTCCACGACCGGGAGGAACGGCCGGGTGTGGCGAACCTGCTGGAGATCCTCGCCGCCTGCACGGGCGGGGATCCGAAGGAGCTGGCCGGTTCTTACGCGTCGTACGGCGCGTTGAAGAAGGACACCGCCGACGCCGTGGTCGAGGTGCTCAGGCCCTTGCGGGAGCGGCACCAGGCGTTGTGCGCGGACCCCGGATACGTGGACGGTGTGCTGCGGGACGGCGCGGAGCGGGCGCGGGCCATGGCGCGGCCCACCGTGGACGCCGCCTACCGCGCGATCGGGCTGCTGCCGGCCGTCTCCGGCGCGGATCCGGCGCCGAACGCCGCCCGGTAGGCGCGCGGGCTGGTGGCGAGGCGCGATGCGAAGTGCTGGCGCATGGTGACCTCGCTGCCGAAGCCCGCGCGGCGGGCGACCTCGGGCATGGGCAGGTCGGTTCGTTCGAGGAGTTTCTGGGCGGCGGCGATGCGCTGGTCCAGGAGCCAGCGCAGCGGGGTCGTGCCGGTGGCCGCGGTGAAGCGGCGGGCGAAGCTGCGCGGTGACATGCCCGCGTGCGCGGCCAGGTCGGCGACCGTGAGGGGCTCGTGCAGCCGGCGCAGGGCGTGTTCGCGTACGGCGGCGAGGGCATCGGCGTCGCGGTCCGCGCGCGGGGTGGGCTGCTCGATGAACTGGGCCTGGGTGCCGGTGCGGAAGGGGGCGGTGACCATCGAGCGGGCGATGGTGGCCGCCGCCTCCGCGCCGTGCGCCCGGCGGACGAGGTGGAGGCACAGGTCGATGCCGGCGGCGGTGCCGGCGGAGGTCCAGATGCCGTCCTCCTCGATGAAGAGGGCGTCGGGGACGACGGTGACCCGGGGGTGGTGTGCACGCAGGAGGTCGACGAGGTTCCAGTGGGTGACGGCTCGGCGGCCGTCGAGGAGGCCGGCCTGGGCGAGCGTGAAGGCTCCGCCGCAGAGGGCGGCGACGGTGGTGCCGCGGGCGTGGGCGCGGCGGAGGGCGTCGAGGACGGCCGCGGGTGCGGGGCTGAGGTGGTCGTCGAGGCCGGGGACGACGATCAGGTCGGCGCGGGAGAGCCAGGCGAGGGTGCGCTCGGGCAGCAGGGTGAGGCCGCCGCGCATCGGGACGGGGGCGGGGTCGGCGGCGACGCGGCGCAGATCGAAGGCGGGGGCGCCGCGGTCGGTGCGGTCGGTGCCCCACACCTCGGTGATGACGGCGACGTCGAAGGCGCGGATACCGGGAAAGGCGACGAGGGCGACGCGGTGGGCGCTGGCCATGAGTGGCAGTAAACCATCGATCGCTGTCTTCCGCGCCGCTGGGAGGGCAGGGGGCGGCGCGGCAGCATCATGGGCATGGACATCGCGGAGAACGCGGCCCTGGTGGTCGTGGACGTACAGCAGGGTTTCGAGGACGCCGGCTTCTGGGGGCCGCGGAACAATCCCGGGGCGGACGACAACATCGCCGCGCTCATCGACGCGTGGCAGTCGACGGGGCGTCCGGTGGTGTTCGTGCGGCACGACTCCGTCAGTCCGCGGTCACCGCTGCGGCAGGGGCAGGCGGGCAACGACTTCAAGGAGTACGTGGAGCGGCGGCGCGGCAGGACGCCGGCGGAGCTGCTGGTCACGAAGACGGTGAACTCGGCCTTCTACGGGACGCCGGACCTGGACGCCTGGCTGAGGGCGGCGGGGGTCACGCAACTCGTGGTGGCCGGGATCCAGACCAACATGTGCGTGGAGACGACGGCCCGGATGGGCGGCAACCTCGGGTACGACGTGGTGGTCGCGTACGACGCCACGTACACCTTCGACCTGGAGGGGCCGTTCGGCTGGCGGCGGAGCGCCGAGGAGGTGGCGCAGGCGTCGGCGGTGTCGCTGCACGGGGGCGGCTTCGCGCGGGTGGTGACCACGAAGGAGGTCGTGGACGCGGCGCGTTGACCGCGGGGGCGGTGACGGCGGGGGGGCGGGGGCGGTGAGTGCGGTGCGGCCGCCCCCGGCGGGGCGTCAGTCCTTCTTGCCGGAGGCGAGTTCGCGGCTGCGGTCGCGGGCGGCTTCGAGGGCGGCGATGAGGGCGGCGCGCACGCCGTGGTTCTCGAGTTCGCGGATGGCGTTGATGGTGGTGCCCGCGGGGGACGTGACGTTCTCGCGGAGCTTGACGGGGTGCTCGCCGCTGTCGCGGAGCATGACGGCGGCGCCGATCGCGGACTGGACGATCAGGTCGTGGGCCTTGTCGCGGGGCAGGCCGAGCAGGATGCCGGCGTCGGTCATGGCCTCGACGAGGTAGAAGAAGTACGCCGGTCCGGATCCGGAGAGGGCGGTGCAGGCGTCCTGCTGGGCCTCGGGGACGCGCAGCGTCTTGCCGACGGCGCCGAAGATCTCCTCGGTGTGGGCCAGGTGGTCGGCGGTGGCGTGGCTGCCGCCGGAGATGACCGACATGGCCTCGTCGACGAGAGCCGGCGTGTTCGTCATGACGCGGACGACCGGGACGCCGGTGGCGAGGTGTTCCTCGAGGAAGGCCGTGGTGATGCCGGCCGCTCCGCTGATGACCAGGCGGTCGGCGGGGACGTGGGGGGCGAGTTCGTCGAGGAGGGCGCCCATGTCCTGCGGTTTGACGGTGAGGATCAGGGTGTCGGCGGTCTTGGCCGCCTCCGGGTTGGTGACCGGGGTGACTCCGTAGCGGGCGCGGAGCTCTTCGGCCCGCTCCGGGCGGCGGGCGGTGACCAGCAGGTCGGCTGGGGCCCAGCCGCCGCGGATCATTCCGCTGAGCAGGGCTTCGCCGATCTTGCCGGTGCCGAGGACTGCGACTTTCTGCGTCATGGCTGGGGTGCCCTCCGAGGGTTGCGTCGTCCGGACTCATCCTCGCACCGGGCGTCCGCGTACGGGGCGCTTGTCCGGTGGGCGGACGTGGGACGCGGGTGCGGCGGCGGCCGGTGGGGGTGACCGGTCAGGTCGTTCGGCGTCGCAGCGTCGCCGCGCCCAGGCCGAGGACCAGCACCGCGCAGCCGGCGACGACCAGCACGTCCCGTACGAAGGTGGCGGTCATGTCGGTGTGCTTGAGGACCTCGTTCATGCCGTCGACGGCGTAGGACATCGGCAGGACGTCGGAGATGCCCTCCAGGACCGGGTGCATGTCGGAGCGCGGGGTGAACAGGCCGCAGAGGAGGAGCTGGGGGAAGATCACGGCCGGCATGAACTGGACCGCCTGGAACTCGGACGCGGCGAAGGCCGAGACGAAGAGGCCGAGGGCGGTGCCCAGCAGGGCGTCGAGCAGGGCGACGAGCAGCAGCAGCCAGGGGCTGCCGACCACGTCCAGGCCGAGGAACCAGACCGCGAGGCCGGTGGCCAGGGCGGACTGGATGATCGCGAGAAGGCCGAAGGCGAGGGCGTAGCCGGCGATCAGGTCACCCTTGCCCAGGGGCAGGGCGAGGAGGCGCTCCAGGGTGCCGGAGGTGCGTTCGCGCAGGGTGGCGATGGACGTCACCAGGAACATCGTGATCAGCGGGAAGATGCCGAGGAGCGAGGCGCCGATGTTGTCGAAGGTGCGCGGGCTGCCGTCGAAGACGTAGCGCAGCAGGAACAGCAGCAGGCAGGGCACCAGGATCATCAGGGCGATGGTGCGGGGGTCGTGGCGCAGCTGGCGCAGGACCCGGGTCGCGGTGGCGGTGGTGCGGTGGAGGTTCAGCACGCCGGTGGGGACGGGCTTGGCCGCCGGGGACGCGGTGGCCGCGGTGCTCGGGGTGCTGGGCGTGCTCGGGGTGCTGGGCGTGCTCGGCGTGCTCGGCGTGCTCGGGGTGGTGCTCATCCGGTGGTCTCCTTCGCGCGTGCGGCGGCGGCCGCCTTGTCCACCAGGTGCAGGAAGGCTTCCTCGACGGTGTCGGAGCCGGTACGGGCACGCAGGGCGTCCGGGGTGTCGTCGGCGAGGATCTCGCCCGCGCGCATGAGCAGGAGGCGGTGGCAGCGTTCGGCCTCGTCCATGACGTGGGAGGAGACCAGGAGGGTGGCTCCGCGCTCGGCGGCGATGCGGTGGAAGAGGTTCCACAGGTCGCGGCGCAGGACCGGGTCCAGGCCGACGGTGGGTTCGTCGAGGACGAGGAGTTCCGGGCGGCCGAGCAGGGAGACGGCGAGGGAGACGCGGCTGCGCTGCCCGCCGGAGAGGTTGCGGGCCAGGGCGTCGGCGTGGCCGGTGAGGTCGACCTCGGCGAGGACGCGGTCGACGTCCTGGCGGCGCTCGTGGGCCGGGGCGCCGGGGGCGAGGACCGCGGCGAAGTAGTCCAGGTTCTGGCGGACGGACAGGTCGTCGTAGACGGACGGGTCCTGGGTGACGTAGCCGATGCGGGTGCGCAGGGCGGGGTCGCCTGCGGGCCGGCCGAGGACCTCCAGGGTGCCGGTGACCTTGGCCTGGGTGCCGACGATCGCCCGCATGAGGGTGGTCTTGCCGCAGCCGGACGGGCCGAGCAGGCCGGTGACCTGGCCGCGCGGGACGAGGAAGCCGATGCCGCGCACGACCGTGCGGGCGCCGCGGACCACGGAGAGGCCCTCGGCGCGCACGGCGGGCGCGCCGAGCGCGGCGGGCGCGGCGGGCGCGCCGAGGGCGGCGGGCGCGGCGGGCGCGGCTCCGGGATCGGGGGCGTCGGCGTCGCCGCGGCTTATATTCATCATGTGCTGAACAATCCTCCTGTCCGCCGGGGCTGTCAAGCGGAACCCGGACGACCGTCTGAGCCGGTGCCGGGTGGGCGTCGGAGGAGGTGCGCGGGCACGGCTGAGGGCCGGCCGGCGGCCGGAGGGGCGGTACGGGCGTGGGTGGCGCGTTCTAGGGGCGGCGGCGCTTCTTGGACGGGTTGCCGGTGCGGCGGGCGCCGCGCTTGGCGTGCCGGGCGAGTGCCGCCTCGTACTCCTGGCGGTGCAGTTTCTCGCCGGGGGCCTCGGTGAGGGAGCGGAAGAAATAGGCGAGGAGGGAGCCGACGAAGCCGATGGCGAGGAGGCCGCGCAGGGACGCCTGGCGCTGCGGGTCGGGACGGGCGCCGAAGCCGTCCCAGGTGTGCCGGAAGGCCAGCGCGCTGCAGATCGCGAACATCGCGACCACCAGGACGGTGACGAAGGCGCCGGTGTCGGCGATCTGGAGGCCCTCGTAGGCGAAGCGCAGGACGAGGCAGGAGGCGACGGCGGCGGCGAGCGAGCCGACGGCGGCGCCGGTGCGGCGGAGGCCGTAGCCGTGGTCGTGGTTCACCCAGGTGGTGCCGAAGAAGCGGAGGGGTTCCGGGCGGGGACCCGTGGAGCCCGCGCTGTCCTGGGGGCCGGTTTCGTCGCTCACGGGACGATTATGGCTCGCGGACGGGCGCGGGCTCCGGGAGGGTCAGACGCAGCGCGGGGCTACGTAGCCGTCGCTGCCCGTGTTCACGTAGGCGTCCGACACGTACTCGCCGTTGTCGATGTTGTCCCAGATGTTCGAGGTGCCGTAGTAGCCCGACACCGTCGTACCCGGCCTCTGGCAGAAGATCGGTACCTGGGAGCCCGCCCGCAGCACCCGGACCAGGGGGTAACCGGTGCCGGGACCGCTGCGGACGTTCAGCTCGACGCCGGGCGCGATCGGGTAATACCGCACTGTTGCCGCCGAAGCGGTCGCCGGAGCCGCCGTCACCATGAGGAAGGCTCCGACGGCGCCGGCGAGCAGGACGGACATGCGCCTGCGGGAAGTCATGGATGACCCCTGGTAGTGGTGTGGTGGGTCAGGATCCGCACCGCGGGCGGATGTAGCCGTCGCTGCCGGTGTTCACGTAGGTGTCGGAGACGTACTCGGCGCTGCCGATGCAGTCCCAGATGTTCGACGTGCCGTAGTAGCCCGACACAGTGGTGCCCGGTGTCTGGCAGAGGATTCCCACTCTGGACCCTTCGGGCAGGACCTTGACGATCGGGTAGCTGGTGCCGGGGCCGCTGCGGACGTTCAGCCTGGCGCCCGGAGCCACCGAGTAGTAGGTCACGGATGCCGACGCGGCCGTCGCCGTGACGGCCTCCTCCTCGCCGCCTTCGATCTGTTCGACGCGGTCAACAGACATGGAAAACTCCCCCGTTCAACCCCATGCGTGCCATGGGGCCCCGTTGATACCCGTGAAACGCGCCATGAAACATGCTTGTGCGACCGGCTCGTGAACGCTGGCAAGCCGCCGCTGTCCCGTACGAGTCATCGACTAGGCTCCGTGCGTCGCGCGCATGGACGAACAGCACGGGGGTGGTCCCATGGCGCCGCAGCGGAACGCCGGAGCGGGCGCGGAAGCGGAACTGCCCGAGTACGCCGGTCACTACCGTCTGGAGTCGTGCCTCGGCTCGGGCGGCATGGGGGTCGTCCACCTGGCCCGCAGCACCTCGGGCATGAAGCTCGCGGTGAAGGTCGTGCACGCCGAGTTCGCCAAGGATCCCGAGTTCAGGGGGCGTTTCCGGCAGGAGGTGGCCGCGGCCCGCAGGGTGAGCGGAGCCTTCACCGCTTCCGTCGTCGATGCCGATCCGGAGGCCGAACGGCCTTGGATGGCCACGCTGTTCATTCCGGGACCCACCCTGTCCGAGCACGTGAAGCGGAACGGGCCCATGGCTCCCGCCCAGTTGCGCCGCCTGATGGCCGGGCTGGCCGAAGCGCTGCGCGACATCCACCGGGTCGGAGTCGTGCACCGGGACCTGAAGCCGAGCAACGTACTGCTCGCCGAGGACGGGCCGAAGGTCATCGACTTCGGGATTTCCCGGCCGATGGACAGCGAACTGCGCACCGAGACCGGCAAGTTGATCGGCACCCCGCCCTTCATGGCGCCGGAGCAGTTCCGTCGGCCGCGGGAGGTGGGGCCCGCCGCCGACGTCTTCGCGCTGGGGTCCGTGATGGTGCACGCGGCGACCGGCCGCGGGCCGTTCGACTCCGACAGCCCCTACGTCGTCGCCTACCAGGTCGTGCACGACGAGCCCGATCTGACCGGGGTGCCGGAGAACCTCGCGCCGCTCGTCCTGCGCTGCCTGGCCAAGGAGCCGGAGGACCGGCCTACGCCGGATCAGTTGATGCGCGAACTCCGGTCCGTCGCCGCTTCCTACGACACGCAGGCGTTCATACCCGCGCAGCGAGCGGCCGACGCACCGCGTCCGGCGACGGAACCCGAGAAGCCGCCGCCCCGGCGGACGGGATGGCGCCGTCGCAAGCGGGCGGCGGTGCCGGCCCTGGCCCTGCTCCTGGTCGCGGGCGCCGCGTTCGCCGGGGCCCGGTTGCTGGACGGCGGGGACGGCGCACCGGGCAGGACGGGCGCCGGGGAGCCGTCCCCGTTCAGTGCCTGGGCGACCAGGCCGGCGGGCACGGCGGGCGGCCTGCCCCACTGCACGTACGGGACGCGGCTGCTGCTGTGCGCACAGCCCGGCCTGCTGTCCGCCCTCGACCCCGACGACGGGAGCGTGCGGTGGCGGCACGGTCTCTCCGGTGGTGACGCTCCCGACGTGTCACCGGTCCTCTCAGGAGGCCTGGTGCACGTCCTGACCCAGGCCGGGAAGCGGGTGGAAGCGCTCGATCCGTCATCGGGCAGGGTGCGGTGGGCACGAGACGTCTCCGCCTACAGCAGCATCCGCTACGCGGGCGGCACGCTGCTGCTGACCGGTTCCGGCGGCAAGGTGACCGGCGTGGACAGCCTGTCCGGGGAAACCGAGTGGAGTCGGAGGATAACGGGGCTGGACGAGCCGTACTTCGTGTCGTTCCCCAAGAGCCGCTGGGCCTTCGCCGCGACCCCGTCGGCCGATGGAACGCGGACGAAGGTCACGGCGGTCGACGCCGCCGCCGGGCGGAAGGGCTGGAGCGCGTGGTTCGACGGCCGGCTGACGATCGCCGGTGTCACCGGCGACAGCGTGGTGCTGCTGGCCGGCGGCAATGAGGTCGGCACGGCGAGCGCGGTGGTCCGCTACGAACCGGAGTCGAGGGTCACGCGGCGCGTGCCGCTGACCGTACCGATCGATCAGGCGCAGGCCACCGTGCGCGGGAATCTCGTCTGTCTGCTGGGAACCGGGGGTTCCCTGACGCTGGTCGACACGGATGCCGGCAGGCAGCTGTGGTCCGTGGAGACGTCCGTGAGCCGTGGCTCGGTACCGGTCGTCGAGGGCCGTCGCGTGTACTTCAGCGCCGCTGACGGACGGCTGCTCGGGGTGGACGCGGGGAAGGGGAAGCTGCTCGGGCAGACCCGGCCGCGGCTCAGTTCCCGCGCGGACGCGTTCATGGCAGCCCTCCCCGCCCCCCAGCCCGCCGCCCCCCGCGTCTACGCCGCCGCCCCCGACGGCACCGTCTTCGCCGTCGACTCGCGGGATCCGGCGGCCTGGTAGGCGGCCCGGTAGGCGGCGCCCGTCGGGCGGGGACGGCGAAGGGGCCGCCCCCGGAGGGAGCGGCCCCGGTGCCGGGCGGGGTCAGACCGGATTTTCAGCCCGGACTGCCAGCCCGGGCTGCCGGCCCGGACTGTCAGTCCAGACTGCCGGCCCGGACTGCCGGCCCGGACTGTCAGCCCAGCTTGGTCACGTCGCGCACCGCGCCCTTGTCCGCGCTGGTCGCCATCGCCGCGTAGGCCCGCAGCGCCGCGGAGACCTTGCGGTCGCGGTTCCGCGGGGCGTACGTGCCGCCCAGCGCCTCCCTGCGGCGGGCCAGCTCGGCGTCGTCGACCAGGAGCTCGATCGTGCGGCCGGGGATGTCGATGCGGATGCGGTCGCCGTCCTCGACGAGGGCGATCGTGCCGCCGGACGCCGCCTCGGGGGACGCGTGGCCGATCGACAGGCCCGACGTGCCGCCCGAGAAGCGGCCGTCCGTGATCAGCGCGCAGCTCTTGCCGAGGCCGCGGCCCTTGAGGAACGACGTCGGGTAGAGCATCTCCTGCATGCCGGGGCCGCCCTTGGGACCCTCGTAGCGGATGACGACCACGTCGCCCTCCGTCACCTGCTTGTTGAGGATCTTCTCGACGGCCTCTTCCTGCGACTCGCACACCACCGCGGGGCCCTCGAAGGTCCAGATGGACTCGTCGACGCCGGCCGTCTTCACGACGCAGCCGTCGACCGCCAGGTTGCCCTTGAGGACCGCCAGACCGCCGTCCTTGGAGTACGCGTGCTCGGCGGAGCGGATGCAGCCGTTCTCGGCGTCCTCGTCGAGGGTCTCCCAGCGCTCGGACTGGGAGAACGCCTCGGCCGAGCGGACGCAGCCCGGGGCCGCGTGCCACAGCTCGACCGCCTCGGGGGAGGGGGAGCCGCCGCGGACGTCCCAGGTCTTCAGCCAGTCGGCCAGCGACGGGCTGTGGACGGAGTGCACGTCCTCGTTCAGCAGGCCCGCACGGTGCAGTTCGCCGAGGAGGGCGGGGATGCCGCCGGCGCGGTGCACGTCCTCCATGTAGTACGTGCGGTTCTTCGCGACGTTGGGCGCCACCTTCGCCAGGCACGGCACGCGGCGCGAGACCGCGTCGATCTGCTCCAGGCCGAACGGCACGCCCGCCTCCTGGGCGGCGGCCAGCAGGTGCAGGATCGTGTTCGTGGAGCCGCCCATCGCGATGTCGAGGGCCATCGCGTTCTCGAAGGCGGCGAAGGTGGCGACGGAGCGCGGCAGGACCGTGTCGTCGTCCTGCTCGTAGTGGCGCCGGGTGATGTCCATGACCGTGCGGGCCGCGGCGACGTAGAGCTGCTTGCGGGCCGTGTGGGTGGCGAGGACCGAGCCGTTGCCGGGGAGGGAGAGGCCGATCGCCTCGGTCAGGCAGTTCATCGAGTTGGCGGTGAACATGCCGGAACAGGAGCCGCAGGTCGGACAGGCGTTCTCCTCGATGCGGAGGATGTCCTCGTCGGAGATCTTGTCGTTCGCGGCGTCGGCGATCGCGTCGATCAGATCCAGCGAGCGGACCGTGCCGTCGACCAGGGTGGCGCGGCCGGCCTCCATCGGGCCGCCGGAGACGAACACCGTCGGGATGTTCAGCCGCAGCGCGGCCATCAGCATGCCCGGGGTGATCTTGTCGCAGTTGGAGATGCAGACCAGGGCGTCGGCGCAGTGGGCCTCGACCATGTACTCGACCGAGTCCGCGATCAGGTCGCGGGAGGGCAGGCTGTAGAGCATGCCGCCGTGGCCCATGGCGATGCCGTCGTCGACCGCGATGGTGTTGAACTCACGCGGGATGCCGCCCGCCTCGGTGATCGCCTCGCTGACGATCCGGCCGACCGGCTGGAGGTGGGTGTGGCCCGGCACGAACTCCGTGAAGCTGTTGGCGACGGCGATGATCGGCTTGCGGCCGATGTCCGCACCGGGTACACCGGAGGCACGCATCAGGGCGCGGGCGCCCGCCATGTTGCGGCCGTGGGTGACTGTGCGGGACCTCAGCTCGGGCATCGTCGCTCGCTCCTTCAGGACTGCCGTCGGACGATTCAGTCGGTGTTCAGTCGGTTGTCAGTCGGTTGTCAGTCGGTTCGAGGTCAGTACCGACCCCACGTCGAGCGTACGCCGGTCATCCAGGTGTCGGGACGAGGTGTCCGGAATACGGGACGCGTGTCTTGCGCCGTGCGGTCGGGACCTCGTCCGGTGCCGCGCCGTCCGGTGCATCGCGGTCCGGTGCATCGCGGTCCGGATCTCACGGTCCGGCAGGTCGCCGTCCGGGATGCCGCTGCCGGTGCCGCGCCGTCCAAGTGGTGCGCCGCCCGGTGCATCGCGGTCCGGGCCGCGCCGTCAGGGTCCGGTCAGGTGTCCCTGAACCACCGGGGCCACGCGCGCGATGATCTGCTCCACGTCCGCGGAGGCCAGCGGCTCCACCTTGATCACGTACCGCAGCATGGCCGACCCGACCAGCTGCGCGGCCGCCAGCTCGGCGCGCAGCTCCGCGTCCGGCACGTCGAGCTGCACGGCGATGCGGCGCAGCAGCTGAGCTGCGACCAGGTCGCGGAAGACACCGGCCGCGGTCTCGTTGTTCACGGCGGAGCGGACGATCGCCAGCAGCGGTGTGCGGGTCGTGGGGTTCTCCCAGATGCCGAAGATGAAGCGGGTGAGCCGTTCGCCGACGCCGTCCAGCGGGCCGTCGGCGACCGCGTCCGGCGCGTGGCGGGCCGGCGCGAAGGCGGTCTCGATGGCCGCCGCGAAGACCTGTTCCTTGGTGCCGAAGTAGTGGTGCACCAGCGCCGAGTCCACGCCGGCCGCCTTGGCGATCTGGCGCACGGACGTCTTGTCGTAGCCGCGCAGGGAGAACTCCTCGCGGGCCACCGTCAGGATGCGGTCGCGGGTGTCGGCCGACTCGGTGCGCGTACGGCGGCCCCGGCGCCGGGACGTGGCCTCGGTCACGGTCGGGGCACCTGCACCGCGGACGCCAGGTGCAGGCGCGTGAAGGCCAGCGCCTCGGCCAGGTCGGCCTCGCGTTCGGCGCCGGACATGGCCCGGCGGGTGTTGACCTCGATGACGACGTGCCCGCCGAAGCCGTTGAGCGCCAGGCGCTCCAGCAGTTCGGCGCAGGGCTGGGTGCCGCGGCCGGGGACCAGGTGCTCGTCCTTCGCAGATCCCCGGCCGTCCGCGAGGTGCACGTGGCCCAGGCGGTCGCCCATCCGGTCGACCATCTGGATGGCGTCCGTGCGGGCCGTCGCGGCATGGCTGAGGTCGATCGTGAAGTGACGGTAGTCGTCCTTGGTGACGTCCCAGTCGGGGGCGTAGGCGAGCATCTCGCGGTCGCGGTAGCGCCAGGGGTACATGTTCTCGACGGCGAACCGGACGTCCGTCTCGTTCGCCATCCGCCAGATCCCGTCGACGAAGTCGCGCGCGTACTGCCGCTGCCAGCGGAACGGGGGGTGGACGACGACCGTGGTCGCGCCCAGCTTCTCGGCCGCGGCGCGGGCGCGCTGGAGTTTGACCCAGGGGTCGGTGGACCACACGCGCTGCGTGATGAGCAGGCAGGGGGCGTGCACGGCGAGGATCGGGATCTGGTGGTAGTCGCTGAGTCTGCGCAGGGCCTCGATGTCCTGGCTGACCGGGTCGGTCCACACCATGACCTCGACACCGTCGTATCCGAGACGCGCGGCGATCTCGAAGGCCGTCGCCGTCGACTCCGGATAGACGGACGCCGTCGACAGGGCGACCTTCGCATCCGGGATGCGTACGACTGGCTCTGCCATGGGTGACAGGTTACGGGGTGCCGGTGCGTGCGGCCGGGCCCCAGTACGCCGTTGTGGCCATCGCCACGGGCGGACGCCGTTCGGTCGGGGCTCGCGGGTACGGGTCCGCGGGGGCTCGCCGGTCCGGGTCCACCGGGACTCGCGCGTACGTGTCCGCCGGCGCTCGCCGGTCCGGGTCCGCCGGGACCCGCCGGTCCGGGTCCACCGGGACCTGCCGGTCCAGGTCCACCGGGACCCGCCGGTCCAGGTCCGCCAGGACTCGCGAGTACGGGTCCGCGGGGGCTCGCCGGTCCCGGTCCGCGCCCCCGCGGGACGTCACGCCGATCCCATGTGGTCGAGCCTGCGCAGGATCACTCCCTCCCTGAGCGCCCACGGGCATATCTCCACCGACTCCGCGCCGAGCAGGTCCATCACGCCCTCGGCCACCAGCGCCCCGGCGAGCAGCTGGCCCGCGCGGCCCTCCGAGACGCCGGGCAGCTCGGCCCGCTGGGCGACGGTCATGCCGGCCAGGCGCGGGACCCATGCCTCCAGCGACTCCCGCTTCAGCTCGCGCTGGACGTAGAGGCCGTCGGTGGACCGGGCGGCGCCGGCGATGCGGGCGAGCTGCTTGAAGGTCTTGGAGGTGGCGACGACGTGGTCGGGGGCGCCGAAGCGGCTGAATTCGCCGACCGTCCGGGCGATCTCGGCCCGCACGTGGCGGCGCAGTGCCCGCACCGCGTCCGGGGTGGGCGGATCGCCGGGCAGCCGGGCGGCGGTCAGCCGGCCCGCGCCCAGCGGCAGCGAGACGGCCGCGTCGGGCTGCTCGTCGATGCCGTAGGCGATCTCCAGGGAGCCGCCGCCGATGTCGAGGACGAGCAGCTTCCCGGCCGACCAGCCGAACCAGCGGCGGGCGGCCAGGAAGGTCAGCCGGGCCTCCTCGGCGCCGGCCAGGACCTGCAGCTCGACGCCGGTCTCGCGCTGCACGCGCGCGAGGACCTCGTCGGCGTTGCTGGCCTCGCGCACGGCGGAGGTCGCGAACGGCAGGAGATCCTCCACTCCCTTGTCCTCGGCGGCCTGCAGCGCGTCATGGATGACGGCGATCAGTTTGTCGACCCCTTCGGGGCCGATCGCCCCGTCCTCGTCGAGGAGTTGGGCCAGGCGCAGCTCCGCCTTGTGCGAGTGCGCGGGTAGCGGGCACGCGCCCGGGTGTGCGTCCACCACCAGCAGATGCACCGTGTTCGATCCCACGTCGAGGACACCGAGTCTCATGTACGGAACGCTACTGCCACCTGGGCGGTCCTCGGTCCCTCAGGCCGCCAGGAGCGCCGTACCCTGGTCTGGTGCCAAAGACGAAAAAGGCAAAGGCCGACAAGTCGGCAGCGGGAGCCGGAACCGCCGCGGATTCCGCCGTCGCTCCCCGGGTGAGGTCGCCGAAGAAGTCGCGCAAGGTCCGGGAGGCGGACGAGAAGGGCCTCGACTTCGCGCGCGCGTGGGTGGAGTTCCCTGATCCGGCGGACGACGAGCAGGTCTTCCGATGCGATCTGACCTGGCTGACCTCACGCTGGAACTGCATCTTCGGCAGCGGCTGCCAGGGGATCCAGGAGGGCCGCGCGGAGGACGGCTGCTGCACGCTGGGCGCGCACTTCTCCGACGAGGACGACGAGAAGCGGGTCGCGGAGCACGCGGCGCGGCTGACGCCGGAGATCTGGCAGCACCACGCCGAGGGCACGCGGAACGGCTGGGTGTCCGAGGACGAGGACGGCGACCGGCAGACCCGTCCCTACCAGGGCTCCTGCATCTTCCAGAACCGGCCCGGCTTCCCGGGCGGCGCCGGCTGCTCGCTGCACATCCTGGCCCTGCGCGAGGGCCGCGAGCCGCTGGAGACCAAGCCGGACGTGTGCTGGCAGCTGCCGATCCGGCGCACGTACGACTGGATCGACCGGCCCGACGACACGCGCGTGCTGCAGGTGTCGATCGGCGAGTACGACCGCCGGGGCTGGGGTCCGGGCGGCCACGACCTGCACTGGTGGTGCACGTCGGCGACCTCGGCGCACGGCGCGGGCGAGCCGGTGTACGTCTCCTACCGGGCGGAGCTGACCGAGCTGATGGGCAAGGCCGGCTACGACCGCCTGGTGGAGCTGTGCGAGGCACGGCTGGCCTCGCGGCTGCCGTTGGTGGCACCGCACCCCGCGGATCCCGCGAAACCTGCGGATCCCGTGGATCCCGCGGATCCCGTGGGCTGACCGTTCGGAGCGGACGGACCCGGGTCGGCTGTCCGCTCGGCAGCGGACAGGCTCGGGTCGGACGGCCCGGTCGGCCGGTCGGTCGGACAGCCGGAGGGCCAGTCGGTCGGACAGCCGGAGGGCCGGTCAGGAGGCGGACGGGCTCGGGTCGCCGTCGGTGGGCGGCGGGGACGAGCCCGCCGGGTCGGACGGGGCGGATCCGCTGGGCGTGGGCTGCGGGGGCGACGAGGACGGCTGGTCGCTCGGGGTGGGGTCCGGGGGCGCCGACGTGGTCGTCGGAGTCGGGCCGGGACCGGGCGACGACGGGGCGGCGGGACCGCTGGGATCGTGGTCCGAGGGGCTGGGCGCGACGCCGCGGCCGTCGATGCTGACGACGGCGCCGGCCGGAGACACCGCCACCTGCGCCCGCCAGTTCCCCGCCGGCTCCCGCAACTGGTCGACGTGCACCCTGACGGTCACCGACTCGCCCGGGGCGAGGATGCCCGACGTCCGGCTCAGGTACAGCCAGGGCGTCCTGGTCGTCGCGGACCAGCGCACCGCGGAGCCGGTGGCGGTGAGGGTGATGAGGGTGGTGTCGCCGCTGGTGCGGGCCGACACCTCGATCTGCCCGGCGCCCTTGCGACCCGCGCCGGCCACGCCGACGACCTCCGCGGAGACGTCCGTCCCGGCGCGCCCGCCGAAGCGGGGGTCCGGCCCGGCGTCCGCGTTGCCGGCGTTCTCGTAGCCGCCGCCCGCCCCCTCGCCGGCGGGCCGGCCGGGGCCGTGCGCCTCGTCGGCGCCGGTGGAGGCGCCGTCGGCTCCCCCACCGGCGGGCGCGCCGCGGTAGGCGACCCACAGGGCGAACACGGGCGCCGCGACGACCGTGGCGACGACGGTCGTGGTGACGGCACGCGTGCGCAGCCGGGCCCGGCGGGCGGCGCGGTCCCTGGGGTCCATCGGGAAGCCGCGCCGGTCGAACCGGGGCGCGGCGGCGCCACGCGCGCGTGGCGAGTGCGCCATGGCGGCGTGCAGGGCGGCGCGGGGCGCCGGGAGCACGTGCAGCTCGGCGGCCGGGGTGACGCTCGCGCCGGGCCAGCGGCCGGGGATCGCGCGCTCGGCGCCGCGGCGGCAGCGCGGGCAGTCGTCCACGTGCCGGACGAGTTCCTTGCGCAGGGCCGTGCTGAGCACCAGCCGGCCCTCGCCGGTGAGCCGGGCCACGGTCGGGCAGGTGCCGGTCTCGACCACGGCGAGGGCGGCGCGGGTGCGCTCGACCTCGCAGGCGGCGGAGGCGAGCAGTTCGCGGGCGGCGGTGGGAGCCGTGCCGAGGACGGCGGCCACCTCGTGGGCGGCGAGGTGGTGACGCACGGCGAGTTCGAGGGCCTCGCGCTGCTCGGGCGTGGTGCCGGCGGCCTCCGGCCAGGCCAGCAGGGCGAGTTCGCGCCGCCTGGCCTGCTGGACGGCGTCGGGCACGGACGGGGCCGTGGGCTGCCGGGGACCCGCCGGGCGGCCCGCCGCGTGCGTGCTCTGACGTTTCTGCCTGGCCTCGGCGAGCTTGCGCAGGCACGCCCAGCGGGCCAGCGCGTACAGCCAGGCCCGCCGGTCCCCGGCCGCCTCGGGGCCGCGGCGGCGCTCGGCGAGGGCGAGGACGTCCCCCAGGGCGGCGGTCGCCGCGTCGTGGTCGCAGAGCACGGACAGGCAGTAGGTGAACAGCCCGTCGAGGTACGGCTCGTAGCGCGCGGGCGGTGCGGGCTGCGAGGGCGGCGCGGGCGGCCGCTTCGCGACCGTGCGCGCCGCGGCGCGGTCTCGCGCCTCCCGACGCGCCCGGTCCGCACCGGTGACGCGGGGTGAGGTCTCCGCACCGGTGATGCGGGTGGAGGTCTCCGGACTGCTGCTCGTCATCCATGTGACCGTAGAGGCCGGAGACCAGGGGTTTCCTCCCCCTTGAGCACATTTAATCCATACGGGTGAAACGATCCCTCAAACGGGGACGGGCGGCCCCGCTTCCCCGGCGGGGGCGGCGTTGTCGGTGGCGGCGGTTACGGTTTGCGCATGGCTGCCCGTACCAAGACCACCAAGGACCGCCCCTCCTACCGCTGCACCGAGTGCGGCTGGCAGACGGCCAAGTGGCTCGGCCGCTGCCCCGAGTGCCAGGCCTGGGGGACGATCGAGGAGTACGGCGCGCCCGCCGTCCGGACGACGGCGCCGGGCCGCGTGACGACGTCAGCGCTGCCCATCGGCCAGGTCGACGGCCGTCAGGCCACCGCCCGCACCACCGGCGTGCCGGAGCTCGACCGGGTGCTCGGCGGCGGGCTGGTGCCCGGCGCGGTGGTGCTCCTCGCGGGCGAGCCCGGCGTCGGCAAGTCGACGCTCCTGCTGGACGTGGCGGCGAAGTCGGCGAGCGAGGAGCACCGCACCCTCTACGTCACCGGTGAGGAGTCGGCGAGCCAGGTCCGGCTGCGCGCCGACCGCATCAAGGCGCTCGACGACCACCTGTATCTCGCGGCGGAGACCGATCTTTCGGCCGTGCTCGGCCACTTGGACGCGGTCAAGCCGTCGCTGCTGATCCTGGACTCGGTGCAGACGGTGGCCTCCCCCGAGATCGACGGCGCCCCGGGCGGCATGGCGCAGGTGCGCGAGGTGGCCGGCGCCCTCATCCGCGCCTCCAAGGAACGCGGCATGTCCACGCTGCTGGTGGGCCACGTCACCAAGGACGGCGCCATCGCGGGCCCCCGCCTGCTGGAGCACCTGGTGGACGTCGTCCTGCACTTCGAGGGCGACCGGCACGCGCGCCTGCGCCTGGTCCGCGGCGTGAAGAACCGGTACGGCGCCACGGACGAGGTCGGCTGCTTCGAACTGCACGACGAGGGCATCACGGGCCTCGCCGACCCGAGCGGACTCTTCCTGACCCGGCGTGACGAGCCGGTGCCGGGCACCTGCCTGACCGTCACCCTGGAGGGCCGCCGCCCCCTCGTCGCCGAGGTACAGGCGCTCACCGTCGACTCGCAGATCCCCTCTCCGCGGCGCACCACCTCGGGCCTGGAGACCTCGCGCGTGTCGATGATGCTCGCCGTGCTGGAGCAGCGCGGCCGCATCAGCGCGCTCGGCAAGCGGGACATCTACTCCGCCACGGTCGGCGGGGTGCGGCTGTCGGAGCCCGCGGCCGACCTCGCCATCGCCCTCGCGCTGGCGTCGGCGGCGAGCGACACCCCGCTGCCGAAGAACCTCGTCGCGATCGGCGAGGTGGGCCTCGCGGGCGAGGTCAGACGGGTCACGGGCGTGCAGCGCCGGCTGTCCGAGGCGCACCGCCTGGGCTTCACGCACGCCCTGGTACCGGGCGACCCGGGCAAGATCCCTGCCGGCATGAAGGTGCTGGAAGTGGCCGACATAGGGGACGCCCTGCGGGTCCTTCCGCGCTCCCGTCGCCGAGACGCCCCACGGGAGGCGGAGGAGCGCCGGTAGACTTTGCCCTGGTCTCGCCCGTCCGTACGACCGAATGTGCGATACGGGAGCGCCCCAGAACCTGCGACCGGAGGAGTGCAGTGGCAGCCAACGACCGGGCAGCGGCTCCCGGAAAGTCCGGTGGGAGTGCCGGTTCCGATGGCCTGATGCGCGCCTCGCTGAGCGCTGTGGCTCCGGGCACCGCCCTGCGCGACGGCCTGGAGCGGGTGCTCCGCGGCAACACCGGCGGTCTCATCGTGCTGGGCTTCGACAAGACCGTCGAAGTCATGTGCACGGGCGGTTTCGTGCTGGACGTGGAGTTCACGGCCACGCGACTGCGGGAGCTGTGCAAGCTGGACGGCGGCATCGTGCTGTCCTCGGACCTGTCGAAGATCCTGCGGGCGGGCGTGCAGTTCGTGCCCGACGCGACGATCCCCACGGAGGAGACCGGCACCCGGCACCGCACGGCGGACCGGGTCTCCAAGCAGGTCGGCTTCCCGGTGGTGTCCGTGTCGCAGTCCATGCGCCTGATCGCCCTGTACGTCGACGGGCAGCGCCGCGTCCTGGAGGACTCCGCGGCGATCCTGTCCCGCGCCAACCAGGCCCTGGCGACCCTGGAGCGCTACAAGCTCCGCCTGGACGAGGTCGCGGGGACGCTGTCGGCGCTGGAGATCGAGGACCTGGTGACGGTCCGTGATGTCTCGGCGGTGGCCCAGCGTCTGGAGATGGTGCGCCGCATCGCCACCGAAATCGCCGAATACGTGGTCGAACTGGGCACCGACGGGCGGCTGCTGGCCCTCCAGCTGGACGAGCTGATCGCCGGCGTGGAGCCCGAGCGTGAACTCGTCGTCCGGGACTACGTCCCCGAGCCCACCGCCAAGCGCTCCCGCACGGTCGACGAGGCCCTCTACGAGCTCGACGCCCTCACCCACGCCGAGCTGCTCGAACTGTCCACGGTGGCCAAGGCGCTGGGGTACACGGGCTCTCCGGAGGCCCTCGACTCGGCGGTGTCCCCGCGCGGCTTCCGCCTCCTGGCCAAGGTCCCGCGGCTGCCCGGCGCAATCATCGACCGGCTCGTCGAGCACTTCGGCGGACTGCAGAAGCTGCTCGCCGCGAGCGTCGACGACCTGCAGACGGTGGACGGCGTGGGCGAGGCCCGCGCGCGGAGCGTGCGCGAGGGCCTGTCCCGCCTGGCGGAGTCCTCGATCCTCGAACGGTACGTCTGACCCCGGCCCGCCACCCCGCCCATCGCCCCGGCCGGTCACCGGCCACCACCGGCCGCGCTCGCCCCGGCCGACCACCGGCCACCACCGCGTCGGCCCACCACCGGCCACGACCGCCTCGGCCGGGCCCCCGCCCCGGCCGGCCGCATCGGTCCGCCGCCCCGGCCCGCCGCCGCGTGCGGCCACCCCGGCCGACCTCCAGTGGGGCACCCGTCCCGGTCACCGCCCTGGCCGCCCACATCGGTCCGCCACCCCGGCCCGCCGCCGCGATCGCCCGGCCCGGCTCACCCCGGCCGACCGAGTCGGCCAAAGCCTCGGCCGACCGCACCGGTCCGCCGCCGCGATCGCCCGCCTCGGGCCTCGGGCGCCCGGCTCAGGCGCCCGGCTCAGGCGTCCTGCAGCACGAAGGACGTCTGCGCCTTCGCGAAGCCCGGCGCCTTCGCCTCCACCAGATACGTCCCGGCCCCGGCCGACCCGGCCGGAGGCGTGGCGCACTTCGGAGCGCTCGGCTTGCGGTCCCACTTCACGGTGTACGTGATGCTGTTGCCGGCGGGAGCCCGGAACACCAGGCTGCCGGAGCCCTTGGGGCAGTCGGCGGAGGACCAGTAGTCGTCGTCGCCGCCCGCCTTGGTGATCGTCAGCACCGCGGTCCTGGGGCCGAGATCGACCTTGCAGTCGCTGCCGGAGGAGTTCGTCGCGGTCAGCAGGAGGGTGGGCGTCTGACCGGGCTCGTAGGCGTTGTGCAGGCTGCGCAGGCTCAGCTTCACCGCGCTCGCTCCGCAGTCGGGCAGCGTCGAGCCGGCCGGGACCGTGTCGCCCGCACCGACGCCGGTGCCCACGGCCGCGTCCGAACCGCCGCCCGTGCCGCCACCGGACCCGTCGGCGCCCCCCGAACCGGAATCGGAGCCGGAACCGGAATCCGATCCGGACCCGCTCCCGGTCCCGGAGGAATCGCCCCCGGAACCCGAACTCCCCCCGGAATCTGACCCCTTGGAGTCTCCACCGCTCGACTCGTCGCGCCCGCCCGGCGCTTGGCTGATGGCGGGGCCCGAACCCGACGGCCCGGCGGAGATCGTGGGCGCGGGAGTCCTGCCGTTCGCGCCGTCGTCGCTCTTCTTGCCGCCACCGTCGTCCGATGTGACGAACCAGGTGATCAGCAGCGCCAACAGGGCGATCACGGACAGCAGTACGGCCCTCCGTCGCCAGTAGATGGAGGAGGGAAGCGGCCCGATCGGATTGCGCAGAGATCCCACGGCGCAAACTGTACGAGAGATCGGCACGTTCGCTTGCCCCACCCGCCGCTGGAGCCCCAACTTTTCCAGATCATCATCCCGGCACCGCGACGCACCCGTGGGCACCGCGCGACGGCCGAACCGCGGCGGACCATGGCAGGATCGGAACGCCATGACTGCGCCCACGAACACTCCCCACAGCCACGCCCCCGGCACGACGCTCCACTCCCCCGTCATCGCCTGGTTCGACGAGCACGCCCGCGACCTGCCGTGGCGTCGCCCGGAGGCCGGTGCCTGGGGCGTGATGGTCAGCGAGTTCATGCTGCAGCAGACGCCGGTGAGCCGTGTCCTGCCCGTCTACGAGCAGTGGCTGGCCCGCTGGCCCCGCCCCGCCGACCTCGCCGCGGAAGCCCCTGGCGAGGCCGTCCGCGCCTGGGGTCGGCTCGGCTACCCGCGCCGCGCCCTGCGCCTGCACGGCGCCGCGGTCGCCATAGCGGAACGGCACGGCGGCGACGTGCCGACCGACCACGCCCAGCTGCTCGCCCTTCCCGGCATCGGCGAGTACACGGCCGCGGCCGTCGCCTCCTTCGCCTACGGCCAGCGGCACGCCGTCCTCGACACCAACGTCCGCCGGGTCTTCGCGCGTGCGGTCACCGGCGTGCAGTACCCGCCGAACGCCACCACCGCCGCCGAACGCAGGCTTGCGCGCGCCCTGTTGCCCGAGGACGAGCGCACCGCCGCCCGCTGGGCGGCGGCCTCCATGGAGCTGGGCGCGCTCATCTGCACGGCCAGGAACGAGAGCTGCCACCGCTGCCCGATCGCCGCGCAGTGCGCCTGGCGGCTGGCGGGCAAGCCCGAGCACGACGGCCCGCCGCGCCGCGGGCAGACGTACGCGGGTACGGACCGCCAGGTCCGCGGCAAGCTGCTGGCCGTGCTGCGCGAGGCGCACGCGCCCGTCCCGCAGACGGTGCTCGACCGTGTGTGGCACGAGCCGGTGCAGCGCGCACGGGCGCTGGACGGTCTCGTCGCGGACGGTCTCGTGGAACCGCTGCCCGGCGGTCTGTACCGGCTGCCCCTCTCCTGACCGGGCGCCACATCACACCGAACCGGGGCAATTCGGTACGCCCGCTTACCCCTTTCCTACTTCCGTTACACAACCGACGGACAGCTGATCGACAGTCGCGCGCTGCCTCGGACAGCGCCGTGACAACGCCTCCGTAGTTTCAACGGCGTACCGCGCGCAGCGGTGCACACAGGGGAGCCGGCGGCGGGCGGGCCGGGAGCGGGGAATCGGAGGCGGTTGATCATGGCGCAGGGCGAGGTGCTCGAGTTCGAGGAGTACGTCCGCACCCGGCAGGACGCGCTGCTGCGCAGCGCCCGCCGTCTGGTCCCGGACCCGGTGGACGCGCAGGACCTCCTCCAGACCGCGCTGGTGCGCACCTACGGCCGCTGGGAGGGCATCGCGGACAAGCGGCTGGCGGACGCCTACCTGCGCCGCGTCATGATCAACACGCGGACCGAGTGGTGGCGGGCGCGCAAGCTGGAGGAGGTGCCGACCGAGCAGCTGCCGGACGCCTCCGTCGACGACTCCACCGAGCAGCACGCGGACCGGGCCCTGCTGATGGACGTCATGAAGGTGCTCGCTCCCAAGCAGCGCAGTGTGGTCGTGCTGCGACACTGGGAACAGATGTCCACGGAGGAGACGGCCGCCGCCCTCGGCATGTCGGCCGGAACGGTCAAGAGCACGCTGCACCGGGCGCTCGCCCGGCTCCGCGAGGAGCTGGAGAGGCGGGATCTGGACGCGCGGGCCCTGGAGCGTGAGGAGCAGGAGCGTTGCGCGGTCTGACCGGCGCGGAGCCCACCGGCCGGTGGGCCGTGCAGGCGGCGTTCACGGCGGTGGCCGTGTTCGCCGCCCTCGCGCTTTTCGCCTCCGGCTGCGCCACCGGGGGCACCGGCGCCCGTGACGAGGGCCCGGCCCACGCCGACTCGGTGGCGCCCGCCACCAAGTCGGTCGCCCCCCGCACCGTCGGGGCCTCCGGGCGCGTGGACGGGGTCGAGCTGGTGAAGGACGACCCACGGATCTCGGCGGAGGTCAGGCGCGAGCTGAAGCCGTGCGTCGGCGACGAGTACCCGGTCGACGTGTCGTACGGCGACCTGACCGGAGGTTCCGCGGCGGACGTCGTGGTGAACGTGCTGACCTGCGGCGACGCGGTCGGAGTCGGCTCGTACGTGTACCGCGAGGAACACGGGCGGTACGAGAACGTGTTCAAGGCCGAGGAACCGCCGGTCTACGCGGAGATCGACCGCGGCGATCTGGTGGTGACCAAGCAGGTCTACGAGAAGGGCGATCCGGTGTCGAGCCCGTCGGGCGAGAACGTGATCACCTACCGCTGGATCTCGGGCCGCTTCGCCGAGCGGTACCGCACGCACAACGACTACGGCAGCGCCGTCGGGGACGGCCCCTCGTCGACGCCGTGAACCGCTCGGACCCCCCACGACGATGTACCGGTCAACGCGCGGCACAATCACCGCGTCTCCTCAACAGAGACCCACGACACCGAGAACTGAGAGCGGGATGGCAGACCAGACCCACGTCCTGTTCGTCGAGGACGACGACGTCATCCGCGAGGCCACCCAGCTCGCCCTGGAACGGGACGGCTTCGCGGTCACCGCGATGCCCGACGGGCTGTCGGGGCTGGAGGCGTTCCGCGCCGACCGCCCCGACATCGCGCTTCTCGACGTCATGGTGCCCGGCCTCGACGGGGTGAGCCTGTGCCGCCGGATCCGGGACGAGTCGACGGTCCCCGTGATCATGCTGTCGGCGCGGGCGGACTCGATCGATGTCGTGCTGGGTCTGGAGGCGGGTGCCGACGACTACGTGACCAAGCCGTTCGACGGAGCCGTGCTGGTCGCGCGGATCCGGGCCGTGCTGCGCCGCTTCGGCCACGCCGGCGGCGGCGACAAGGCCGGCGACGGGATGACCGGCGGGGTGCTGACCTTCGGCGACCTGGAGGTCGACACCGAGGGGATGGAGGTGCGCCGGGCCGGGCAGCCGGTGGCGCTCACGCCGACCGAGATGCGGCTGCTGCTGGAGTTCTCCTCCGCGCCGGGCACGGTCCTTTCGCGCGACAAACTGCTGGAGCGGGTGTGGGACTACGGCTGGGGCGGGGACACCCGCGTGGTCGACGTGCACGTGCAGCGGCTGCGCACGAAGATCGGCCAGGACCGGATCGAGACGGTCCGCGGCTTCGGCTACAAGTTGAAGGCGTGAACGGGGACTCCGGGGACGTGCGCGGCATCCTCCGGCGCCTCGGTGCGGGCGCCGGCATCCGGACCGGCCTGCGGTGGAAGCTCAGTGCGGCCATCGCCCTGGTCGGCGCGCTGGTGGCGATCGCGCTGAGCCTGGTCGTGCACAACGCGGCCCGGGTGTCGATGCTGGACAACGCGCGCGACCTCGCCGACGAGCGCGTCCAGATCGCCCAGCGCAACTACGAGCTGTCCAATCGGCCCAACTTCCCCAACGTCAAGATCGACGACCCGGAGCTGCCGCCGGCGCTGCGCGAGCGGGTCGAGCAGGGCCGGCGGGCGACCTACGTCAGCGAGCGGCCCAGGCGCGTGCCGGACATCTGGGCGGCCGTTCCGGTCAAGGACGGGCACGTGCTGTCGCTGCACACCGGGTTCACCGACCGCAGCATCGACATCCTCAACGACCTCGACCAGGCTCTGGTGATCGGTTCCATCGCCGTCGTCCTGGGCGGCAGCGCGCTCGGCGTGCTGATCGGGGGGCAGCTCTCGCGCCGGCTGCGCAAGGCGGCGGCCGCGGCGAACGAGGTCGCCAGGGGTGAGCCGGACGTCCGGGTGCGGGACGCGATCGGCGGAGTCGTACGCGACGAGACCGACGATCTGGCGAGCGCGGTGGACGCCATGGCGGACGCGCTGCAGCAGCGGCTGGAGGCCGAACGCCGGGTCACCGCCGACATCGCGCACGAGCTGCGCACCCCGGTCACCGGGCTGCTGACGGCGGCCGAGCTGCTGCCTCCCGGCCGGCCGACCGAGCTGGTCCTGGACCGGGCGAAGGCCATGCGCACCCTGGTCGAGGACGTGCTGGAGGTGGCCCGCCTCGACGGCGCCTCCGAGCGGGCCGAGCTGCAGGACATCATGCTGGGCGACTTCGTCGCGCGGCGGGTGGCGGCCAAGGACCCGGACATCGAGGTGCGGGTGGTGCACGAGTCGGAGGTGACGACCGACCCGCGGCGCCTGGAGCGGGTGCTGTTCAACCTGCTCGCCAACGCCGCCCGGCACGGCAGGCCGCCCATCGAGGTCACCGTCGAGGGCCGGGTCATCCGGGTGCGCGACCACGGGCCCGGTTTCCCCGCCGACCTGCTCGCCGAGGGGCCGAGCCGCTTCCGCACCGGCAGCAGGGACCGGTCCGGCCAGGGGCACGGGCTGGGCCTGACGATCGCGGCGGGGCAGGCGCGGGTGCTGGGCGCCCGGCTGACGTTCCGCAACGTACGGCCGGCCGGGGCGCCGGACCACGTGCCGGCCGAGGGCGCGGTGGCGGTGCTGTGGCTGCCGGAACACGCGCCGACGGACACCGGCAGCCACCCGGTGCTGCCGTAGATCACCCCTGCCGGGCGGAGCCCTCACACCTCCGCCAGCAGCAGCTCCTCCCCCCTCGACGGCCGTACGCCGTCCGTCCGGCCCGCGAAATAGCGTTCCGTGAGTTCCGCCGCCGGCACGTGCCGGGTGCCGCGGAAACCGGCCTCCGCGGCGAGCGCCCGGATCTCCGGCGGCCCGAAGAAGCTGAGGAACGGCGTGCCGGAGGCACGGGCGCCCTTCATCGCCTCCCGCAACTGGGGGCGTTCCTCCGGCTCGACGTCGTCCGGCGGCCGCAGGAAGGTCGTGACGAGCGTCGAGCCTGCGGCGAGCGTGGCCACGCGCCGGAAGGTGTCCGCGACCGCGTCCCGGGTGAGGTACATGGTGACGCCCGTGGAGGCCACCACGGCGGGGCGGCCGGGGTCGAGTCCGGCCGCGAGCAGCCGCCCCCACCAGTCGCCCTCGAAGTCGACCGGCACGAACCGCAGCCCCTCGGGGACGCCGAGGCCGAGTTCCGCGAGGCGGCGCCGTTTCCAGGTCTGCGGGCCCGGCCGGTCGACCTCGAACACCCGCAGCCGGGCGGCGAGGTCCGGCCGCCGCTGGGCGAAGGTGTCCAGACCGGCGCCCAGGACGACGTACTGGTCCACGCCCTGCCCGGCCCGTTCCTCGACCAGGTCCTCCGCGAAGCGGGCCCGCGCCACGATGGACGCCCGGACCCGGCGCGTGGCCCGTTCGTCCATGTCGGGCCGGTCCCGCCAGTCGTCGCCGGCGTCCGCGAGACGCAGGCCGAGTTCGTCCCGCAGCACGTGCGGCGGCGGGTCGGCGCGGACGTGCAGGGCCCGCCAGAGGGCGACCCGCACCGCCGTGTGGTCGGGTGCCGCGGTCTCCGGCCCGGCGGTCCCGTCCGTCACGCCCAGTCCTTGGAGAGGTCGAGGTCGCCCTCGCGGGGCTGGGTGAAGGAGAACCAGTTGCCGGAGTCGTCGCGGAGCACCGCCTCCGTGCCGTACGGGCGCTCCTGCGGTTCGTGCAGGAACTCCACGCCCCGGTCCTTGAGCTTCCGGTAGTCGCCGTGGACGTCGTCCGTCGTCAGGACGCCCCCGCTGAGGACGCCCTTGGCGAGCAGCTTCCTGACCATCTCCGCGGACTCGGGATCCATGGCGGGCGGGCCCGGCACCATCAGCGTCAGCTCGAGACCGGGCTGGTCCTCGGCGCCCACGGTCAGCCAGCGCACGCCGCCCACGCCCATGGTGAGGTCCGCGCGGACCTGGAGGCCCAGCTGCTCGGTGTAGAACTTCTTGGCGCGGTCCTGGTCGAGTACCCAGACCGTGGAGATGGTGAGTCCCTTGATCATCGCGTCGCTCCTGTCGGCGGTGGTGCCTGCCCGGCCACCGTAGGCAGCGGCGCCGTCAGATCGCTTCTCCGGAATTGCGGTGCGCGGTGCCGGGCCCGCGCCGGAAGCCGCCCGCCCAGAGCATGGCGTAGCACCCCGGTATCAGGGCGGCCCCGCGTCCCCCCTGTCTCGTCCGGTACTCGCTGGGGGTCAGCCCGGTCCACGCCTTGAACCGGGTGGAGAACGTGCCCACGCTGCTGAAGCCGACCAGGTGGCAGATCTCGGTCACCGACAGGCCGGCCGTGCGCAGCAGGTCCTCGGCGCGCTCCATGCGGCGGTGCGTCAGGTACTGGCCCGGCGTCTCGCCGTACGCCTCCTTGAAGGCCCGTACGAAGTGGTAGCGCGAATATCCGGCGTGCGCGGCGACCGCGTCCAGGTCCAGCGCGGAGTCGGACCAGTCACGGTCCATGGCGTCCTTCGCCAGCCGCAACTGCCGCAACTTGTCCATGGGGCCGATGGTGACACGCGGGACTGACACCGGGCCCTTGGCACGGGGCCCGGCACGGGGCCGGCACGGGGCCCGGCACAGGGCTGGCACGGGGCCCGGCACGGGGCTGGCCACGCGGCTGGCCACGCGGCTGGCACGGGGCCGCGGCATGGGACCTGTCGGCGGCCTGCCGCACCGGCCGAGCAGGGCGAGGACGGCCGAAGACCCCCGGGGCGGACACGCGCCGGGGGTCTTCAGGTCTGGATCAGTGGGCCTGGATCAATGGAGCTGGATCAGCGGGTCTGATCAGCCGGTCCGGTTCGGCCGGTCCGGTTCGGCCGGTCCGGTTCGGCCGGTCCGGTTCGGCGCGGGCTCACACGGCCTCGGCCAGCGGTGCCACCGCCTCCGTGCCGTCGGCCGGGCTCTCGTCCGCCTTCGGTCCGGCTCCCTTCAGCGGGACCTCCTTCACGAACAGGGCGGCCACCAGCACCACCACGGCGATCGCGGAGCCCAGCAGGAACGCCGAGTGCGTGCCGGCGGACACCGCGTGCTGGTACGCCTCGCGGGCCGCCACCGGCAGCTTGGCCAGGCTCGCCGCGTCGAGCTGCGCGGACTGCTCGGTGATCTTCGATCCCAGCGCCCCGGCCCGCTCGGACATGACGTCCTGCACCCGGTTGTTGAACAGGGCGCCCATGATGGCGACACCGAAGGAGGAACCGAGCGTACGGAACAGGGTGGTCGAGGAGGACGCGACGCCCATGTCCCTCATCTGCACGCTGTTCTGCGCGACCAGCATGGTGATCTGCATCAGACAGCCCATGCCCAGGCCCAGCACGGCCATGTACACGCCGGAGGTGAGGCGCGAGGTCCCGGTGTCCATCAGCGACAGCAGGTACAGCCCGGTGATCATCAGCACGCCGCCGGCGATCGGGAAGACCTTGTAGCGGCCGCTGTTGGTGGTGACCCGCCCGGCGACCATCGACGTCACCAGCATCGCGCCGAGCATCGGCAGGAGCAGCAGCCCGGAGTTGGTCGCGGACGCGCCCTGCACCGACTGCTGGTACAGCGGCAGGAAGAGGGTCGCACCGAACATCACGAAGCCGGTGATGAAGCCGATGACGGACATCAGCGTGAAGTTGAGGCTGCGGAAGATGTGCAGCGGCACGACCGGCTCCGCGGCCTTGGTCTGCCAGAACACGAACCCGACGAGCGCGGCGACGCCGATCCCGATCAGCTCCATGATCCGCGCCGAGCTCCAGGCGTACTCCGTGCCGCCCCAGGTGGTGACGAGGACGATGGAGGTGATGCCGACGGTCAGCAGGACGACGCCGAGGTAGTCGATGCCCGCCTTCGACCGCTTCCTGGGCAGGTGCAGCACGGCGCTGATCAGGCCGAGGGCCACCACGCCGAGCGGCAGGTTGATGTAGAACGCCCAGCGCCAGCCCCAGTTGTCGGTGATGGTGCCGCCGACCAGCGGTCCGGCGATCATCGCGATCGCCATGATGCCGGCCATCATGCCCTGGTACTTGCCGCGCTCCCGCGGCGGGATCAGGTCGCCGATGATCGCCATGACGCCGACCATCAGACCGCCGGCGCCCAGGCCCTGGACCGCCCGGAAGCCGATCAGCTCGCCCATGTTCTGGGCCATGCCGCTGAGCGCGGACCCGATCAGGAAGATCACGATCGAGGTCATGAAGGTGGCCTTGCGGCCGTACATGTCACCGAGCTTGCCCCAGACCGGGGTGGCCGCCGCGGTCGCGAGGGTGTAAGCCGTCACCACCCACGACAGGTGCGCCAGTCCGCCGAGCTCACCCACGATCGTCGGCATCGCGGTGCCCACGATCATGTTGTCGAGCATCGCGAGCATCATCGTGATCATCAGCGCGAAGAGGACGACCCGGACGCTCCTGGGTTTCTCCCCCGCCCCCGGGTCGGCCGTGTCGGCCTGCCGCGTGTCCGCCATCTTTCCCACTCCCCCAGAGCAACCGCTACTTACTTGCCGCCCGGCAAGTTGACTACACTGGTGAAGGTAGACCCGCAACTAGCCGGGCGTCAAGTAAGTATTCATCGGGGGACGAGGATGGGCGACACGATGGACGGCACCAAGCGGCAGCGCCGCGGCAACACCCGCCAGCGCATCCAGGACGTGGCGCTCGAACTCTTCGCCGAACAGGGCTACGAGAAGACCTCGCTGCGCGAGATCGCCGAGCGCCTGGACGTCACCAAGGCGGCGCTGTACTACCACTTCAAGACGAAGGAAGAGATCCTCGTCAGCATCTTCGAGGACCTCTCCCGGCCGATCGAGGACCTGATCGAGTGGGGCCGGCAGCAGCCCCGGACGCTGGCCACCAAGCAGGAGCTGGTCCGCCGTTACAGCGAGGCGCTGGCCGAGGCGTCCCCGCTCTTCCGCTTCATGCAGGAGAACCAGGCGACGGTGAAGGAGCTGCGCATCGGCGAGATGTTCCGCAGCCGCATGCTCGGCATGCGCGACATCCTCATGGACCCCGACGCGGAGCTGATCGACCAGGTCCGGTGCGTCAGCGCGATGTTCACACTGCACGCCGGGATGTTCGTGCTCAACGACATCGAGGCCGACCCCGAGGAGAAGCGCCGGGCGGTGCTGGAGGTCGCCACGGACCTGGTCACGCGGGCACACGAGGGGACACACCCGTCGTAGGCCCGCCCGCCGCGGGCCCGCCCGGCGCCCCGGACGGCCCGAAACGGTCCAGGACGATCCTGGACGGGCCGGGGCCGGTCCTGGACGGCCCTGGACGGTTTCAGACGGTCACACCGTTGGCGCGCAGGAAGGCGACCGGATCGACGGCCGACCCGTAGTTCGGGGTCGTACGGATCTCGAAGTGCAGGTGCGGGCCGCTGGAGTTGCCGGTGTTGCCTGAGCGCGCGATGTGCTGGCCGGTGGCGACGACCTGGCCGACCCGCACATCTATCCGGGACAGGTGCGCGTACTGCGAGTACGTGCCGTTGCCGTGCCGGATGACGATGGCGTTGCCGTACGCGGGCCCGTCACCGGCGCCGTTCCCGCCGGCCTTCACCACGGTGCCCCCGTGCGCGGCGACGACGTCCGTGCCGCTGGGCACGGCGAAGTCCTGCCCGCTGTGGGTGGACTGCCACATGCTGCCGGCCTGATTGAAGCTCGCGGACAGCCTGTAGCTCTTCACGGGGTGGACCCAGGACGCGGCCTTCTTGGCGGCGGCCTGGGCCGCGACGGCGCTTGCCGCGCCGGGAGCGGTGCCGGCGTCGGCGGCGACCGCGACCCCGGCCCCCAGCACGACCGACGCTCCGAGGCCGGCGGCCAGGACGGCCGCACGGGTGCGCAGCAGGGACGTACGGGCGGAACGGGACGAGACGGGCGAAGACATGGGACCCCTCGGGGACGGCGGCAGGAAAAGGCCACCCGGCGCACGAGCGGCCGCCGGATGGGCGATTCATTGGTAACCCCCGGATCCGCGGAGCCCAAAAAACGCGATCTACGACGATCGCTAGTACTTCACCTCAAATGCTTTTCCTTCTTGACAGAACGACCATGAGAGATGAATCGCCCCATAAAGCGACAACCCACACCCACCCCTTGAGGGAAATGCCCTTTTTGCCCATCAGGTCGGACCCACTAACCACCCTAGTAACGGGCAAATCGCCTGTGCGGCATGTCACCGGCGCACGACCTCCGGCGCCCCTGTGAGGTGACCGGCGCCACCCACCCCGGAGAACCGGGCCGAGCCGCGCTCGACGCTCCATCCGGCGCACACCTCTTCCCACTTACCGCTCAGTAACCTTACGGTTCCCCTCACGCCATCCGCGCCGACGAGCATGCACCCGACAACAGCAGCGTCACGGACGTGAGAGGAACCCCCACCCATGACAGGACGACGCCCCCCGGCCCGCCGCGCCACCGTCACCACGGTCGCCGCGGCCGCCCTGGTGGCCCTGGCCGCCCCCGCCGACGCCGCGACGGCCACGAGCAGCGCGACCGCCGCCGGGGACGTCGACCACGCGACCTGGCAGCAGGACTGCCAGGCGGTGATGGACCAGGCCCTGTCGTACCTCGAGGCCCGCATCGGCGCCGCGAAGCCGGGCGAGAAGCAGGCGATCGTGTTCGACGTCGACAACACGACCCTGGAGACCGACTTCGGCTTCAGCTACCCACAGCCGGCCAACAAGCCGGTCCTGGACGTCGCGAAGTACGCCCAGGAGCACGGCGTCTCGCTGTTCTTCGTCACGGCCCGCCCCGGCATCGTCTACCTGCCCACCGAGTACAACCTCGAGCACGACGGCTACGAGGTCTCCGGCCTCTACGTCCGCGGCCTGCTCGACCTCTTCAAGGACGTCGCCGTCTACAAGACCGCCCAGCGCGTCGCCATCGAGAACAAGGGCTACACGATCAT
Source organism: Streptomyces sp. H51 (assembly GCF_035656535.1). Lineage (NCBI taxonomy): Bacteria > Bacillati > Actinomycetota > Actinomycetes > Kitasatosporales > Streptomycetaceae > Streptomyces > Streptomyces sp. H51. The sequence continues at coordinate 32,331 of NZ_JAYMHD010000043.1, forward strand.
CGCGAACATCGGCAACAGCGCCACCGACCTGTCGGGCGGCCATGCCGAGAAGACGTACAAGCTGCCGGACTACGACGGGCAGCTGTCGTAGCCGGACGGCTGACGTAGCCGGACGGCGGCATGCGAGAGGGGCCGGTGCCCGAAGGCACCGGCCCCTCTCACGTGCCGTGAGGCTTACGCCTCCTTGCTCAGGTTCGGTCCGGGACCGCCGGCCGCCTGCTCGATCGGCGGGACGTCGGGCAGCGCCGACTTCTCCTCACCCCGGAAGGTGAAGGTCTTGGCGTCGCCCTCGCCCTCGGTGTCCACGACCACGATGTGACCGGGACGCAGCTCGCCGAAGAGGATCTTCTCCGACAGCGAGTCCTCGATCTCGCGCTGGATGGTCCGGCGCAGCGGCCGGGCGCCCAGCACGGGGTCGTAGCCCTTCTTGGACAGCAGTTCCTTGGCGGACTGGGAGAGCTCGATGCCCATGTCCCGGTCCCGCAGGCGCTCGTCCACCTTGCCGATCATCAGGTCGACGATCCGCAGGATGTCGGCCTGGGTCAGCTGCGGGAAGACGACCACGTCGTCGACGCGGTTGAGGAACTCGGGGCGGAAGTGCTGCTTGAGCTCGTCCGACACCTTGTTCTTCATGCGCTCGTAGTTGGTCTTCGTGTCGCCCGAGGCCGCGAAGCCCAGGTTGAAGCCCTTGGAGATGTCCCGGGTGCCGAGGTTGGTCGTCATGATGATGACCGTGTTCTTGAAGTCCACGACCCGGCCCTGGGAGTCGGTCAGGCGACCGTCCTCCAGGATCTGCAGCAGCGAGTTGAAGATGTCCGGGTGGGCCTTCTCGACCTCGTCGAAGAGGACGACGGAGAACGGCTTGCGGCGGACCTTCTCGGTCAGCTGGCCGCCCTCTTCGTAGCCCACGTAGCCGGGGGGCGAACCGAACAGCCGGGAGACCGTGTGCTTCTCGCTGAACTCCGACATGTCGAGGGAGATCAGCGCGTCCTCGTCGCCGAAGAGGAACTCCGCGAGCGCCTTGGACAGCTCGGTCTTACCGACACCGGACGGACCGGCGAAGATGAACGAACCACCCGGACGCTTCGGGTCCTTCAGACCGGCGCGCGTGCGGCGGATCGCCTTCGACAGCGCCTTGACGGCGTCGTCCTGGCCGATGACCCGCTTGTGGAGCTCGTCCTCCATGCGGAGCAGGCGGCTGGACTCCTCCTCGGTCAGCTTGAAGACCGGGATGCCGGTGGCCGTGGCGAGGACCTCGGCGATCAGCTCGCCGTCGACCTCGGCGACGACGTCCATGTCGCCGGCCTTCCACTCCTTCTCCCGCTTGGCCTTGGCGGCCAGCAGCTGCTTCTCCTTGTCGCGGAGCGAAGCGGCCTTCTCGAAGTCCTGCGAGTCGATCGCGGACTCCTTGTCGCGGCGGACACCGGCGATCTTCTCGTCGAACTCGCGCAGGTCCGGCGGCGCGGTCATCCGGCGGATGCGCATCCGCGAGCCGGCCTCGTCGATCAGGTCGATCGCCTTGTCCGGCAGGAAGCGGTCCGAGATGTACCGGTCGGCCAGGGTGGCGGCCTGCACCAGCGCCTCGTCGGTGATGGAGACGCGGTGGTGGGCCTCGTACCGGTCGCGCAGACCCTTGAGGATCTCGATCGTGTGCGGCAGGGACGGCTCGGCGACCTGGATGGGCTGGAAGCGGCGCTCGAGGGCCGCGTCCTTCTCCAGGTGCTTGCGGTACTCGTCCAGGGTGGTGGCGCCGATGGTCTGCAGCTCACCGCGGGCCAGCATCGGCTTCAGGATCGAAGCCGCGTCGATGGCGCCCTCGGCGGCACCCGCGCCGACGAGCGTGTGCAGCTCGTCGATGAACAGGATGATGTCGCCGCGGGTGCGGATCTCCTTCAGCACCTTCTTCAGGCGCTCCTCGAAGTCACCGCGGTAGCGGGAGCCGGCGACCAGCGCGCCGAGGTCCAGGGTGTAGAGGTGCTTGTCCTTGAGGGTCTCGGGCACCTCGCCCTTGACGATGGCCTGGGCGAGGCCCTCGACGACGGCGGTCTTGCCGACGCCGGGCTCACCGATCAGCACCGGGTTGTTCTTGGTACGGCGGGACAGCACCTGCATGACCCGCTCGATCTCCTTCTCGCGCCCGATGACCGGGTCGAGCTTGGACTCACGAGCGGCCTGGGTGAGGTTCCGGCCGAACTGGTCGAGGACCAGGGACGTCGAGGGGGTGCCCTCGGCAGGACCGCCGGCGGTGGCCGTCTCCTTGCCCTGGTAACCGGACAGCAGCTGGATCACCTGCTGCCGCACGCGGTTGAGGTCTGCGCCCAGCTTGACCAGGACCTGGGCGGCGACGCCCTCGCCCTCGCGGATCAGGCCGAGCAGGATGTGCTCCGTGCCGATGTAGTTGTGGCCCAGCTGAAGGGCCTCGCGGAGCGACAGCTCCAGGACCTTCTTGGCACGGGGGGTGAAGGGGATGTGCCCGGACGGGGCCTGCTGGCCCTGGCCGATGATCTCCTCCACCTGCTGGCGGACCGCCTCGAGCGAAATCCCGAGGCTCTCAAGGGCCTTGGCGGCGACACCCTCACCCTCGTGGATCAGGCCCAGGAGGATGTGCTCGGTGCCGATGTAGTTGTGGTTGAGCATCCGGGCTTCTTCCTGAGCCAGGACGACAACCCGCCGCGCGCGGTCGGTGAACCTCTCGAACATCGTTAATCGCTCCTCAGAGCGGTCAGGCAGTGGGGGGAACTTCCCCTCTCTGTCCTTCCGCAGCTTAGTCCCGCAAGCGGGGACCGCTCATTCCAACTGCCGACACCGGCCCGAGAACCAACACTGCCTCCTGACCCCGAACGCCGACATCTCTTCCAACCCGATGGTGCGAGACGATGTTCCCGCAGGCCAGGCACTTACCTCCATCACCAGTACGCCGATGGCGAACGTGAGACGCCTTGTCCTGCGTGTCGCCCCCTCCCACTAGGGATGTCTTACCCGCAGGGGCGGACAGTCCATGCCGCGCGCACCGGTTCCCTCCGCTATGGGCGAACAACCTTGCGCCTCCCCACACGCCCCGCGCGCCCCCGTGCGGCACTCTGCGAAACCGGATGACGTCACAACGTGACTTCGAAGCGCCTTCGGCGGTTGCACGTGGCATGGTCGGCAGCCTCCCCCCGGTCACCGCGAATGTCACGAACGTCACAAACAGGACGAAGCTCACGGTCCCGCTCCCCCGCCGCCCGCTCGACCCGGGCGCCGGTGTCCGCGACTGGTACGAGAACGAACTGGGGTGGCCCACGATGCCCGCGATGCGCGGGGGGCCCGGGAACCCCGGGTCCGCCGTGCGGCTCGCGGTGGGGGTGCGTTTCGACGTCCTGGACGTCCCGGCCGAGGCGGGCCGCGCGGGCCTCAGACATCTCGCGACGCGGTCACCGGTGGCCGTGCAGCAGGGTCGGATGCGGCTGCTGGTGGCAGCGGGCAGCGCGGAGGAGTTGTCCGGGCTGCTGGACTGGCTGGAGTGGGGGGCGCTGGCGCTCGACCTGACGGCACTCGGCGAGGGCGACGCGATGGACGCTCCGCCGCCCCCCGGGCACGGGCGGCCCGGAGCGCGGCCACCGGCTCCGGGGGCCGCCGTGTGGCTGCGGCCCCCCGGGCCGGGACGCGAGGTCGAGGCCTCGCTGCCGACGCTGTCGGCCATGGGGGGCCGGGAAGGCGCCCCCGATCTCGTACGACTCGTGAACACGGTGGCGACGCAGTGCCACCGGATCCGCCTGCGTCGCGCCCGTGCTCAGGCGTTGGCCTTCTCGTAGGCCTCGCGGATGGACGCGGGGACGCGGCCGCGGTCGTTGACCTCGTAGCCGTTCTCCTTCGCCCAGGCGCGGATCTGCGCGGTGTCCTGGCTGCCGCCGGAAGCGGCGCGGGTCTTTCCGCGCCCGCCCGAAGAACGGCCCCCGGTACGACGACCGCCCTTCACGTAAGGCTCGAGAAGGCCGCGAAGCTTGTCCGCATTGGCGGTCGTGAGATCGATCTCGTACGTCTTGCCGTCCAACGCGAACGTGACAGTCTCGTCCGCCTCGCCGCCGTCGAGGTCGTCGACAAGAAGGACCTGAACCTTCTGTGCCACCGGATTTCCTTTCATTCATGACTTGTGGGCCGGGGGTCTGCGGCGTCCGCCGTTTCGCCGTCCCCTGTTATATGCAGTACTGCAGTACGTCGGAAAGCAAACCGCTTTTGCCGGAAAAACACAAACCCCCGGGAGAGACCGGCAGACCCGGCCCGGTCCGGAAACATGCGCGTTTCGGACATAGGGAACCTGGGCAGAGCTCCGGACGGAATACTCAGCGGTGATCGGCGATCACAGATGCAGAAGCATCCGGCTGTTGCCCAAGGTGTTCGGTTTCACTCGCTCCAGGCCGAGGAACTCGGCGACGCCCTCGTCATAGGAACGCATCAGCTCCGCGTAGACGTCGGTGTCGACGGGCGTCTCGCCGATCTCGACGAAGCCGTGCTTGCCGAAGAAGTCCACTTCGAAGGTCAGGCAGAAAACGCGGCGAACGCCGAGCCAGCGCGCGGTCTGCAGCAACTTCTCCAGCAACTGATGGCCGACGCCGGCGCCCTTCAGGCCGGGCTTGACCGCCAGAGTGCGCACTTCCGCGAGGTCTTCCCACATGACGTGCAGCGCACCGCAGCCGACGACCTCGGCGTTGTCGTCCCGTTCCGCCACCCAGAACTCCTGGATGTCCTCGTAAAGCGTCACCGTCGCTTTGTCGAGCAGGATGCGGTCACGGACGTAGGCGTCAAGGAGACGGCGCACGGCCGGAACATCGCTGGTGCGGGCCCGCCGCACGGTGATGGCTTTAGCGCCGACTTCGGGACTCGGGGACGAGGGGCTCTCTCGGGACATGACCGGACGCTATCGCCCGCCCCCCTGCGGCGGGGAGCCGGGGTTCTCCTCGGCTTCGGGTGTTTCCGGTCCCTGGACGATGCGGACGGCGTCCCACAGGGCCTGCCGCTGTTCGTCGCTCATCATGCCGAAGAAGGCGACGAGAGCGGCCGCGGGGTTGTCGCTCTGGGACCAGGCGTCGTTCATGAGGGCGGCGGCGTAGGCGGCCCGGGTGGAGACGGCCTCATATCGATAGGCCCGGCCTTCCGCTTCGCGGCGCACCCAGCCCTTCTGATGGAGATTGTCCAAAACGGTCATCACCGTGGTGTAGGCGATGGTCCGCTCCCGCTGAAGGTCTTCCAGGACTTCCCGAACGGTCACCGGGCGGTTCCACTTCCACACCCGTGTCATGACCGCGTCTTCGAGTTCTCCCAATGGGCGGGGCACACCTCAGCACCCTAGTGGGAGATCCCGCCATTCGCGTGCCGAACAGACACTCACCCCGCCGAACGCGACAAAAAGGGCGCACGACCGCCCGCGGACGGGGCAGTCGTACGCCGGTGGGGTGCCGTCGGCCGGGCGGGTCAGCCGTCGGTCCGCGCGGGGGCCCGGCGGGCCTCCGCCTGCGCGATGGCGGCGTCGACGGCCGCGTCCTCCTTGGCCTTGTTGGCCCCGCCCTGGGTCTTCACGATCACCCTGATCACGCCGATGAAGAACACGGCCATGACGACCGGGGGCAGAAGCGCGGAGACGTAGTCCATGCACCCAGGTTAACCACGGGGCGGCAGACGGGCGGGGCGGGGTCGTTCAGACCGCGGTGAGCTGGCGGGGGTGGTTCGGCGGCGGCGCGGGGCTCGGTTTGCGGCGCGGGAAGACCTCGCCGGGGGTGGGAATGGGGCGGGGCGGCTTCGGCGTGGCCGGGGCCGGCTCGGGGGCGGGCGGCTTCTCCGCGGGCTTCGCGGGCTTCGCGGGCTTCTCCACGGGCTTCTCCGGCCGCTCGGCGGGATCCCGGTCCGCGGCACCGGCGAGGCCGTCGGCGGGGTCGGCGTCGTGAACCGAGAGGCCGCCCGGGAGGGCCGTGAGGCGGACCCGGGAGGCGGGCACCACCGGGACGGCCGGGGGCGCCGCCCGGCGCGCGAGGCGGGCGCGTACGTCCTGCTCCGCGAGGACCTGGCAGCGGTCCAGGAGAGCGGCGGCCACCGGATTGCCGCGCAGGGCGCGCAGCGCGGCGAGGTCGTCGGGGTGCGGACGGTAGCCGGATCCCAGCACCTCCTCCAGCAGCGCGAGATAGCCGGTGGCGGTCCCGGGCAGCGCGGCGCGGTAGCGGGCGAGATCGGCCACCAGGAAGGCGCGCAGCCGGGCGCCCTCGCGCATCGCCTCGTCGAGGGACTCGGCGAGGCGGAGGCAGTCCTGGACTTCCTCGGCCGAGGCGGTTTCGGGGCGGAGGGCGAGGGCGAGAGCGCGGCGGAGCACACGCAGCTCCTCCGCGCCGAACGCCATGCCGCCGCGGGATCCGTATGGCGTGGGCATGTGCCGACGATACGCGCTAATCAGACAAAACCGACATAAAACAGGGCGTGTCGGGCCCTGCGCCGCACCGCGTTCCCGTGCCTCTGCGCCGCTCGCGCCCCTGCGCCTGCACGCCCCGACGCCCGCGGAGGGCGGCGCCGGGGCGGAGGGCGGCTACAGGCGCGACGCGTTCCGCTCGTACACCAGCCGCAGTCCGATCAGGGTCAGCCACGGCTCGTGCTCGTCGATCACCGAGGACTCGCCCAGCACCATGGGCGCCAGGCCGCCGGTCGCGATCACCGTCACGTCTTCCGGGTCGTCCGCCAGCTCGCGGGCCATCCGGCTCACCACGCCGTCCACCTGGCCGGCGAACCCGTAGACGATGCCCGCCTGCATCGCCTCGACCGTGTTCCTGCCGATCACGTGGCGCGGCCGGGCGACCTCGATCTTGCGCAGCTGGGCGCCCTTGACGCCGAGTGCCTCGACCGAGATCTCGATGCCGGGCGCGATGACACCGCCGACGTACTCCCCGCGCGCGGAGACCGCGTCGAACGTCGTCGCCGTACCGAAGTCCACGACGATCGCGGGGCCGCCGTAGAGCTCGACCGCCGCGACCGCGTTGATGATGCGGTCGGCGCCGACCTCCTTGGGGTTGTCGGTGAGGATGGGCACACCCGTCTTCACCCCCGGCTCGACGAGCACCGCGGGAACGTCGCCGTAGTAGCGCCGCGTCACCTCGCGCAGTTCGTGCAGCACCGACGGCACGGTCGCGCAGATGGCGATGCCGTCGATGCCGTCGCCGAGGTCGTCCCCGAGCAGCGGGTGCATGCCCATCAGGCCCTGCAGCAGCACCGCCAGCTCGTCCGCCGTGCGGCGCGCGTCCGTCGAGATGCGCCAGTGCTCGACGATGTCCTCACCGTCGAACAGGCCGAGGACCGTGTGCGTGTTTCCCACGTCGATCGTGAGGAGCATGGCCGTTACTCCGCCGCGCGCAGGTCGAGGCCGATGTCCAGGATCGGCGAGGAGTGGGTGAGGGCGCCCACGGCCAGGTAGTCCACGCCCGTCTCGGCGTAGGCGCGCGCGTTGTCGAGGGTCAGGCGGCCCGACGCCTCCAGGGCGGCGCGGCCCTGGACGAGGGCCACGGCCTCCTCGCACTCGCCGGGGGTGAAGTTGTCCAGCAGGATCAGGTCGGCGCCCGCGTCGACGACCTCGCGCAGCTGGTGCAGCGTGTCGACCTCGACCTCGATCGGCACCTCGGGGAACGCCTCGCGCACGGCCTTGAACGCCTGGGCGACACCGCCGGCGGCGACGACGTGGTTGTCCTTGACCAGCGCCGCGTCCGACAGCGACATGCGGTGGTTGACGCCCCCGCCGCAGCGGACGGCGTACTTCTCCAGGGAGCGCAGGCCGGGCGTGGTCTTGCGGGTGTCGCGCACCCGCGCACCGGTGCCCCGAAGGGTGTCGGCCCACGCGCGGGTGGCGGTGGCGATGCCCGACAGGCGGCACAGCAGGTTGAGGGCGCTGCGTTCGGCGGTGAGCAGGTCACGCGTGCGCGTGGTGACCGACAGCAGCTTCTGGCCCGCCGCCACGCGGTCGCCGTCCTCGACGTGCCGCTCGACCTCGAACTCGTCCGTGCAGACCACCGAGAGCACCGCCTCGGCGACCCGCAGGCCGGCGACGACGCCCGCCTCGCGCGCGGTGAAGTCGCCGGTGGCGACGGCGTCCTCGGGGATCGTGGCGACCGTGGTCACGTCCACGCCGTGGGCGAGGTCCTCCTGGATGGCGACATTGGCGACGTCCTCGACCTCAACGGGGTCGAGTCCGGCGTCCGCCAGGAGCTGGGCGAGCGCGGGGTCGAGCCCGCACTCGAGGTATTCCGCGGCTTCCGCGTCGGCTTCCGCGCCGCAGGCACAGCCGTCGCCGCAGCCGCCGGTGGACGCGAGGGGGAGGTCGGGGGTGCTCACTTGTGTCACTGCTCCTGAAGGCGCTGCCGGGTCGGGGGGAAGTCTGCGGTATCGGTGGTGCGCACGGCGAGTGTGCGGTCGGGATTCAGCCGTACGACGATGTGCCGGCGCCAGGCGGCGTCGTCGCGCTCGGCGTGGTCCTCACGCCAGTGGCAGCCGCGGGTCTCCTGGCGCAGCTCCGCCGCGGCGACCAGGACCCGGGCCACGCACAGGAGGTTGGTGGCCTCCCAGGTGTCGACGCCGGGCTCGGCGGTCTTGCCGTTCTCGGCGAGTGCGTCGCGGGCGTCGGTCTGCAGGCGCTCCAGCCGGTCGGCGGCCCTGGCGAGGGACGCGGCGGAGCGCAGTACGCCCGCGCCGTCCGTCATGATCCGCTGGATCGCGAAGCGCGCCTCGGGCTCCAGCAGGGGGTGGACCGGCTCGCCGGGACGCTCGGCCGGCTCCGGCCCGCGCGGGTGGCGGCGGCCGCCGCCCGCGGCGCCGTCCGCGCGGTCGTCCGCGCGGGCGGACGCGGTGACGTCGGCGGCGTCGGCGGCGATGTCGGCGGCGATCCGCTCTGCGTAGACGAGGCCCTCCAGGAGGGAGTTGGACGCGAGACGGTTGGCGCCGTGCACGCCGGTGCAGGCGACCTCGCCGCACGCGTACAGCCCCGGGACGGTCGTCCGCCCGTGGGAGTCCGTGCGCACGCCTCCGGAGGCGTAGTGGGCGGCCGGGGCGATCGGGATGGGCTCGGTGACCGGGTCGATGCCGTGGGCGCGGCAGGCGGCGAGGATCGTCGGGAAGCGGTGCTCCCACATCTCGGCGCCGAAGTGCCGGGCGTCGAGGAACATCTGCTCGGCGTCCTGCTCCTGCATGCGGCGCATGATGCCCTTGGCGACGATGTCCCGGGGCGCGAGTTCGGCCAGTTCGTGCCGGCCGAGCATGAACCGCACGCCGTCCGCGTCCACCAGGTGGGCGCCCTCGCCGCGCACCGCCTCGGAGACGAGCGGCTGCTGGCCCTCGGCGTCCGGGCCGAGGAACAGCACGGTCGGGTGGAACTGGACGAACTCCAGGTCGGAGACCTCCGCGCCGGCGCGCAGCGCGAGCGCCACGCCGTCGCCGGTGGACACCGACGGGTTGGTGGTGGCGGAGAAGACCTGGCCCATGCCGCCGGTCGCGAGGACCACCGCGGGGGCGTGCACCGCGCCCACGCCGTCGTGCTGGCCCTCGCCCATGACGTGCAGGGTGACGCCCGCGGTACGGCCGTCGGCGTCGGTGAGCAGGTCCAGCACGAGCGCGTTCTCGATCATGCGCACCCCCCGCGCGAGGGCCGCCTCGACCAGCGCCCGGGAGATCTCCGCGCCGGTCGCGTCACCGCCCGCGTGCGCGATGCGGCGGCGGTGGTGGCCGCCCTCGCGGGTGAGCTCGATGCCGCCCTCGTCGTCGGTGTCGAAGTGGGCGCCGGTGGAGATCAGGCGGCGTACGGCGTCGGGCCCCTCGGTGACGAGGATCCGTACCGCTTCCTCGTCGCACAGGCCGGCGCCGGCGACCAGGGTGTCGTCCAGGTGCTGCTCGGGGGTGTCGCCCTCGCCGAGGGCGGCGGCGATGCCGCCCTGGGCCCAGCGGGTGGAGCCGTCGTCGAGGCGGGCCTTGGTGACCACGACGGTCTCCAGGCCGGCCGCCTCGCAGCGCAGGGCGGCCGTCAGCCCGGCCACCCCGGAGCCCACGACCACCACGTCCGCGGCGATGGACCACCCGGGCGCGGGCGCGAACAGGCGGGGGCGAGCGTGAAGCGCTCCCGCTCGGGGGTGCTGGTGGGCGCCGGGCGGGCGTATGCCTGTGCTGGTCACGAGGCGGCTCCGAAGGTGAGGGGGATGTTGTCGATCAGCCGGGTCGCCCCGACCCGGGCGGCGACGGCGAGTACCGCCTCGCCGGTGAAGCCGTCCTCGATCTCGGTGAAGTCGGACGGGTCGACGAGAGCCAGGTAGTCCAGTTCCAGCGGCGGGGACAGCCGGGCGGCGTCGTCGAGGACCAGGCGGGCGGCCGCGCGGACGGCCGACGGGGCGCCGAGGAAGGCAGGGCCCTCGGCGTCGTGGCCCGGGGCGGCGGCGGGCGACGTGCGGGCCTGGGCGACGGCGTGCGCGTCGGCCGCGGCCCTCGACTCCCCTATCGCGCTGAGGGCCTCGGCACGCGCGTGCGTGGCGGGCACCTCGCGGGCACGCGCGCGCAGCGCCTCCTGGGCGGCGTGCCGGTCGCGGCCCGCGAACAGCGCGCGGGAGAGCGCGAGCGCCGTGCGGCGCTCCTCGGGCGAGAGGTAGCGGTTGCGGCTGGACAGCGCCAGGCCGTCGTCCTCGCGCACGGTCGGCACGGCGACGATCTCGATGCCGAAGTTCAGGTCCCGCACCATGCGGCGGATCAGGGCGAGCTGCTGGGCGTCCTTCTGGCCGTACAGGGCGACGTCGGGGCGGGTGAGGTGCAGCAGCTTGGCGACGACGGTGAGCATCCCGTCGAAGTGGCCGGGGCGCGAGGCGCCCTCCAGGCGCTCGCCCATGGGGCCCGCGCTGACGCGGACCTGGGGTTCGCCGCCGGGGTAGACCTCGTCCACGGAAGGGGCGAACACGACGTCCGCCCCGGCCCGCTCGGCCACCTCCAGGTCGGCGTCCAGGGTGCGGGGGTAGCGGTCGAGGTCCTCGCCCGCGCCGAACTGCAGCGGGTTGACGAAGACGGTGACGACGACCTCCCCGTCGGGTCCGGCGATCCCGCGCGCCGTGCGGACCAGCGAGGCGTGGCCCTCGTGCAGGGCTCCCATGGTCATCACGACGGCGCGACGGCCGGTACGCGTGCGTGCGTGCAGTTCGTCCGCGGTGCGCAGCAGGGTGATGCTCATCGGACGTCTCCCTCGGCGCCGCCGGTCCCGCCGGTCCCGCCGGTCCCGTCGGCTCCGTCGGCTCCGTCGGCGAGCACCCCGAGCAGGTCCTCGGCCAGTTCCGGCTTCAGCAGTCCGTGGGCGAGCGCCCGGTCGGCGGTCGCGCGGGCCATCGCGAGGTAGCCGGCCACGGTCTGGGGGGCGTGCGTGCGCAGTTCGGCGACGTGCGCGGCGACGGTGCCCGCGTCCCCGCGGGCGACGGGGCCGGTGAGGGCCGCGTCGCCGGAGCGCAGGGCGTTGTCCAGGGCGGCGCCGAGCAGCGGGCCGAGCATCCGGTCGGGGGCCTCGACACCGGCGGCGCGCAGCAGCTCCATGGACTGGGCGACCAGCGTGACGAGGTGGTTGGCGCCGAGCGCGAGCGCCGCGTGGTACAGCGGGCGCATCGGCTCCGCGATCCATTCCGGTTCGCCGCCCATCTCGATGACGAGGGCCTCCGCGGCCAGCCGCAGCTCGTCGGGCGCGGTGACGCCGAAGGAGCATCCGGCCAGGCGCTGGACGTCGACCGGGGTCCCGGTGAAGGTCATCGCCGGGTGCAGGGCGAGCGGGAGGGCGCCCGCGCGCAGGGCGGGGTCCAGGACGCGTACGCCGTAGCGCCCCGAGGTGTGGACGAGCAGCTGGCCCGGCCGGACGGCGCCGGTGTCGGCGAGGCCCTCGACCAGCCCGGGCAGGGCGTCGTCGGGAACCGTCAGCAGGACGAGATCGGCGCGCTGGAGCACCTCCGCGGGCGGCACCAGCGGCACGTCGGGGAGCAGCTCCGCGGCTCGCCGCCGGGAGGCGTCGGACACTCCGGAGACGGCCACCGGGCGGTGTCCGGCGAGCTGGAGGGACGCGGCGAGCGTGGGGCCCACGCGGCCGGCGCCGACGACGCCGACGGTGAGCCGCGCGGGGCGGTCCTGGGGATCTGACTGTTGGCTTGTACTCACGCGACGGCGGCCTTCCCGTTCCAGTCCGCTTCGGGTACCGGACGATTTCTCGTCATGCTAACGCGATCGGTCCGCGGGGCGGCCGGTTGTCCACAGGCTGTGGGTTACCGCACGCCGGCGTGCGCGCGGGCGCCGGTGCGGAAATACGCGTGCCCGCGAGGGACGGCGCGCGGCATGATCCGGGGCATGACCGAGAGCGCGGAGCAGGGCGGGCGGGGGAGCGGGCCGGGGGAGCACCCGGCGGCGCGACTGCCGGAGGAACGTTCGGCGGAGGAACGTTCGGCGGAGGGACCGGCGGAGGAACGTTCGGCGGAGGGACCGGCGGAGGAACACCCGCCGGAGGAACGTCCGGCGGAGCGGCCGGAGCGGCTGTCGGACGAGGCGCGGCGCGCACAGCGCTACAAGCGGCGCATGAGCGCCTACCGGAGCGCGCGGGTGCTGGCCCGCCCCGGTTTCCGGGGCACGCTGAGGGAGCGGCTCGCGCTGCTCGACGCTGCGCCGGACCTGTACGACCTCGACGAGCCGTCGGACGTCTACGGCGACGGCGTCGTGGAGGCCCTGGAGCGCAAGGTCGCCGGGCTGCTCGGCAAGGAGGCGGCCGCCTTCTTCCCCACCGGCACGATGGCCCAGCAGGTGGCCCTGCGCTGCTGGGCCGGCCGCACCGGCGACCGGGCCGTCGCGCTGCACGCGATGTCCCACCCCGAGGTGCACGAACGCCATGCCCTCAGCCAGGTCAGCGGTCTGCGCCCGGTCCGGCTGACCGGCGAGCCGCGCCAGCCGACCGCGGCGGAGGTGCGCGACTTCGCCGAGCCCTTCGGGGCGCTGATGCTGGAGCTGCCCCTGCGGGACGCCGGATTCCTGCTGCCGTCCTGGGACGAGCTGTGCGAGGTCGTGGCGGCGGCGCGCGAGCGCGACGCGGTGGTGCACTTCGACGGCGCGCGCCTGTGGGAGTCCACCGTCCAGCTCGGCCGGCCGCTCGACGAGATCGCGGACCTCGCGGACAGCGTGTACGTCTCCTTCTACAAGTCCCTCGACGGCTACGGCGGCGCGGCGCTCGCCGGGCCGAAGACGCTGGTCGACGAGGCGCGGACCTGGCGCCACCGGTACGGCGGGCAGGTCTTCCAGCAGTTCCCGACCGCGCTGTCGGCGCTCGCCGGTCTGGAGCGTGAACTGCCCCGGCTGCCCGAGTACGTGCGCCACGCGCGCGTGGTGGCCGCCGCGCTGCGCGAGGGCTTCGCGGCGGCCGGGCTGCCGTGGGCGCGCGTACATCCCGAGGTGCCGCACACCAACGCGTTCCAGGTCTGGCTGCCCTACGACCCCGACGTCGTCGCCGAGGCGGCCGTCCGGCAGGCCGAGGAGACGAACACGCTGCTGTTCGCCAACCCCTGGGACGCCAAGGGCCCCGGGGTGGCGTTCACGGAGGTCGGCGTACGCGCCGCGGGCCTGGCGTGGACGGCCGACGACGTGCGGGCGGCGGCCGCGCAGTTCGTCGCCCGGCTGACCGAGGAGGCGGGCAGACACGAAGCGCGCGAGTGACGGGGTGGGCCGGTGACGCGTGACCGGGCCGGGTCCGGCGCGGACGGCGTTCGGCGGCGGCCGCCCACGGGGGCGGCGTTGTCGGTGGCGGGGTGCACCATGAGGTCATGAGCCTGCGCATCGACATCGCGGGGCTGCGGCCGGAGCGGATCGCCGTCGTCCCCTCGCCCCTGGCCGAGCTCGGCATGGCGCTGCACGCGCTGTCCGAACCGGGGCACCACCCGGGTCTGCAGGGCTGGGTGACCGGGGTGACCGCGCGGCTCGACCCGCATCTGGCGGACCGGATGTGCGAGGCGGACTTCCTGTGGCGGACGACGTTCTCGGACCTCTTCCTGCCCTGCGCGGGCGTCCCGGGCCGTACCGCCCTGCCCGGTGCGACGCTCGCCGAGGACCTGGACCTGCTCGACAAGTTGACGGACGAGCAGTTCGTCGACGGCGCGCTGGAGTTCACCTGCGCCCTGCCGTACGGCCTGCCCGGGCCCGGCGCCCTGGCCGACGCCGGGATGCGGCGGCTCGCGCTGGAGCGCGCGGCCACCCGCGGGCCGCGGCAGCTGCACTTCAGCGAGCGGCTGCTGGCCGACCCGCCGCGGATCAGAGCGTGGCTGCGGCAGTTCCTGGAGGACTGCGACGAGGCGTTCTTCGCGGAGACCTGGGCCCGGCTGCGCCACCAGCTGGCGGCGGACGCCCGCCACAAGACGGACCTGCTGCGGCGCAAGGGCCTGGCCGAGGCGCTGGCCGCGGTGTCGCCGGCCGTGGCCCTGGACGAGGCGGCGGCCTGCGTCACCGTCGACAAACTCAACGAAGGACGCACGGCCACTCGGGACGGTGGCCTGCTGCTCGTCCCGACCAGCCTGGGCCGGCCGCACCTGATGGTCCTGCACCGGCACGCCTGGCAGCCGGTGCTGCACTACCCCGTGGCCTCCCCCGACCCGGTCGCTCCCGCCTCGGTCGAGCAGCTGGCCCTGCGGATGACGGCCCTGTCGCACCCGGTGCGCATGCGGCTGTGCCGGAGCCTGGCCCGCAGCGCCTTCACCACGGGTGAGCTGGCCCGGGTGCACGGCATGACCCCGCCCGAGATATCCCGGCACCTGAGCGTCCTGAAGAAGGCGGGCCTGCTCACCACCCGCCGGCGCGGCCGGTACGTCCTGCACCAGCTGGACGTAGCGGTGGTGGCCCGGCTGGGCAGCGACTTCCTGGAGGGCGTGCTGCGCTGAGTCCCCGGTGCGGCCGTGCCCGGCGCGCCGGATCCGGTACCGGGTTCAGTCGAACCGGATGTGCCGCGCCCCGACCCGTGCCTGCCGCAGCCGCGTGCGCAGGGCGCCCTCGTTGTTCGGCCGGAGGGGCAGCCCGGCCAGTACGGCGATGCGGTCCGCAGTCTTCGGCACGGTCGAGTGGTCGGTCCACAGGTGCTCGGCGAACTCCGGCTCGCGCAGCCGCTCCAGGCAGTGGTCCAGCTGCTTTACGGCCCAGCTCTCCCGCCGCGGACCGGCCTCCTTCCCGGCGACGTACCGCAGGAGGTGCCCGAAACCGCGCTCGTTCAGCCGCTTCAGTACCGTCCCGCGCTCGGCGAGGAGGGTGAAGTGCCGTACGTCGTGCCCGAGCCCGCGCAACCGGCCGACGGTCTCCTCGAAGTGGCCGGCGTCGGTGACCGTCATCGGGGCGATCACCACGCCGTCGTGCCGGGTGAGGGCGAGGTCGAGGACCTCCACGACGCCCTGCCGCCAGGACGCCAGGTCCTGGAAGTCTCCGCGCAGGTCGGGCGGCATCATGCGGTGCAGCCCGAAGCCGGCGTGCTCGGGGTCGCAGATGACGCTGCCGGGCAGGCGCCGCCGGATCTCGTGCGCGGTCTGTGTCTTGCCGCCCCCGAAGGGGCCGTTGATCCACAGGAGCATGCGCAGACCCTAGTGGGCGGGGGGCGCGTCGGGGGCGCGTTCGAAGGGGTTCAGCCGTGCCCGCCCGCCCGCACCAGCCCGGTCTCGTACGCCAGCACCACCACCTGCACCCGGTCCCGCAGGCCGAGCTTGGTCAGGATGCGTCCCACGTGCGTCTTGACGGTCGCCTCGGACAGCACGAGCCGGGCCGCGATCTCCCCGTTGGACAGGCCCTGCGCGACCAGCACCATGACCTCGCGTTCACGGCCGGTGAGCCGCTCCAGCTCGTTGTGCCGGGGCTCGTTGCCGGTGCTCGGCAGCATCGGCGCGAACCGGTCCAGCAGCCTGCGCGTGGTCGAGGGGGCCACCACCGCGTCACCGCTGTGCACCGCGCGGATGGCGGCGAGGAGCTCACCGGGCGGCACGTCCTTGAGCATGAAGCCGGAGGCGCCCGCCTTGAGGCCGGAGAACGCGTACTCGTCGAGGTCGAAGGTGGTCAGGATCAGCACCTTCGGCGGGTTCGGCGCCGAGCAGATGCGGCGGGTGGTCTCCACGCCGTCCAGCTTGGGCATGCGCACGTCCATCAGGACGACGTCGACGTCGGTGGCCCGCAGTTCCCGCAGTGCCTCGACACCGTCCCCGGCCTCCGCGACGACCTCCATGTCCGGCTGCGCGGCGAGCACCATCCGGAACCCGGTGCGCAGCAGCACCTGGTCGTCCACGAGCATCACGCGGATCGTCATCGAGGCCTCTTCCATGTCCGTACAGGGGCTTGCTGAGGAGCGTTACAGGTGTCAACCGGGGGCGTGCGGAAACGTCAGTGCGCCGGTTTGAGCGGCAGCAGGGCGCTGATGCGGAATCCTCCGCCGGGGCGCGGGCCGGCGTCCAGGGTCCCGCCGACCATGCCGACCCGCTCGCGCATGCCGATCAGGCCGTGGCCCTGGCCGTCGATGCCGCCCTCCTCGTACAGCTCGTGCGGGGCGCCCTTGCCGTCGTCCTCGACGAGCAGGCCGAGGCCGTCGTCGAAGTACACCAGGCGCACGCTGGCGCCCGCGTTCGGGCCGCCGTGCTTGCGGGTGTTGGTCAGCGCCTCCTGCACGATCCGGTACGCCGTGAGTTCGACGCCGCTGGGCAGCGGGCGCGGTGTGCCCTCCACCTTGAAGTCGACGGGCAGGCCGGCGTGGCGGCACTGCTCGACCAGCTCGTCTATCTGCTCGACGTCGGGCTGCGGAACGTACTCGCTGGTCTCCTGGTGCTCGCCGGTGCGCAGCACGCCCAGCAGGCGGCGCATCTCGGCGAGGGCCTGGCGGCCGGTCGAGGAGATCGTCTCCAGGGCCTTCTTCGCCTGGTCGGGCGCGGCGTCGAGGACGTAGGCGGCGCCGTCGGCCTGCACGACCATCACCGACACGTTGTGCGCGACGACGTCGTGCAGCTCGCGCGCGATGCGGGCGCGCTCGGCGGCGACCGCGACCTTGGCCTGCGCCTCGCGCTCCTTCTCCAGCCGGGCCGCGCGCTCCTCCAGCTGGGCGAAGTAGGCGCGGCGGGTGCGGATCGAGTCGCCGAGCACCCAGGCGAGGGCGAACGGCACCGTCTGCAGGACCACGATCGCCACGTTGCCCAGGACGCCGCTGTTGTCGTTCGGCCAGCGCAGCTGCGCCACCGTGGCCGCGCCGAGGCTCACGGCCAGCGCGAGCCGGGAGGCCCAGCGGGCGCCGGTCGCGGCGACCGTGTAGACGATCACCAGCATCGCGAAGTCGGCGGGCGTCACCGCCACGTCCAGCGCCACCTGGGCGGCGCCGATGCCGATCGTCAGCAGCAGCATCCTCTCGGGCATACGCCGGCGCATGGCGATCACCAGGCACAACAGGACGATGACCGGAACGATCGCCAGCGGCGCGTCGGTGCCCCGGTCCTCCCGATGGGCGGTTGCGCTCACCGCGGAGATCCCGAACAGGAAGACGGCCCAGAAGCCGTCGACCCATGCCGGGTGCCTGCGGAGGAAGTCATAGAGGCGCTGCACGTAACCCAGAGTAGGGAAGCGGGATAGGTGCAGGGGTCAACCGGAGGGCCGATCCGCGGCCGGTGCGCATACTCCGCAAGGTGGATGGAGATCCCGTTCCCCGGTGCGCTTAGCCTGGCCCGGTGACGGCAGAGACGACGGACGAGACGGACGAATGGCGCGGCTGGCGGGCGGCGGCCGAGGCCGCCCTGTACGGGCCGGACGGTTTCTATCGCAGGCCGGAGGGGCCGGCCGGGCACTTCCGTACGTCCGTGCACGCGTCGCCGCTGTACGCGGAAGCCGTGGCCCGGCTGCTGTGCCGCGTCGACGAGGCGCTCGGCCGGCCCGCCTCGCTCGACTTCGTCGACATGGCGGCGGGGCGGGGCGAGCTGGCCGCCGGTGTGCTGGCCGTGCTGCCCGCCGACGTGGCCGTCCGCACCCGCGCGTACGCCGTCGAGCTCGCCGACCGCCCCGCGGGCCTCGACGACCGCGTCCGGTGGCTGGCCGAGCCGCCGCAGGGTGTCACCGGGCTGCTGTTCGCCAACGAGTGGCTGGACAACGTTCCGGTGGAGATCGCCGAGACCGACTCGACCGGCCTGCCACGGCGGGTGCTCGTACGACGGGACGGCACCGAGCGGCTCGGGGAGCCGGTCCGCGGCGCGGAGGCGGAGTGGCTCGCCCGGTGGTGGCCGCTGGGCGCCGAGGAGGGGCTGCGGGCCGAGATCGGGCTGCCCCGGGACGAGGCCTGGGCCGCCGCGGTCGCGACGCTCGACCGGGGGCTCGCGGTCGCGGTCGACTACGCGCACCGCCGGGACGCGCGCCCCCCGTTCGGGACGCTCACCGGGTTCCGGGAGGGGCGCGCGGCGGCGCCCGTGCCGGACGGGTCGTGCGACATCACGGCGCACGTCGCGCTGGACGCGTGCGCGGCGCACGGCATGGCGCGGCTCACGGCGCACCCGACGATGCCGGCGACGGAGCGCACGCTCCCCGGCGCGCGCCTGATGCGGCAGCGCGACGCGCTGCGCGCGCTGGGCATCACGGGCGCACGCCCCCCGCTCACCCTGGCGACCACACACCCCGCCGCTTACGTGCGCGCCCTCGCGAGCGCCGGCGAAGCCGCCGAGCTCACCGCTCCGGGCGGCCTCGGCGACTTCGGCTGGCTGCTGCAGCCTGTGGGAATCCCGGACACGCTCCTGGACGGCGCTTAGGGCTGCGCGCGCGGGGCTACTTGTCGATGTCCCCGACGACGAAGAACAGCGAGCCCAGAATCGCCACCATGTCCGCGACCAGCGTTCCCGGCAGCAGTTCCACCAGGGCCTGGATGTTGTTGTACGAGGCGGAGCGCAGCTTGAGCCGGTACGGAGTCTTCTCGCCCTTGCTGACCAGGTAGTAGCCGTTGATGCCGAGCGGGTTCTCGGTCCACGCGTAGGTGTGGCCCTCGGGCGCCTTGAGCACCTTCGGGAGCCGCTGGTTGATCGGGCCGGGCGGCAGGTCGGCGAGGCGGTCGAGGCAGGCGTCGGCGAGGTCGAGGGCGTTGTGGGTCTGCTCCAGCAGCACCTCGAAGCGGGCCAGGCAGTCGCCCTCCCGCCGGGTGACGACCTTCAGGGTGTCCTGCAGCTCCCCGTAGGCGAGGTACGGCTCGTCGCGGCGCAGGTCGAAGTCGACCCCCGAGGCGCGCGCGATCGGCCCGCTCACGCCGTACGCGTGCACGGTCTCCGGCGCGAGCGCCCCCACGCCCCGCGTGCGCCCGCGGAAGATCTCGTTGCCGAGCACCAGGTCGTCGTAGACGTCCATGCGCGAGCGCACGTCGGCGACGACGGCCCGCGCGCGTGCCGTCCAGCCCGCGGGCAGGTCCTCCTTCAGGCCGCCGACGCGGTTGAACATGTAGTGCATCCGGCCGCCGGAGACCTCCTCCATCACGGTCTGGAGGGTCTCGCGCTCCCGGAAGGCGTAGAACATCGGCGTGATGCCGCCGAGTTCCAGCGGGTAGGAGCCCAGGAACATCAGGTGGTTCAGCACCCGGTTGAGCTCCGCGAGGAGGGTGCGCGTCCACACCGCGCGGGTGGGGACCTCCATGCCGAGCATGCGCTCCACGGCGAGGACCACACCCAGCTCGTTCGAGAAGGCCGACAGCCAGTCGTGGCGGTTGGCGAGCATGATGATCTGGCGGTAGTCGCGCGCCTCGAAGAGCTTCTCCGCGCCCCGGTGCATGTAACCGATCACCGGCTCCGCGCGCGTGATGCGCTCACCGTCCAGCACGAGCCGCAGCCGCAGCACACCGTGCGTGGACGGGTGCTGGGGCCCGATGTTGAGCACCATGTCGGTGCTCTCCGCGGCGCCGCCGATGCCGACCATGGTCTCCGTCGTAGGAGTCATGGACACAGTCTCCCCTACGTAGGCTGACCGTATGGAGACGGGGAGCACTCGGAAGGCGGGTGCCGCGGAGGCCGGGCCGGCGTGGACCGGACTTCCGCCGGGGCTGCTGCGGATGCGCCGGCTGCTGCTGGTGGTGTGGCTGGGGACGGGCGCCCTCGTCACCGGGCTGCTGCTCGGATTCCTCGCCGGCCCGGCCTGGGCGGCCCTCGCGCTGGTGCCGCTCGCGCTGACGGGCTGGGGCTGGGTGCTGCTCGGCCGCAACTGGCGCTCGTGGCGGTACGCCGAGCGCGCCGACGACCTGCTGATCAGCCGGGGGGTGCTGTGGCGCGAGGAGACCGTCGTGCCGTACGGGCGGATGCAGCTCGTCGAGGTCACCTCGGGTCCCGTCGAGCGGTACTTCGGGCTGGCCAGCGTGCAGCTGCACACCGCGGCCGCGGCGACCGACGCCACCATTCCCGGCCTCGACCCGGCCGAGGCGGAACGGCTGCGCGACCGGCTCACCGAGCTCGGCGAGGCCCGATCGGCGGGACTGTGACGACGCCTCCGGCCGCCGACGACGCCCACCACGCCCACGACGCCGGTCCTCCCGTGGCTGTCGTGGAGCGGCGGCTGCACCCTGTGACGCCGCTCAGGCGGGCGTGGGCGCCGGTCGCCGTGGTCATCGGCTGGGCGGTCCACGACCCCGACCAGGCGCAGCGCCAGCTGACCCGGCTGACCACCACCACACTCCTGATCGCGCTCGCCGTCGTCGTCCCGGCCGCCGCCCTGTACGGCTTCCTCAGCTGGTGGTTCACCCACTACGCGGTGACCGACACCGAACTGCGCATCCGCACCGGGCTGGTCTTCCGGCGCACCGCGCACATCCGGCTGGAACGCGTCCAGGCCGTCGACGTCACCCAGCCCCTCCTCGCGCGCGTGGCGGGCGTCGCGAAACTGCGGCTGGACGTCATAGGCGCCGGCAAGAAGGACGAGCTCGCCTTCCTCGGGGAGCGCGAGGCGCGTGCGCTCCGCGCGGAGCTCCTCGCGCGCGCCGCCGGTTTCACCCCCGAGACGGCGCGCGAACTCGGCGAGGCGCCGACCCACGAGCTGTTGCGCACGCCCCCGCGTCACCTCGCGCTCTCCCTCGTGCTGACGGGCGCCACCTGGGGCTCGCTGGCCGCCGCGCTCGTCGTGCCGCCCGTGCTGTGGCTGGCCACCCACAGCGTGTGGACGGTGCTCGCCAGCGCCCTGCCGCTGCTGGGGACGGCGGGCGCGACCAGCGTGGGACGGTTCGTCGCGGAGTACGACTGGACGGTGTCCGAGTCCCCCGACGGACTGCGGATCGATCACGGTCTGCTCGACCGCACGCACGAGACGGTGCCGCCGGGGCGGGTGCAGACCGTACGGATCGTGGAGCCGCTGCTGTGGCGGCGGCGCGGCTGGGTGCGGGTGGAGCTGGACGTGGCCGGGTCGGCCAACTCCGTGCTGGCGCCGGTCGCCCCGCGCGAGCTCGCCGAGGCGGTCGTCGCGCGCGTGCTGCCCGGCGTCGTCGTGCCGTCGGCCGAACGGGCGGCCGGGTCCTGGGCGGACCCGTGGGCGGATCCGTGGGCACGGCCGCCGCGGCGCGCCGGGTGGTGCGTTCCGGTGTGGTGGCGCGGGCACGGGCTCTCCGTCACCGACACGGTGTTCGCCGCGCGGCGCGGGCTGCTGCGCCGCAGGCTGGAACTCGTGCCGCACGCGAAGGTGCAGAGCGTGCGGCTGACCCAGGGGCCGTGGCAGCGGCTGTGGCGGCTCGCGGACGTGCACGTGGACACCGGGGCCGACAAGACCGTCACCGCGCGGCTGCGGGACGCGCGGGAGGCGGCGGAGCTGCTGCGGGCACAGGCCGAGCGTTCACGGACGGGCCGACGGACGGCACGGCCCGACCGGTGGATGGCCTGACCGGTGTCGGCCTGTCCCCCGCCCGCTGGGTGGGCGCGGAGCGGAGGGCGTCTCGGCTGCGACAGCGCGGCCGGCGCGAGAGCTGAGCGCGAGAGCTGAGAGCGTGGGGGCCGATCCCGTCGGGGCGGTCGTGGGCGACGGCTCCCCATGTCGGCCCCGCCGGGCGAGGACCCGCCCGGCTCGGTCGTCGGGCGCGAACCCGTACGGGGCGCTACGGCACCCGCGTACCCGCGCCCACGCCCGCTCCCGCTCCCGCTCCCGCGACCGTCCTCGCTCCCGCGACCGTCCTCGCGCTCGGCGTCAGGAGACCGCGCTGCGCACGTTGCGCAGACCCTGCAGTTTGATCGGTTCCGTCTCGTCGTGCGCCGTCAGGTCGATGACCTGGCCGACGCCGCGCGACTCCGCGTCCGCCGGCTTGAACTCCGACTCCGCCTCGGCCTTGTGCAGCGCGAGCGCCTCCTGCCCGACCACGTCGGCGAGGTCCGCGTTGTGCACGTTCTCCAGGGCGGCGCCCTGCGACGGCTGGCCCTTCGTACCGAAGAAGTCGAACCCGCCCTCGACCGCCGGACGCCGCACCGGAGCGGGCGGCACGACGGCCACCGCGGTCGGCGCGACGAAGTGCCCGGACGGCTGCTGCGCGGGCTGGGCGGGCTTGCCCGGGGTGGTGGCGGCCGCGCGCTCGTGCCCGTCGACCGCCTCCGGCTTCCCCTGTGCCTCGTCCTCCTGCGCCGCCTCCGCAGCGGCGGTGCCCGTCCTCACCGGCTCGCCTTTCGCGGCGCCGTCCTCCTCGACGGAGGCCGGGACGACCTGGGGCTGCCGGGAGTCCGCGAGGTTCCCGGACTGATCGGGCCGCCGGGACGGCCGGGAGTCGTCCTCGGACTGCTTGGAGACCTCCGCGCCCTCGGCGCCCTCGGCGCCGTCGGCAGCGTTCTCGGACACCCCGGAGGCTTCGGCGTCGTCCGCCGTCTCCTCCGCCGCCTCGGCGCCCTCGGCCTGCTCGCCGCTCTCCGCTCCGGCGGCCGCGTCGTCCTCGGAGCGGCCGCCCTCCCCGGCGAACCGCTTCAGCGCCGCGTCGGCCCGCAGGAACAGCTCGGCGCCCTCGGGCGAGAAGACCCCGGGAGCCGCCGCCTTCACGTCGGAGTCTCCGGCGGCGTTCCCTGCGGCGTTCCCGTCGGCGTTACCGTCGGCCTCCGCCGGAACAGCCACAGCCCCGGCCCCCGCCACCGGCTCCGTCCTCGGTGCCGGCACCGGCACCGGCGGCAGCGCGCGCGTGACCGGCGTGTCGGTCGTGGTCTCGATCTCCAGCAGGCGCCGGCCCTCCAGGGCGCTCGCGCGCTCGGTCTCCGCGGTGGCGTACCGCCGCAGCAGCGCGGCGTGCTCGTTGCGCAGCCCCGCCAGCTCGGAACGCTTCGCCCGCAGCCGCTGCTCGAGCTTGGCGCGCAGCGCGCGCGACTCCTCCAGGTCGGTCTCCAGCTCGGCGACCCGCTCCTCGTGCCGCCACTCGTCGCTCGCCCGCGCGCGCGTGACATCGGCGACGCGTTTGCCGGCCTCGACGTCCCAGCGGCGCATGACGGCCGCGCCCACGGCCGCGGTCGCCGCGGCTATCGCGGCCGTCACCCGGAGCGCGGCCGGATCCCAGAAGACCCAGGGACCGAGGGCGCAGACGAGGGAGACGCCTGCGATCGCCGACGGGGGAAGCAGCCTGTGCAGAGGCGGAGAATGGCGGTGACGTCCACGTGGCATGGCCAGAAACTTACCGCGCGTAGGGGAACGTTGGCCCCCCGCCCCGTAAAAAGACAGCCATAACGAAACGTTCACAGCGCATCAGGCGGCGCCTTTGCTGTGAAGGCGCTATTCGGACGCGCTGCGCGGGAATTCCGGAGAACCGCTCTCCCCGTGGTCACCGGTCGCTCAGCCGCCCGCTGATCCACTGCAGCGTCCCGGGAATCTCACGTCGCCATGTGTTGAAGTTGTGGCCACCGCTTTCCAGGATGATCGACGAGATCCGGGTCAGCCGGGTGGCCTGCACACGCTCTATGAACTTCAGCGTGTCCTTGTAGTTGGATTCACCGACCCTGCTGCTGGTGACGAGCAGTGAAGTGTCGGGCGGCGGAAGGTGCTTGAGGCACCACCACAGGTCGGCCCGGCCGCGCAGTTCCCGGCTGCCGTGGAAGAGGTCGCCGGTCGTCGGGTCGATCGGCGCCCGGTAGTACGGGGACAGGCCCGCGCCCGCCGCGTACACCCGGGGGTGGTGCATGGCGAGTTTCAGCGCGCAGTAGCCGCCCGTGGAGTCGCCGACGACGCCCCAGCTGCCGGGTTTCCGGCCCACCCGGTAGTGCGCGAGGACGGCGTCCGGCAGGTCCTCGGCGAAGAAGGTCTCGGTCTGCGGGCCGCCGGGGATGTCCACGCACTCCGTGTCCCGCGGCGGCGCCACCGTGGGCCGCAGCATCACGAGGATCATCGGCTGCATGCGGCCGTTCTTCGCGAGCGCCAGGGCCGTGCTGGGGTAGTGCAGCTTGCTGAAGAGCGCCTCCGCGGTGCCCGGATACCCGGTCAGGACGACGGCCGCGGGGAACGTGCGCGTGCGGTACTGCGGCTGGAAGTACTCCGGCGGCAGGTACACGTACGCGGGGGTGGCGATGTGCGTCCTGCGGCCCACGATGTCGACCTTCTGGATCTGCCCGCCGGTCCGCGGCCGCGCCCCGGCGGCACCCTGCAGCCGTACCGTGTCGACCACCTGCAGCGGGCCGCCCGATCCCCCGAGTGCCGTGTGGTTGACGACCACGCCCTGGTCGTTCTCCCGCCCTAACAGATCCGCCCAGCTCGCGTAGAACCCGAAGGCCTGGTTGGCGGCCAGGCCCACCGACACGAACAGGGTCAGCTGGGTGGCGAGCAGCAGGCCGACCCGCCCGCCGACGGCGCGCCAGCTCCCTCGTGCCAGGCGCGGCCACAGCCACACCGTGCCGACGAACAGCAGGACGGCGAGCGCGATAGCCAGTACCAGCGTTGCGTTGCTCGTAAGACCCATGGGTTGCTTCCTGCCTGCGCTTTCTCCCAGGTCCCCGCTCCTTCGCGAGGGCTTGCCCGGGACTTTCCCCGGGCTTTGAAACGCCTTTGGAGTGGCGAGTGAACCTCTGTACCCGTGACACCGTCCTAGAGGGCGCAATGTCGCCGGATGCCCGAATCGGCACCGGATCCAAGGTCTCTCGCGGAACTACGGGATGCGATGTCTGTCAGGACAGATGAGGAAATGTCGGGAGGGGTTCCGACCCGATCACGCAGGGCGCGGCGCGTGTTCCGGGGCCCGCGCCCCGAGGCCGTCCCGGTCCTCGTCGCCAGGGCGTGCACGCTCGTGGGCCTGCTGGACATCGCCGCGGGCGTCTTCCCGCGCTTCCGGCACAGCCGTATGCACAGCCTCGCCGAGGTGCTGCCGGGCGCGCTCGGCCCGTTCGCGGCGGCCCTCTCGCTGAGCACCGGCGTGCTGTTGCTGCTGCTCGCGCACGGGCTCCGGCGCGGCAAGCGCCGCGCGTGGCGCGCCGGGGTGGCGCTGCTGCCGGCGGGCGCGGTGACGCAGTTCACGTACCGGCACTCGCTCCTCGGCGTGCTCATCTCGCTGGCGCTGCTGGCGGCGCTGCTGCGCCACCGCGACCAGTTCGCGGCGCTGCCGGACCCGCGCAGCCGGTGGCGGGCGCTCGCGAACTTCGTTCTCATGGGTGCCGGCTCCCTCATGCTCGGACTGATCATCGTCAGCGTCCACCCGAATCGCATGGTGGGCGACCCGAGCCTGGCCGATCGCATTACGCACGTCCTCTACGGTCTGTTCGGCTTCGAAGGACCGGTCGACTACCAGGGAGACACCTCCTGGACCGTCGCCTTCTCCCTCGGCGCTCTCGGACTGCTCACCGCCGTCACCACCATCTACCTCGCCCTGCGCCCGGAACACCCGGCGGCGCGCCTGACGGAGGAGGACGAAGCCCGTTTGCGCGCGCTGCTCGCCAAGCACGGCGGCCGCGACTCGCTCGGCCACTTCGCGCTGCGCCGCGACAAGGCCGTCGTCTTCTCGCCCAGCGGCAAGGCGGCGGTGACCTACCGCGTCGTGTGCGGGGTGATGCTCGCCAGCGGCGACCCGATCGGGGACGTGGAGGCCTGGCCGGGCGCCATCGAACGCTTCATGGACGAGGCCAGGGCCCACTCCTGGACGCCGGCCGTCATGGGCTGCTCGGAGACGGGCGGCGAGGTGTGGACCCGGGAGACCGGCCTCGACGCCCTGGAACTCGGCGACGAGGCGGTGGTGGACGTCGCGGATTTCTCGCTCGCCGGCCGCGCGATGCGCAACGTGCGCCAGATGGTCAAGCGCATCGAGCGGGCCGGATACGAGACCCGGGTACGACGTGTCCGTGACCTCGGCGAGACGGAGCTGGAGCGGATCCGGCGGGCCGCCGACGCCTGGCGCGGCACCGACACCGAACGCGGCTTCTCCATGGCGCTGGGCCGCGTCGGCGACCCCGCCGACGGCGACTGCCTCATCGCCACCGCCCACAAGGCCGACGCCGAGCCGGGCCCCTACGGCGACCTGAAGGCGATCCTGCACTTCGTGCCGTGGGGCCCGGACGGCGCCTCGCTGGACCTGATGCGCCGCGACCGTTCGGCCGACCCCGGCATGAACGAACTGCTGATCGTCGCCGCCCTCCAGGCCGCGCCCCGCCTCGGCATCACGCGCGTGTCGCTCAACTTCGCGATGTTCCGCTCCGCGCTCGCGCGGGGCGAGAAGATCGGGGCGGGCCCGGTGCTGCGCGCCTGGCGCGGACTGCTGGTGTTCCTCTCCCGCTGGTTCCAGATCGAGTCGCTGTACCGGTTCAACGCCAAGTTCCAGCCCCGCTGGGAGCCGCGCTTCGTGGTCTACCGGGCGTCGGCCGACCTGCCCCGCATCGGCTTCGCCGCCATGCAGGCGGAGGGGTTCGTCGACCTCGCCCTGCCGCTGCCGCGCTCCCTGCGCCGCCGGACGGCCGCCCCGCGCGCCTGCGCCCACGCCGTGGCGGAACGGAACGTACGCGCGGCCTGAGCGACGGTACGTACGCGACGGCCCGAGCGACGGAACGCACGCGACGGCCCGAGCGGGGAACCCGCCCGGCGGCCCGAGCGGCGACGGCGGGCCGGCCGGACCCGCGCGGCCCGGCCCTGGGCCTACGCTGAACGTATGAGCAAGCACAGCGGACGCGGGCGCGTCGCGGGCCTACCGGAATGGGACCGCTGCGCGGTCATGGGAGTGGTGAACGTCACCCCCGACTCCTTCTCCGACGGCGGCCGCTTCTTCGACACCACGGCCGCCGTCAAGCACGGCCTGGACCTGGTCGGCGAGGGAGCCGACCTGGTCGACGTCGGCGGCGAGTCCACCCGCCCGGGCGCCACCCGCGTCGACGAGGCCGAGGAACTCAGGCGCGTCGTCCCGGTGGTGCGCGGTCTCGCCTCCGAGGGTGTCACCGTGTCCGTCGACACCATGCGCGCCTCCGTCGCCGAGCAGGCCCTCGCCGCCGGTGCCGTCCTCGTCAACGACGTCAGCGGCGGCCTCGCCGACCCCGCGATGATCCCGGTCGTCGCCGCGGCGGGCGCCCCCTTCGTCGTCATGCACTGGCGCGGCTTCCTGGAGGGCGGCAACGTCAGG
The DNA here is from genome assembly GCF_035656535.1 of Streptomyces sp. H51. Lineage (NCBI taxonomy): Bacteria > Bacillati > Actinomycetota > Actinomycetes > Kitasatosporales > Streptomycetaceae > Streptomyces > Streptomyces sp. H51. The sequence continues at coordinate 59,860 of NZ_JAYMHD010000043.1, forward strand.
GGCGCGTACGAGGACGTGGTCGCCGAGGTCGTCGACGAACTGCGCGCGCGTGTGGACGCCGTCCTGGCGGGCGGCATCGCCCCCGACCGCGTCGTCGTCGACCCCGGCCTCGGTTTCTCCAAGGACGCCGGACACGACCTCACCCTGCTGGCCCACCTCGACCGCCTGCTCGGCCTCGGGCACCCGCTGCTCGTCGCCGCCTCCCGCAAGCGGTTCCTGGGGCGCGTGCTCGCCGGGCCCGAGGGCGCACCGCCGCCCGCGCGGGAGCGCGACGCCGCCACGGCCGCCGTGTCGGCGCTCGCGGCCGCGGCCGGCGCCTGGGCGGTGCGCGTGCACGAGGTGCGCGCGACCGCGGACGCGGTACGGGTCGCGCGCGCCGTGGAGGGGGCGCGTTCCACGACCAGTGCGCCAGGCGCCGACGACACACACCCGGCGCGTACATCGGAACACCCGCCCGGCGCGGGCACCGCGAGCGGGGCGCGGCCCTCGACGGGTGCGCCTGGCTCAGGCACCGCGAGCGGGGCGCGAACCTCCGAGCGGGCGCCTGGCGCGCACTCTCCCGCGCCGGGCGCCGGCTCCCCCGAGGGAGCCCGGTGAGCGCCCCCCACACCGACGTCGAACAGGTCGAGGCGGCCAACACGGCCTTCTACGAGGCGCTGGAGCGCGGTGACTTCGAGGAGCTCGCCTCGCTCTGGCTCACCCCGGCCGACCTCGGTGTCGACGAGGAGTACCACGACCCCGCCGACACCGGCGTCATCTCCTGCGTACATCCGGGCTGGCCGGTGCTCACCGGCCGCGGCGAGGTCCTGCGGTCGTACGCGCTGATCATGGCGAACACCGACTACATCCAGTTCTTCCTCACCGACGTGCACGTCTCCGTCACCGGCGACACCTCCGTGGTGACCTGCACGGAGAACATCCTCAGCGGCGGCCCGGCCCCCGAGGAGGGCGACGAGCTCGGACCGCTCGTGGGCCAGCTCGTGGTCGCCACGAACGTCTTCCGCCGCACCGCCGACGGCTGGAAGCTGTGGTCCCACCACGCCTCGCCGGTCATGGCCGAGAACGACGAGGACGAGGAGGAGGAAACCCCCTCCTGAGCGGGCGGGCGGGAGCCCGGAGCAAGAAGTGGTTGGAATCACGGCGCCCTGGGTATGGGCGGCTACCGACCCGTGAGCCGCCGGGTTCCCCCGGGAGAACACGCGATGAAGACTCCTGGCCCCGGCACAGTCCCGCGCCCCCGCGGCCCGGCCCTGTCAGTGCCCGCAGGTAGATTCGTTCACAGCCGGTGTGCCGCCCGCACGCGGTACGGACCGGCCGGTCACCGACGATTGCAGGAGTGATTCGCGTGGATCGTGTCGCGCTGCGCGGCCTGAAGGCCCGCGGGCACCACGGTGTGTTCCCCGAGGAGCGGGAGGAGGGCCAGACCTTCGTCGTGGACCTCGTCCTCGGCCTGGACACCCGCCCGGCCGCCGCCGACGACGACCTGGCGAAGACCGTGCACTACGGCATCGTGGCGGAGGAGGTCGTGGCCGTCGTCCAGGGCGAGCCGGTCAACCTCATCGAGACGCTCGCCGAGCGCATCGCCCACGTCTGCCTGCGGCACGACGGGGTCCAGGAGGTCGAGGTCTGCGTCCACAAACCGAACGCGCCGATCACGGTGCCCTTCGACGACGTGACCGTCACCATCACCCGGAGCCGAGTATGAGCGCGTCCTTCGCCAACGGTCACAGCGACCCGACCGTCCAGCCGGTGCCCGCCTCCGTGGTGCAGCAGGTGGACGCCGCCGACACCACCCTCCACAACCCCAAACGCGCCGTGATCTCCCTCGGCTCGAACCTCGGCAACCGCCTGGAGACCCTCCAGGGCGCCGTCGACGCCCTGGAGGACACTCCCGGCGTCCGCGTCAAGGCGGTCTCCCCCGTCTACGAGACGGAGCCGTGGGGCGTCGAGCCGGGCAGCCAGCCGTCGTATTTCAACGCCGTCGTGGTCCTCAAGACCACCCTCCCCCCGTCCTCCCTGCTGGAGCGGGCCCACGCGGTCGAGGAGGCCTTCCACCGGGTACGGGACGAACGCTGGGGCGCCCGCACCCTCGACGTCGACATCGTCGCCTACGACGGCGTGCTCTCCGACGACCCGCACCTCACCCTGCCCCACCCGCGCGCCCACGAACGCGCCTTCGTGCTGGCCCCCTGGCACGACGTGGAGCCCGACGCCCAGCTGCCCGGCCGCGGCACGGTCGCCGGCCTCCTCGACGCCGTCACGCGCGAAGGCGTCGCCCCCCGCGAGGACCTGGAACTTCACCTGCCCGAATAGCCGTTAAGGTCAAGACGAGCCCGGACGAGCACAGTCCGGGACCGGTCCGGGGGAGCTGAAGGGACACCGTGAAAGAGCTGCGCATCAGGATGCTGGTCGGCGTCTTCGTCGTGGCCGGGGTTCTGTCCTGGGCCGGTGCCCGCCTCTGGAACTCGGTGGGGACCCTGCCCAGCGTCCCGCTGGCCGCGCCGATCGTGCTGGCCCTGATCGCCGTCGTCCTGCTCGCCACCGCGCTGTCGCTCCGCGCCCGCCTCAGGGCCCAGCGCGAACGCCGGCCCGAGGCCAAGGGCGTGGACCCGCTGATGGCGGCCCGCGCGGTCGTCTTCGGCCAGTCCAGCGCCCTGGTCGCCGCCCTCGTCGCCGGCATGTACGGCGGCACGGGCGTCTTCCTCCTGGAACTCCTGGACATCCCCGCCCGCCGCGACCAGGCCGTCTACGCCGGCTTCTCCGTCGTCGCGGGCATCGCTGTCGTGGCCGCCGCCCTGTTCCTGGAGCGCGTCTGCAGACTCCCGGAGGACGACGAGCACAACGGCACGGGAGCGGCCCCGGCGCGGTGACGGGCGCGGCGTGACGGGGCGGAGCCTCAGCACACCATGATCAGCCCGAGCGCGCCGTGACCGGGCTCAGCGCGCCATGATCAGGCTCATCGCCTCGTTGCGGGTGGCGGGATCGCGCAGCTGGCCGCGAACCGCCGACGTTATGGTCTTCGCCCCGGGCTTGCGGACGCCCCGCATCGACATGCACATGTGCTCGCACTCGACGACGACGATGACGCCCCGCGGCTCCAGTATCTGCATCAGCGAGTCGGCGACCTGCGTGGTGAGACGTTCCTGCACCTGGGGCCGACGGGCGTAGACGTCCACGAGACGCGCCAGCTTCGACAGGCCCGTGATCTTGCCGTCGGCGGACGGGATGTACCCGACATGGGCGACGCCGACGAACGGCACGAGGTGGTGCTCGCACGAGCTCAGCACCTCGATGTCCTTCACGAGCACCATCTCGTCGTGTCCCAGGTCGAACGTGGTGGTCAGCACGTCCTCGGGCTTCTGCCACAGGCCCGCGAAGATCTCCTTGTACGCCCGCGCCACCCGCGCCGGCGTCTCCCTCAGCCCCTCGCGGTCGGGGTCCTCGCCGACGGCGAGGAGGAGTTCACGCACGGCGTTCTCGGCGCGCTTCTCGTCGAACTCGCCGATCGCGCACTCGCCGTCGTCCAGCGTCACGGGGTCGGTCATGTGGTGCCTCGTTCCTGTGCGGGTCGCGCGCGGGGCCACGCGCCTCGTCTGCGTGCATACCAAAGGAAATGCCGCGCCCCCCAAGGCTAGAACCTTGGGGGGCGCGGCATCCATTCCGGGCCCGGTGGGGGCCGTCGAGGTGCCCGATCAGGTCTCGGGGCGCTCCTCGGGGGCCGGCTCGGTGACCGGGGAGTGCTCCGTCGCCGTCGACTTGGCGGTGGAGATCGCCGGGGTCGTGCCGTTGGCACCGTTGGTCAGTGCGAGCTCCTTGGGGGAGAGCACCGGCGGGCGGGTGGACGGCGTGCGCCGCGAGGAACCGGTCCAGGCGGGCCGCGGCGGGCGCTTGACGATGGTGGCGAAGATCTCGGCGATCTCCTCCTTGCCCAGCGTCTCCTTCTCCAGCAGCTGCAGCACCAGGTTGTCGAGGACGTCGCGGTTCTCGACCAGGATCTCCCAGGCCTCGTTGTGCGCGTTCTCGATGAGCTTCTTGACTTCCTCGTCGACCAGCGCGGCGACCTCTTCCGAGTAGTCGCGCTGGTGAGCCATCTCACGGCCGAGGAACGGCTCGGTGTTGTCGCCGCCGAACTTGATCGCGCCGAGACGCTCGGTCATGCCGTACTGCGTGACCATCGCGCGAGCGGTGGCCGTGGCCTTCTCGATGTCGTTCGCCGCGCCCGTGGTCGGGTCGTGGAAGACGAGCTCCTCGGCCGCGCGGCCGCCCAGCATGTAGGCCAGCTGGTCCAGCATCTCGTTGCGGGTCGTGGAGTACTTGTCCTCGTCCGGGAGCACCATCGTGTAGCCGAGGGCCCGGCCGCGGGACAGGATGGTGATCTTGTGAACCGGGTCGGAGTTGGGCGAGGCCGCCGCGACCAGGGCGTGTCCGCCCTCGTGGTACGCGGTGATCTTCTTCTCCTTGTCCGACATGATCCGGGTCCGCTTCTGCGGGCCCGCCACCACCCGGTCGATCGCCTCGTCCAGCATGGCGTTGTCGATCAGCTTCTTGTCGCTGCGGGCCGTCAGCAGCGCCGCCTCGTTCAGCACGTTCGACAGGTCCGCGCCGGTGAAGCCCGGCGTACGGCGGGCGACGGCGGCGAGGTCGACGTCCGGGGCGACCGGCTTGCCCTTCTGGTGGACCTTGAGGATCTCCAGACGGCCCTGCAGGTCCGGCGGGTCGACCGCGATCTGGCGGTCGAACCGGCCGGGCCGCAGGAGGGCCGGGTCGAGGATGTCGGGCCGGTTCGTGGCGGCGATGAGGATCACACCGCCCTTGACGTCGAAGCCGTCCATCTCGACGAGCAGCTGGTTCAGCGTCTGCTCGCGCTCGTCGTGACCGCCGCCGAGGCCGGCGCCGCGGTGGCGGCCGACCGCGTCGATCTCGTCGACGAAGACGATCGCCGGGGCGTTCGCCTTGGCCTGCTCGAACAGGTCGCGGACGCGGGAGGCGCCGACGCCGACGAACATCTCGACGAAGTCGGAACCGGAGATCGAGTAGAAGGGCACCCCGGCCTCGCCGGCGACGGCGCGCGCGAGGAGCGTCTTGCCGGTGCCGGGACGGCCGTACAGCAGCACGCCCTTGGGGATCTTGGCGCCGACGGCCTGGAACTTGGCCGGTTCCTGCAGGAACTCCTTGATCTCCTGAAGCTCCTCGACGGCCTCGTCACAGCCCGCGACGTCCGAGAACGTCGTCTTCGGGGTGTCCTTGGTGATGAGCTTGGCCTTCGACTTGCCGAAGTTCATCACCCGGGAGCCGCCGCCCTGCATCTGATTCATCAGGAACAGGAAGACGACCACGATGAGGACGAAGGGGAGCAGGGAGAGCAGGATGTTGAGGAACGGGTTCTGCTTGGACGGCGACACCGTGTAGCCGTCCGGGATCTGCTTGTCCTGGTACTTGGTCTGCAGCGTGTTGGCGATGGTCACGCCCTGGTCGCCGATGTAGCTCGCCTGGATCTTCGAGCTGCCCTTGACCTTTTCGCCGTCCTTGAGCTGGACCTTGATGGTCTGCTCGTCACCGGTGGTCAGCTTGGCCGATTCCACCTTGTTGGCGTTGATCGCTGCGACGACCTGGCCGGTGTCCACCGTCTTGTAGCCGCCGGACGAGCCGACGACCTGCATCAACACGACCACGGCAAGGACGGCCAGCACGATCCACATGACCGGCCCACGGAAGTATCGCTTCACGTCCATCCACACGGAGCGGTGCCGCCCCGTCCCTCCTGCCATAGTGAGTTTGATAAGACAGTTCTTCTGACGGTACCCCAGCATTGTCGTGCGAAGCCGCACGGGACGACTGGCTGACCCGTCTGGTTGCTTCAACGGCGAGGAACCCCGTGGGGTTCCCGACCGTCTCCGGAAGACTGGCCCGTACGGGCTCAGCCGCCGTAGACGTGGGGCGCGAGCGTACCGACGAACGGGAGGTTGCGGTACTTCTCGGCGTAGTCGAGGCCGTAGCCCACGACGAACTCGTTGGGGATGTCGAAACCGACCCATTCCACGTCGATGGCGACCTTGGCGGCCTCCGGCTTGCGCAGCAGCGTGCAGACCTTCAGGGAGGCCGGTTCGCGCGAGCCGAGGTTGGAGATCAGCCAGGACAGGGTCAGGCCGGAGTCGATGATGTCCTCGACGATCAGGACGTGCTTGCCCTTGATGTCGGTGTCGAGGTCCTTGAGGATCCGCACGACACCGGAGGACTGAGTGCCCGCGCCGTACGACGACACGGCCATCCAGTCCATGGTGACGGGGGTGGACAGCGCCCGGGCCAGGTCGGCCATGACCATCACCGCGCCCTTGAGGACACCGACGATGAGCAGGTCCTTGCCCGCGTACTCCACGTCGATCTTCGCGGCCAGCTCAGCCAGCTTCGCGTCGATCTCTTCCTTGGTGATGAGTACCTGCTGGAGGTCGGCACCCATGTCTTTCGCGTCCACCCGCATCACTTTCGGTCGGTTGATCCCACCGGCTGCACCCCCCTGCGAGGGGTGAGGATTCAGCCTTGCCGAATCACCAGTCTGCCACCCTGCCGCCGGGCGACGACTTTGCCGGGGAGGTTGATGGCTCCCTGGCCGCGCCAGCCGGTGATCAGCCGGTCGACCTCTTCGATGTGGCCGGCGAACAGCGACCCCGCGGGCGAGCCGGCCTCGATGACGGCCCGGCGCAGGACACGGCGGCGCACGGCGGAGGGCAGCGCGAAGAGCTTGGCGCACTCCAGGAGGCCCGCGGCGTCGCGGACGGTGGCGTCGGCCTGCCCGGCCCAGGCGTCCAGCGCGTCGGCGTCGTCGCGGGAGAGCCGGGCCGTGCGGGCGAGGGCCTCGACGACGCCCTTGCCGAGCGCCTTCTCGAGGGCGGGCAGGCCCTCGTGGCGCAGCCGGGAGCGAGTGTAGGCGGGGTCGGTGTTGTGCGGGTCGTCCCAGACGGGCAGGGACTGGACCATGCAGGCCTTGCGGGCGGTCTGCCGGTCGAGCGCCAGGAAGGGACGGCGGTAACGGCCGCCGGCCCCCGAGACCGCGGCCATTCCGGACAGGGAGCGGATGCCGGAGCCGCGGGCGAGGCCCAGCAGGACGGTTTCAGCTTGATCATCGCGGGTGTGGCCGAGCAGGACGGCGGCGGCGCCGTGGCGTTCGGCGGCGGCGTCGAGGGCGGCGTACCGGGCGTCGCGGGCGGCGGCTTCCGGTCCGCCCTCGCGGCCGACGGTCACGGCGACGGACTCGGCCGGCGTGAGACCGAGGCCGGTCAGACGCAGCACGACCTCGGCGGCGCGCAGGTCGGAGCCGGGCTGCAGACCGTGGTCGACGGTGACGCCGCCGGCCCGGACGCCGAGCTTGGGGGCCTCGAACGCGAGGGCCGAGGCGAGGGCCATGGAGTCGGCGCCGCCGGAGCACGCGACGAGCACGAGCGGCGTCGGCAGCGGCTCGTCCGGGGTGTCGCCGGGGGCGCGGCTGTGTTCATTGAGGATGTCGTGGAGGACGCGGCGGACCGCCAGGCGTATCGCCGCGACCGCAGGATGGGGACCCATGTCCGGTTCCCTTCATGAAGTTGTCGGGGGTGAGCCCCGAGCCCGGTCACTCAGAGTGTGTAGATGGTGACAGAACCGGGGCGTTACCCGAGCATTGCACGCCTACCCCTGGCTCACGGTCCCTCGGACGGGTGATTGGAGGGGCGTCCTTCTGCCGTCGGCCGGTTTCTTCTCGCTACCTTCCCAGGGCGTTCACGGAGTTCCGGGTTTGGCCGTGGTTCCGGGTCTTCACGGGGTTCCGGGTTCGCCCGGGGCTCCCGTCCCTCGCGTCACTGATCCGCCTTGCGGTGCACCCGCGTGACCCAGTCCGCCGGGGCGGCGATCTCCGCCTTGGTGGGCAGGGTGTTGGGCGAGGTCCACACGCGGTTGAAGCCCTCCACGCCGACCTGGTCGACGACGGCCCGCACGAAGCGTTCGCCGTTCCGGTACTGCCGGAGTTTGGCGTCCAGCCCCAGCAGCTTGCGCAGGGCCATGTCCAGCCGGGAGGCGCCCTTGTCGCGGCGCTGCTGGAACTTCTCGCGGATCTCCGCGACGGTCGGCACGACGTCCGGGCCGACCCCGTCCATCACGAAGTCGGCGTGGCCCTCCAGCAGGGACATCACGGCGGTGAGGCGGCCGAGGATCTCGCGCTGGGCCGGGGTCTGGACGAGTTCCACGAAGGACCGTCCGCCGTCGTCCTCCTCGCCCTCGGGGCGGCCGCCGACGAGCGACTGGGCGGCGTCCCGGACGCGTTCCAGGACCGTCACCGGGTCGACGTCGGTCTCGGCCAGGAACGACTGGATCTCGCCCTCGAGGTGGTCCCGCAGCCACGGCACCGCGCTGAACTGCGTGCGGTGCGTCTCCTCGTGCAGGCACACCCACAGGCGGAAGTCGTGCGGCTCGACGTCGAGTTCGCGTTCGACGTGGACGATGTTGGGGGCCACGAGCAGCAGCCGTCCGCCACTGTTCTCGCCGGCGGGCAGCTCGCGGGTGGACGGGGCGAAGGTCTCGTACTGGCCGAGGACGCGGGAGGCCAGGAAGGACAGCAGCATCCCGAGTTCGACCCCGGTGACCTTGCCGCCGACGGCGCCGAGGACCGCGCCCGCCGGATTGTTGCCGCGCCGCGCCTGCATCTTGTCGAGCAGCGGTTTGAGGATCTCCCGGAACCCGGCGACGTTCGCCCGGACCCAGCCGGGCCGGTCGACGACCAGGACGGGCGTGTCGTGGATCTCCCCGGTGCCCATCCGGGTGAACGCCCGGACGTGCTCCTCCGAGGACTTGGCGTGCCGGCGCAGTTCCGCGACGACGGCCCGGGCCTCGTCGCGGCTGACGTCGGGGCCCGGCCGTACGAGCCGGGTCGCGGTCGCCACCGCGAGGTTCCAGTCGACCATCCCAGAAGAAGCAGCACCACCGATGCTCGTCATGCGTCAACCGTACGTGAGCGTCCCCGTCGCGGGCAGGGCGCGGAGGCGCGGGGGCGGCCCGCCGGTGCGCCCGGCGTCGAAGGCGACGGAGGCGCGGGGACGGCCCGCCCGGGCGCCCCCGCCGTCAGCGGCAGCCGCAGGCCGCCAGCGCCGTGGCCGTCCGGTCGAGGGCCGTCTGGGCCGCCGTCGCGCTGACCGTGTCCGAGGCGAGGAACGCGAAGGCCAGCAGGCGGCCGTCGCGGTCGACGACGGTCCCGGCGAGGGTGTTCACGCCGGTCAGCGTGCCCGTCTTGGCCCGTACGACGCCTGCCGCGCCGTCCGTGTAGCGGCTGCTCAGGGTGCCGGTGAAGCCGGCCACGGGCAGGCCGGTGAGGACCGGGCGCAGTTCCGGGCGGCCGGTGTCGCCCGCCTCGGCCAGGAGGGCGGTGAGCAGGCCGGCGGTGAGACGGTCGGCGCGGTCCAGGCCGCTGCCGTCGTGGAAGGCGGCCTGGCCGACCGGCAGGCCGAGGGCCTTGAGCCGGGCGGCGATCGCGGCGCCGCCGCCGTCGAAGCTCGCCGGGCGGCCCGTCGCGACGGCCGTCTGGCGGGCCAGGGCCTCGGCGATGTCGTTGTCGCTGTTGGTCAGCATGCGCTCGACCAGGGCGGAGAGCGGGGGCGAGGAGACGGCGGCGAGGTTCTCGGCGCGGTTGGTGGCCTTGGACGGTCCGGCGGAGGTGGTCTTGATGCCGTGGTCCTCCAGGAGGGCGCCGAAGGTGCGGGCCGCGTCCGCCGCGGGATCCGCGACGCGGGGGGCGGGGCCGCTGGAGGAGTCGTCGGTGCGGCCCTCGTCGGCCATCAGGGCGGTGACGCGGGCGAGGTTGTCGTTGACGCCGATCGGGTGGAGTTCGGGGCCGGTGTACAGGCTGGTGTCGTAGGAGAGGGTGACGCGGTGGACGTCGCGCTTCTTCAGGGCCGCGGCCGTCTTCCCGGCGAGCGTGCGCAGGCTCGCCCAGCCTCCGGGGTCGCCGCCACGGGCGGTCAGGGTGGGGTCGCCGCCGCCGACCAGGACGAGTTCCCCGGTGTCGGGTTCCAGGGCGGTGCGGGTGGTGAGGCGGTGGTCGGCGCCCATCGCGGACAGGGCGGCGACGGCGGTGGCGATCTTCGTGGTGGAGGCGGGGGTGAGGGCGTCGTCGGCGCCGGCGCCGTAGAGGCGCTCGCCGGTGGCGACGTCGACGACCGCGGCGCCGTGGCGGCGGCCGAGCGCCGGGTCGCTCAGGAGCGGGTCCAGGACCGCGGCGAGGGCCTTCGCGGGCGGGGCGGCCTCGGTGGTGCCGGTGGCGCCGCCGAGGCCGGTCAGGACGGCGGCGGCGCTGGCGGCGGGGCGGGGCGCCCCGTCGGCCGCACCGAGCGATCCGGATCCATCGGATGAACCGGACGAACCGGTGCGACGCCCGTGATCTGCGCCACCCGTGCGCTCCAGGGCGACTGCCCGGTCCCGCTCGGCCGTACGCTGACCGGTGGAGTCCCACGGGCCCGCGGCGGTCACCACCGCGGCAGTCAGCGCCAGACCGGCGGTGGCGGCGCCCGCGGTGTACTGCCAGGTCTTGCCGGTCCCCGGCCTCGTGACCCGGGCGAGCTGCGGTCGCGCAGCGTCCGCGGCCCGCGCGAGACGTGGCCGCACGGCGTCCGCGGCCCGTGCCAGACGTGGCCGCACGGCATCCGCGGCCCGCGCGAGACGTGGACGTACGGTGTCCGTCGCCCGTGCCAGACGCGGTCGTACGGTCCCGGCGGCCCGTGCCAGACGGGGGCGTACGGCACCCGCGATCCGCGCCACATGCGGTCTCGCGGCCCGCCAAGGCCTCAGTTCGGGCACGACCACCAGCCCCTTTCGCGATCACACACCTGCGTGAGGGACACTTAACCACCAGAACTATGTGCTGATCATGGAGGAACCACCGGTGGAGTTCGACGTCACGATCGAGATTCCGAAGGGTTCGCGGAACAAGTACGAGGTGGACCACGAGACCGGTCGGATCCGCCTGGACCGTCGACTCTTCACCTCGACCGCCTACCCGACCGACTACGGCTTCGTCGAGAACACCCTCGGCGAGGACGGCGACCCGCTGGACGCGCTGGTCATCCTGGACGAGCCGACCTTCCCGGGCTGCCTCATCCGCTGCCGCGCGATCGGCATGTTCCGCATGACGGACGAGGCCGGCGGCGACGACAAGCTGCTGTGCGTGCCGTCGACGGACCCGCGCGTGGAGCACCTGCGTGACATCCACCACGTCTCCGAGTTCGACCGCCTGGAGATCCAGCACTTCTTCGAGGTCTACAAGGACCTCGAGCCCGGCAAGTCGGTGGAGGGCGCCAACTGGGTCGGCCGGACCGACGCCGAGGCCGAGATCGAGCGGTCCTACAAGCGCTTCAAGGAGCAGGGCGGTCACTGAGACTCGCTCCGCAGGACCGGGCCGCACGCGCGCGCGTGATCTCGTCGTCCGGGTCGAGACCGAAGTGGTCGTAGGAGTGGAAGACGAGCTTGCCGGAGAAGGAGTTGCCCT
>NZ_JAYMHD010000044.1:0-89951 GCF_035656535.1 Streptomyces sp. H51
CGTCGGTCTCCTTGCGCAGGTCCAGCTCCAGCTCCCGTTCGGCCGCCTCCGGCTTCAGCCGCAGCCGGCGCCGTCACCGGGCCGCGGCCCGGTGACGGCCGACGGCCGCGTCACAGACCTGCGACGGCCGTCCGGTGGCCGGGTGACAGACCTGCGACGGCCGTCCGGTGGCCGGGTGACAGACCTGCGACGGCCGTCCGGTGGCCGGGTGATGACAGACCTGCGACGGCCGTCCGGTGGCCGGGTGATGACAGACCTGCGACGGCCGTCCGGCGGCCGCGTCGCGGACCTGCGACGCTCAGCCCGCCGCCGCGTCGCACGCCTGCCCGCGCAGCCCTCGCGCCAGGTCGTCCCGCGCCTCCAGCACCAGCCGCCGCAGCGCCGGGGCGGCCTGGTCGTGGGCGGCCAGCCACGCGTCCGCCGCCTCCAGCGTCGCCCGCGAGTCCCGCAGGGCCGGGAACAGGCCCTGGACGACGCTCATGCCGATCTGGATCGACCGTTCGCTCCACACCCGCTCGATCGCCTCGAAGTACTTCGCCGCGTACGGCGCGAGCAGCTCCCGCTGCGACGGCTGGGCGAATCCCGCGATCGTCGCCTCCACCAGGGCGTTGGACAGCGCGTCGGACTCCACCACCTGCGCCCACGCCTGCGCCTTCACCGCCGCCGACGGGCGGGCGGCCAGGCAGCGCACCTGGTGCCGCTTGCCGGACGCCGTGTCGTCGCGGGCCAGCTCGGCCGCCAGCACCGACTCGTCCGCCACCCCGTGCGCGGCGAGCGGCTCCAGGAACGCCCACCGCAGCTCCTGGTCGACCTCCAGGCCCTCGATCTTCTCCGCGCCGTCCAGCAGGTCCCGCAGCAGCCGCAGGTCGTCCGGCGCCGACGCCGTCGTCGCGAAGAACCGCGCCCACGCCAGCTGGTGCTCGCTGCCCGGCTCGGCGGCCCGCAGCTCCCTCAGTGCCCCCTCGGCGAGCAGCCGCTCACCCGTCGGCCGCCACTCCGGCGCCACGTAGTGGACCAGCGACGACGTCGACCACGCGTGCAGCATCTGCAGCACGCCGATGTCGGACTCGCGGCCCGCGAACCGCAGCACCAGGCCGATGAAGTCCCGGGCCGGCAGCAGCGCGTCGCGGGTCATGTTCCACAGCGCCGACCAGCACAGCGCCCGCGCCAGCGGGTCGGTCATCGCGCCCAGGTGCTCCCGCAGCGTGTCCAGCGACGTCCCGTCGAAGCGGATCTTGCAGTACGTCAGGTCGTCGTCGTTGACCAGCACCAGATCCGGCGCCTGGGCGCCGGCCAGCTCCGCGACGACCGTCCGCGCGCCGTCGACGTCCACCTCGGCGCGCGCGTACCGCACCAGACGGTCGTCCTCGCGCCGGTACAGGCCCACCGCCACCCGGTGCGGCCGCAGCTCCGGGTGCGACTCGACGGCGTCCTGCTCCACCGCCAGCTCCTCCACCCGGCCGTCGGTGCTCAGCAGCACCCGCGGGGTCAGCGAGTTGACGCCGGCCGTCTGCAGCCACGCCCGCGCCCACGCGCCCATGTCCCGGCCGCTGGTCTCCTCCAGTACCGACAGCAGGTCGCCCAGGCGCGTGTTGCCGTACGCGTGCCGCTTGAAGTAGCGCCGGGCGCCCTCCAGGAACGCGTCCTGGCCGACGTACGCCACCAGCTGCTTCAGGACGCTGGCGCCCTTGGCGTAGGTGATGCCGTCGAAGTTGAGCTTGGCGTCCTGCAGGTCGCGGATGTCGGCCGTGATCGGGTGCGTGGACGGCAGCTGGTCGGCGCGGTAGGCCCACGCCTTGCGGCGGTTGGCGAAGGTGATCCAGCCGTCGGTGAAGCGGGTGGCGCCGACCAGCGAGAACGAGCCCATGAAGTCGGCGAAGGACTCCTTCAGCCACAGGTCGTCCCACCACTCCATGGTGACCAGGTCGCCGAACCACATGTGCGCCATCTCGTGCAGCACGACGTTCGCCCGGCCCTCGTACGACGCCCGCGTCACCTTCCCGCGGAAGATGAACTCCTCCCGGAAGGTCACCAGTCCCGGGTTCTCCATCGCGCCGAGGTTGTACTCGGGCACGAACGCCTGGTCGTACTTCCCGAACGGGTACGGGTAGTCGAAGCGCTCGTGGAAGAAGTCCAGGCCCTGCTTGGTGACGAGGAAGACGTCGTCGGCGTCGAAGTGGGGCGCCAGGCCCTTGCGGCACATGGCGCCCAGCGGGATCCGCAGCGTGCTGCCGTCGGGGAGGGTGCGCTCGTAGGCGTCGGTCACGTAGTGGTACGGGCCGGCCACCACGCAGGTGATGTACGTCGAGATCGGCTTGGTCTCGGCGAACCTCCAGACGCCGTCGGTGAGTTCGCCGACGCCGTTGCTCCACACCGTCCAGCCCTCGGGCGCGCGCACCTCGAAGCGGAAGGGCGCCTTGAGGTCCGGCTGCTCGAAGTTCGCGAACACCCTCCGGGAGTCGGCCGGTTCGTACTGCGTGTACAGGTAGACCTCGTCGTCCTCGGGGTCGACGAAGCGGTGCATGCCCTCGCCGGTGCGGGAGTAGGCGCACTGCGCGTCCACGACCAGCTCGTTGTCGGCGGCCAGGTCCTCCAGCAGGATCCGCGAGCCGTCGAAGACGGCGCCCGGGTCGAGGTCGCGGCCGTTGAGCGAGACGGCGGTCACGCCGGGCGCGATCAGGTCGGCGAAGGTGGAAGCTCCCGGCTCGTTGCAGCGGAAGCGGACGGTGGTGACGGAGCGGAAGGTGCGCGGCCCGTCGTCCGCGGCACCGACGGCCGAGCGCAGGTCGAGGGACACGTCGTACCCGTCGACGGCCAGCAGGGCGGCCCGCTCCCGGGCCTCGTCGCGGGACAGATTCTCACCGGGCACGGGCGCACTCCCTCAGGATCTTTCGGCAGGCTGTACAGGACCGATCCTGCCATGCGCTGCTGACCGCGGGCATCCGGGAATGGCGCGGACGATCAGTGGCGTTGTCCGGGAAAAGGCTTCCCGCTGAGGAGAGACATGTCGGACAAGACTCCCGTCGACTTCTGGTTCGATCCGCTGTGCCCCTGGGCCTGGATGACCTCGCGCTGGATGACGGAGGTGGAGAAGGTCCGGGACGTCCAGGTCCGCTGGCACGTGATGAGTCTCGCCGTGCTCAACGAGGACAAGCTCGACGACCTCCCCGAGGAGTACCGCGAGCTGCTCGAGACGAAGGCGTGGGGCCCGGTCCGCGTCGTCATCGCGGCGCAGCAGGAGCACGGCGCCGAGGTGCTCGGCGACCTCTACACCGCGCTGGGCACCCGCATCCACAACCAGGGCGAGGGCCCGGAGAAGCCGGTCGTCGCCGCCGCGCTGAAGGACGTCGGGCTGCCCGAGTCCCTGATGGACCACTGGGACGCCACCCCCTACGAGCCGGAGCTGCGCGCCTCCCACAAGGAGGGCATCGACAAGGTCGGCCAGGAGGTGGGCACTCCGGTCATCGCCGTGCCCGGCGCCGACGGCGAGCAGATCGCCTTCTTCGGTCCGGTCGTCACGCCCGCGCCCAAGGGCGAGGAGGCCGCCCGGCTCTGGGACGGCACGCTCGCGGTCGCCTCGATCCCGGGCTTCTACGAGATCAAGCGCACGCGGACCGCGGGACCGGACTTCAGCAACCTCTGAGCCGACCTCCGGGGCGGCCTCGGCGGCAACCTCCGAGCCGGCCTCCGGGGCCGTCACCCGGCGGCGTCGGTCTCCTCCGTGCGGAACCTCTCGGGCAGGAGACCGCCGCCGCCCCGGTGCAGGTGCGGCTGGTACCACAGGCAGCGCGGGGCGGTGCAGCGCCACAGGTCGCCCACGAAGTGGCGGGGCCCCTTCACCTCGCGCACCGCCGCCTTCTCCGCCGCGTCGAGCCTGCGGAACTTCTGCCTGCTGCGGCAGGTCGGGCACTCCCGCTCGATCTCGGTCACGTACGCCTCCTCACGTCGGCCCCCGTTCCGTGGTACAGCGCGCACCCGCCGCCCGCACCCCGAACGGCCGCCCCTTCCCCCTTTGGTGGGAACCGACAGTCGGCGTGCACGCGCCGCAGGTGAGCGAAACGTCCCTGCCTCAGTGACCGTTATCACTCCACCCCGGGTGTCGCCGGGAAACTTTGTCTGGAACCCACCAAACCCCCGATCCCCCCTTGTCGAGCGCTGACGGTGATCGGCGCCGAGGGCCTGGGTTAGCGTCACGGTGTCCCCAACTGCCCGACCCGCGGAGTCCCCATGAGCACCGCCACCGCCACGACCGCCCGCACCGGGCAGGTTCTCGCCGACCTCCTGCCCGCCTCCCGCGTCCGGGACGCCGCCCTCGTGCTCGGCGGCGCGGCGCTCACCGGCCTCGCCGCCCAGATCGCCGTCCCCGTCCCGGGCTCCCCCGTGCCGGTGACCGGCCAGACCTTCGCCGCGCTGCTGGTCGGGACGACGCTGGGCGCCCGCCGCGGCTTCCTCTCGCTCGCGCTGTACGCGCTGGCCGGTCTCGCGGGCGTGCCGTGGTTCGCCGAGGGCTCCTCGGGCGTGGCCGTGTCCTTCGGCTACATCCTCGGCATGATGCTCGCGTCCACCGTCGTCGGCGCCCTGGCCCGCCGCGGCGCCGACCGCTCGGCGCTGCGCATGGCCGGCACGATGCTGCTGGGCGAGGCGGTCATCTACGCGGTCGGCGTCCCGTACCTGGCCGCGGCCGCCCACCTCTCGGCGGGCGCCGCGATCGCGGCCGGCCTCACCCCGTTCCTGATCGGCGACGCCCTGAAGGCGGCGCTGGCGATGGGCCTGCTGCCCACCGCCTGGAAGCTGGTCAAGCGCTGACGCGGTAGTCCCCGCGGAGAGCGAGGAGGCCCGCCGGGCAGAAGCACGACTTCTGCCCGGCGGGCCTCCCGCACGTCCGCCCGTCCGTCGCGTCCGCCCGTCCGCCCGTCCACCCGTCCGCACGTCCGCCCGTCCGCCCGTCCGCCCGTCCGCGCGTCCGCACGTCCGCCCGTCCACACGTCCGCGCGTCGCACGGCCCGCCGGCCCGGATCAGCCCGTCCTGACCCCGCTCCGGGTGCACCCCTTCGACCGGCTGACACCCGACGCTGCTTCCCCGGAACGCTCGTGTCACACTCGGAGCATGCGCGTGTATCTCGGCTCCGACCATGCCGGCTTCGAACTGAAGAACCACCTCGTCGAGTGGTTGAAGGCGGCCGGCCACGACCCCGTCGACTGCGGCCCGCACATCTACGACGCCCAGGACGACTACCCGCCCTTCTGCCTGCGCGCCGCGGAGCGGACGGCCGCGGACCCCGACTCCCTCGGCGTCGTGATCGGCGGCTCCGGCAACGGCGAGCAGATCGCCGCCAACAAGGTCAAGGGCGTGCGGGCGGCTCTCGCCTGGAGCGAGGAGACCGCGTCGCTGGGCCGCCAGCACAACAACGCGAACGTCGTCGCCGTGGGCGCGCGCATGCACACGACGGACGAGGCGACCAAGTTCGTCGAGACCTTCCTGAGCACCCCGTTCTCCGGCGACGAGCGGCACATCCGGCGCATCGACATGCTGGCGGACTACGAGACGACCGGCGAGCTGCCCCCGATCCCGGCGCACCACCCGCAGCAGGACTGACCGCCCGCGGCAGGGCCGACCGCCCGCGGCAGGACCGACCGCCCCGGGGGCAGGAAGGGAACCGGCACGTGCCAGAGGGGCACACGATCCACCGGCTGGCGCTCGACTACGCCGACCGCTTCTCCGGCACGGCACCCCGGGTGACCAGCCCCCAGGGCAAGTTCTCCGACGCCGCCGCCCTCCTGGACGGTGCGGAGCTCACCCGCACCGACGCCCACGGCAAGCACCTCTTCCTCGGCTTCCGCGACACCGACTGGGTCCACATCCACCTGGGCCTGTTCGGCAAGGTGACCTTCGGCGGCCGGCCCGCCCCGCCGCCGACGGACACCGTCCGCCTCCGCCTCGCGAACGAGAGCGCCTACGTGGACCTGCGCGGCCCCACCACCTGCGCCCTGATCACGGACGCCGAGAAGGGGGCGGTGCACGCGCGCCTCGGCCCCGACCCGCTCCGTGCGGACGCCGACCCGCAGGCCGCCTACCGGCGCGTCCGCGGCAGCCGCACCACGATCGCCGCGCTGCTCATGGACCAGAAGGTCATCGCCGGTGTCGGCAACGTCTACCGCGCCGAGGTCCTCTTCCGGCACGGCATCGACCCCTACCGCGCCGGCCGGGACCTCACCCCGGCCGAATGGGACGCCGTCTGGCAGGACCTGGTCGCGCTCATGCGCGAGGGCGTCCGCAACAACCGCATCGACACCGTCCGCCCGGAGCACACCCCCGAGGCGATGGGCCGCCCGCCCCGCGTCGACGACCACGGCGGCGAGGTGTACGTGTACCGCAGGGCCGGCCTGCCGTGCCACGTCTGCGGCGGCGAGGTCCGCACCGCCGGCCTCGCCGCCCGCAACCTCTTCTGGTGCCCCGCCTGCCAGCCGGCCTGACAGGTCCCCGGAAGCGTCGCTAGAACCCGTGCGGCAGCCAGGGCGCCACCGTCGAGGCGAACGCCACGGACGCCTCCGCCAGCGCCCCCGGCCGCAGCTCCCGCACCCGCCCGGCCGCGGCGAGCGCGTCCAGCGTCACCCCGCCGAGATAGGCCGCGCCCAACTCCCGTACCGACAGAGCCAGATCCGCGGCGTCCTCGGTCCGCTCGCAGGTCGCGCCCTTCGCGTCCCCCATCAGCCGCCAACGCCCGCCGTTCCATGGGCAGAACGCGTCCTCGACCTCCAGCACCACGTCCACCGGCGCCTGGTAGGTACGCGCCTCCAGGGCGGCCCCGACGTCCACCAGCCGCACGTACAGCGCGTCGCGCAGCCGCGGGCGGCACCGGCGCGGGTCGGACACCAGGTACTGCCACGGCTCGTCCACCGGGCGGCCCCGCGCGGTCAGCGTGCAGGTCAGGTCGATGTCGAACAGGAACCGCCACAGCGCGGCGTGCGCCGCCGCGTCCAGCGCCTCGGTGTCCTCCAGGATCACCGTGCCCCGCGGCCCGCCCTCGTCCGACTCCGGCTTCACCCGGAAGCGGGCGTACCCGACCACCTCGCCGTCCCGCTCCGCGACAACGCACTGCAGCGGCGACGCTCCCGCCCGCGACGCCTCCGGGTCGAGCAACGGCAGCCGTTCCCAGCCGGGCAGCCGCACCAGCATGCCGGGCCGGCCGGGCACCTTGCGGGCGTACACCGCCTCGCAGACGTCGAGCACGTCGGCCGGTGCCGCGTAGCGCAGCCGCACCTCGTCGGTGCCCGGCGGCACGGACAGCCGCACCCGCGCGGTGTCGACCTCGACGTCGACGCGGTGGGTGGCGACGGCATAGCCGAAACGGCCGTAGATGTCGGGTTCGGAGGCCGTCAGCACCGCCAGCGGCCGGCCCCAGGACCGCACGTCGTCCAGTTGCCGGCGCATCAGCGACGTCAGCAGGCCCCGGCGCCGGTGGGTGGCCGCCACGCTGACCATCGTCACACCCGCGGCGGGCACCGCGGCGCCGCCCGGCACGGTCAGCCGGAAACCGAACGCCCCCGCCGTCCCCACGCACGCCTCGCCGTCCCACGCGCCGAGCGAACGGTCGACCTCGGTGAGCGCGTCGTACAACTCCCGTGCCTCGGCCGGCTCCGGGACCCCGCCGAAGGCGCGGAGCAGGGTGCCGTACCACCGGTCCCGCTCGTCCCGCGCCAGCCCGCGGACGACGATCCCGTCGCTCCGCCCGTCCCTCGCCGCGTCAGTCACCATGCATCATGCCTACCAAGGAGGTGCGGGACGGGCGAGGGAATTTCCCCGGGCGCGCCGGAGCGGGAACACCGCGTCCGGCGTTGTGAAGTTGGGCTCCTACGGGGGGACAAGTCGGACCTCGCGTGCCAAGCGGCGCGCGCGATGGATAGGGTCCCGAACTAATGGCAGCAGGACGACAGCGGCGCTCGGAAGCCGAGACGGTCACGGCCCGGTTGAAGATGCAATGGCACCGGGCCCGGGTCGGCGTGCGCAGAAGCGCCGTCGACTACTTCCGCGGCGACGGCGCGGACTGGGTCGCGCTCGCCGGACTGCTGCTGCTGGTGCCGGTCATCACGGCGGCGACGCTCGCCAACTCGGTGTGGTTCTCGCCGGCCGCGCTGGTGCTGCCGATCGTGGTGGGCGGCCTGGTACTGCGTCCGGCGAGCCTGCTCGGGCTGTACGCGGCGGCCGCCACGGCGCTGATCGTGGAGTCGGTGTGGCTGGGCCCGTACACCGAGGGGCCGTCACGGGTGACGCCCGGCGTGGTGCTCGTGGTCGCCGCGTGCGGGTTCTTCGGGCTGCTGGTCGCGCAGTTCCGCAGCCGGGTCGGCGTGCCCTGGCGGCGCGGCGGCACGATGCTGTTCGACCTGCGCGAGCGCATCCGGGTGCAGAGCAAGCTGCCGAAGCTGCCGGTCGGCTGGCACCGGGAGATGGCCCTGCGGCCCGCGGGCGGCCAGTCCTTCTCGGGCGACTTCGTGGTCGCCGCCCGCACCAACGGCGGCCGCACCCTGGAGGTCGTCCTGACCGACGTCTCCGGCAAGGGCATGGACGCCGGTTCGCGGGCGCTGCTGCTGTCGGGCGCGTTCGGCGGTCTGCTGGGCTCGCTCCCGCCGCACGCCTTCCTCCCGGCCGCCAACGGCTACCTGCTCCGCCAGGACTGGCAGGAGGGCTTCGCGACCTCCATCCACCTGGTCCTGGACCTCGACTCCGGCGACTACGAGCTGTACTCCGCGGGGCATCCGCCGGGGCTCCAGCTCAGCGCGGGCAGCGGACGCTGGGAGGAGAAGGCCGCCGAGGGCCCGCTCCTCGGCGTGTACGACGGCGCCCAGTTCGACCCCGTGAAGGGCTCGCTGAGGCCCGGCGACGTGCTGATGCTGTTCACGGACGGCCTGGTGGAGACCTCCGACCGCGACATCGTCGAGGGCATCGACCGGCTGACCGGCGAGGCCGACCGGTACGTGGCCGGCGGCTTCCACGGAGCGGCCTGGCACCTCATCGAGGCGGTCGCCAAGGACGTCAACGACGACCGGGCCCTGCTGCTGATCTGCCGCGATGGGCCGACCGCGGCGGGCGTGCGCTGAGCACCGTGCGTTCAGCGGCGTGCGCCCCGGCGCGTCCCGGCGCGCGCTCGGTCGGCGTGCGCTCGGTCGGCGCGCGCTGAGCGGTGTGCGCCGGCGTGGGGGACACTGGCGGCGTGACCGAGACGCACCGGACCATGACCCTGGCCGAGGTGGAGGCGCTCGCCCGCGCCGTCCACGAGGGGCAGACCGACAAGGCGGGACGCCCCTACGCCGAGCACCTGAGCGCCGTCGCCGAGGGCGTCCGGGCACGGGGCGGCGACGACGACCAGATCGCCGCGGCCTGGCTGCACGACGCGGTGGAGGACGACGCGCTGTCCGCGCGGTGGCTCGATCAGGCCGCGCTGAGCCGGCGTACGAAGGACATCGTGCGCGCGGTCACCAAGCGGGCGGGGGAGACGCCCGAGGCGTACGCGGGGCGCGTCCTGGCCACGCCGGGCGCGCTGTTGGTGAAGGAGGCGGACCTGGCGCACAACGCGGATCCGGCCCGCCTCGCCCGCCTGGACGACGCGGCCACCCGCACACGACTGACCGAGAAGTACGCGCGGATGCGCGCGCTTCTCGGTCTGACGGGTGACTGACCGGGGTCCTGCCTAGGCGGGCACCTTCTCGCGCCGCTCGCTCTTCTCCCGGACCCGGGCGAGTTCCGCCGCGTCCCGCTTGAAGGCCCACTTCATGTCGGGCTCCATCACGAACCGGAAGACGCGCTGCACCGGGCGGGTGCACAGCAGGGTGACGGCGGCGGCCGCGACGAGCGTCACGGCGATCTCGCCGAGCGGCCGGTGCAGCCACCGGGGCTCGAACCAGCCGTAGAAGTCGCCGGCCTTCACCAGGAAGCCGTGCAGCAGGTAGCCGTAGAGGGTGCCCGCGCCGAGTGCCGTGAACCACATGCGGCGGCGCGGCACCCAGGCGAAGAAGCAGGCGGTCAGCAGCAGCGAGCAGCCGAACAGCGCGAGCACCATGACGGGGCCGGTCCACCAGGGGGCGCCCAGCTCCTGAGCGGCGTCGCGGTGGTAGAACCAGGCGGTGTCCATGCGCGGCACGGCCCACCAGCCGATGGCCAGGGCGACCGCGAACACCGGCACCGACGCGATGCGCATGGCGCGCGTGCGCACCCGCTGGAAGTGCTCGGGCTTCATGCACAGGCCCAGCACGAAGTACGGCAGGAACTGCAGGACGCGCTGCAGGTCCAGGTCGTTGCCGATCTCGGGGGAGACGGAGCCGAACATCGCGATGCCGAGCGCCAGCGGCAGCGGCCAGCGGGCGGTCTTCCACAACGGGGTGGTCAGCCGCCAGATGAACAGGGCGAGCAGGAACCAGGTGAGGTACCAGGGGTCGAGCAGACTGACCGTCATGCCCGGGTCGTGGTCGCCGTAGCGCTTGAAGAGGGTGTACGCGGTCTCGAAGACGACGTACGGCACGAGAATGCCGGTGACCAGCCGCCTGAGACGGTCCGGGCGCATGTCGAAACTGCGCGAGAAGTAGCCGGAGATGATGATGAACGCCGGCATGTGGAAGGTGTACACGACGGTGTACACGCCCTCCAGGATGCGGCTGTCACCCTTCAGGGGCTCCCAGGAGTGGGCCATGGCCACCAGCACGATCGCCAGGTACTTGGCGTTGTCGAAGAACGAGTCGCGCTGCTTGCCTGGTGTCGCCTGCCGGTCCCGGTCCTGCCGGTTCCGGTCGTCACGGTTGTGGTCCTGCCGGTCGTGCTGTTTCTGCGGTGAGCGCGGAGTCGGCACTCCCGAGGCCGGCTGTGCCGGGGGGAGCGGCGCTCGGTGGTGGCCTTGCGGTCGCAGCGAGTCCGTCACAGACCTTCCCCCCGGTGACTGGGGGAGACGGTCGGGTACGCCGCTGCGCATGCGGGGGACGAGGCAGCGTAGAACATCTGAGGCACCCTAGCGTTGTCCGTGGGTATCCGTAAAACCCTCCAGGTCTTTCCCGGTATATGAACTCCGGGTACCCCTGCTTTCGGGGCAGTTGACGTCCCCCCGGCGTGACGGACGGCACACTTGCCGCACCCCGCTTGTCACGATTCATGCCGATTTGGTGGTGCATTTGATGAGCCCGTTGCAACAATTCGGAATACCCGCACGCACATTGTGTGGGCATGGAAACGATGTCGGCCAATTCCCCGTGCGGGTGCGTTGTCGAATTGCCGTGCGGATCAACCCGGTTGGGTCCGCCGGAGCCCCCGTGAGCGGCCCGCTCCGGCGCGCCGCGGGCGTGGGCGGGGCCGCCGATGCCTCAGGTGCCGCATAAGGGCGGCCAGTTGGTGGCACGATGGTTCTGGCAGGGTGCGCCGGTGCGTCCCCGGGCCGGGAGAGCGGACCGACCGAGGGTGTGATCTGTTGTGGCCATTTCACTGTCAGTGGTGCTGCTTTTGGCGATCATCCTGGTGGTGCTGATCCGGGGCGGGTCGATCAAGGCCGGTCCCGCCGTCGTCGCGATCCTCTTCGGCTTCTTCCTCGCCTCGACCGGCATGGCCCCGTCGCTCAACCGGTTCCTCAACTCGATAGCCGAGACCATCAACTCGATCAGCTTCTGACCGGACGGGCGGCGACACGACTTCCTCGGGTGACGCCCGGGCCGGCGCCCCGCCGGGTCGGCCGCTCGGGCGCTCCCTCGGTCCGGCCGGGCCCGGCGCGGCCTGCCCCCCGCTCACACGGCCGCCGGAGCCCGCCACGGCCCGACGGCACCGCTCGGCCCACCGGATCCGGCGCGCGGAGGCTTCGCGCGGTCGTCCGCCGGGTGGAGCTCCCCGTCCCCGCCCGTCGCCGCCGGCCTCCGGCGTCAGGAACCCGCGGCGCCCGGCAGGCCCGGGGCGCTCGTACGCCGGAGCACGTCCACCACCTGCGCCGCCTGCACCGCTTGCGCCGCGTCGGCCGCGTGGGCCCACAGCCGCACGGGTCCCGCGGACGACTCGCACTCGATCACCAGCGCTCCGGCCCGGCGCCGGCCCGGCGCCGGCCCGGCGGCCACAGCATCTCGCGGAAGGCCGTCTCGCGGGTGCGGACGTGGCGCAGGTCTGCCGGGAGCTCACGCAGCAGCGTCCACGACCAGCGGGGCTCCCACCGGAAATCGCCACCCGACCGCACCCGGCCGAGGCTGTACCGGCGCCCCGTGCCCGGCAGGTTGGCCCCGACCTCGAAGAAGACCGTTCCCCCCGCCGCGGCCCGAGCGGCCGTCCGCCGCACTCGCCGCGTTATCAGGAGAAACCCGATCGCCATGCCGACGAAGGTGCCGGACCGGACACGGCACAGCGGGTCAGGTCACCCGGCTTCCAGCACACCTCTGACCGCCGCGAGCGGGAGATCGCCGACGGGGCCGACGCGGGCTGAACAGCTCGAAGAACGGCCGAAGGCCCAGGGCGGTGAATTCACCGCCTGCCTGGGCCTTCGCCGTACAGAGCGGGCGACGGGAATCGAACCCGCGTAGCTAGTTTGGAAGACTAGTGCTCTACCATTGAGCTACGCCCGCACACGACGCGCCGCAGGTCAGTCGACCGCGGCACTGAAGGCATCGTAGCGGGTCGCCGCCCCTCGCCGCACACCCGTTTCCCGCCCGCGCCGGACGCCCCCACGGCGCCGGCGAAATGCGGCGGCCCCGCTGTCGTCGGCCATGTACCCTACGTGTCGCACCAGACGGGGTGTGGCGCAGCTTGGTAGCGCGTCCGCTTTGGGAGCGGAAGGCCGTGGGTTCAAATCCCGCCACCCCGACCACCGACCGGTCAACACCGGTCACCCGAGCGATCACTCCGGTTGATCGCCTTTGGGGCGTTCAGCCGTGGCGGTTACTATGCAAGCTGCGCGCCCGTGTGTCTCATCCGCAGGAACCCACTGGACATCCACTGGACATCCATCTGGATCCTCCGGACGTCCTCCGGGCGGCGAATCCGCCGGACCAGTCTGGCTCCGGCAGAAACCAAGAAGTCAGCCACAAGGAGACCGAACCGTGAAGAGCGCCGTGGAGACCCTGAACCCGACCCGGGTTCGGCTCACTGTCGAGGTGCCCTTCGAGGAGCTCAAGGACAGCCTCGACGCGGCGTACAAGAAGATCAACCAGCAGGTCACGGTGAAGGGCTTCCGCAAGGGCAAGATCCCGGCCCGCGTCATCGACCAGCGGTTCGGCCGCGGTGCGGTCCTGGAGGAGGCGGTCAACGACGCGCTTCCGAAGTTCTACACCGAGGCGGTCAACGAGGCCGAGCTCTCCGTCCTGGGCCAGCCCGAGGTCGACATCACCGAGCTGAAGGACGGCGAGACGCTGAACTTCACCGCCGAGGTCGACGTCCGCCCGGCCCTCGAGATCCCGGACTACTCCGGCATCGAGGTCGAGGTCGACGCCGTCGAGGTGACCGACGAGGACGTCGAGAAGTCGGTCGAGCAGCTCCGCGAGCGCTTCGCCTCGACCTCCCCGGTCGAGCGTGCCGCCGAGGACGGCGACGTCGTCACCATCGACCTGGAGGCCAAGGTCGACGGCGAGGTCCTCGAGGACGGCGTGGCCACCGGCGTCTCCTACACCATCGGCTCCGGCGAGCTGCTCGACGGCATCGACGACGCCGTCAAGGGTCTGTCCGCCGGTGAGGAGGCCACCTTCACCTCCGAGCTCAAGGGCGGCTCCGCGGCCGGCAAGGAGGCCGAGGTCACCGTCAGGGTCACCCAGGTCGCCGCGCGTGAACTGCCCGAGCTGGACGACGAGTTCGCGCAGCTCGCCTCCGAGTTCGACACCCTCGAGGAGCTGAAGGCCGACAGCCGCAAGCGCCTGGAGAACATGAAGCAGTACGACCAGGCCACGCAGGCCCAGGAGCGCGTCCTGGAGAAGCTGCTGGAGCTCGTCGAGGTGCCGGTCCCCGAGAAGCTGCTCGAGGACGAGATCAACACCCGCAAGCACAACCTCGAGCACCACCAGCTCGGCCAGATGGGCCTCGACCTCGAGAAGTACCTGGAGATCCAGGGCAAGACGGCCGAGGAGTTCGAGGACGAGACCCGCGAAGCCGCGGTCAAGGGCATCAAGACCCAGTTCGTGCTCGACGAGCTGGTCAAGCAGGAGAAGCTGAACGTGAACCAGGAGGAGCTCACCGAGCACCTCATGCGCCGCGCCGCCTCCTCCGGCATGTCCCCCGACCAGTTCGCGCAGGCCGTCGTCGAGGGCGGCCAGGTGCCGCTGCTGGTCGGCGAGGTCGCCCGCGGCAAGGCCCTCGCCGTCGTGGTCGAGAAGGCCACGGTGAAGGACACCAACGGCGAGATCATCGACCTGGACGACGAGGACGAGGCGGACGAGGCCGCCGAGGCCGCGGACGGCACCGAGGCCGAGGCCGCCGCGGAGACGGCCGAGGCCGCCGCCGAGGACGAGGCCGCGGAGAAGACCGAGGGCTGACGCCCACGGCGCCGCACACGCCGCAGGACGGGCCCCGGGTCAGCTGATGACCCGGGGCCCGTCCGTCTCCCGGCGAGGCGCTACGCCCCCGGCGAACACCCCCCTGTGCGGGATTCTCCGAAGGGACCCGCGCGTTAGGGTCCATGAGTACGGGGGCAGGGGTGTCGGCGAACCGAACCGCCGGACGGCCCCCGGCAGGGAAACGTGAGACGGCCCGGCGCCGTCGTAAGACGAGCAGGTGGATACGTGACGAATCTGATGCCCTCCGCCGCCGGCGAGCCTTCCATCGGTGGTGGCCTCGGCGACCAGGTCTACAACCGGCTGCTCAACGAGCGGATCATCTTCCTCGGCCAGCCGGTCGACGACGACATCGCCAACAAGATCACCGCGCAGCTGCTGCTCCTTGCCGCCGACCCGGACAAGGACATCTACCTCTACATCAACAGCCCCGGCGGCTCGATCACGGCCGGCATGGCGATCTACGACACCATGCAGTACATCAAGAACGACGTGGTGACCATCGCCATGGGCCTCGCCGCCTCGATGGGGCAGTTCCTGCTCAGCGCGGGCACGCCGGGCAAGCGCTTCGCGCTCCCGAACGCCGAGATCCTGATCCACCAGCCCTCCGCCGGCCTGGCCGGCTCGGCCTCCGACATCAAGATCCACGCCGAGCGGCTGCTGCACACCAAGAAGCGCATGGCCGAGCTGACGGCCTTCCACACGGGTCAGTCGGTGGAGCAGATCACCCGCGACTCCGACCGCGACCGCTGGTTCGACGCCGGGGAGGCCAAGGAGTACGGCCTCATCGACGAGGTCATCACCACGGCCGCCAACATGCCGGGCGGCGGCGGCACCGGGGCCTGAGCCCCGCACGGGGACCGGAAAGCCCCCACGCAGCCCCCAGCCGACCGCCTCAGCCCCTAGGAGACAGACAGTGAACGACTTCCCCGGCAGCGGCCTGTACGACCGCGCACGAGCCGAGCTCACGGCGCCCGTCGCCGAGTCCCGGTACGTCATCCCGCGCTTCGTCGAGCGCACCTCGCAGGGCATCCGCGAGTACGACCCGTACGCGAAGCTGTTCGAGGAGCGGGTGATCTTCCTCGGCGTGCAGATCGACGACGCCTCCGCCAACGACGTCATGGCGCAGCTGCTGTGCCTGGAGTCGATGGACCCCGACCGGGACATCTCGGTCTACATCAACAGCCCCGGCGGCTCCTTCACCGCGCTCACGGCCATCTACGACACGATGCAGTTCGTGAAGCCGGACATCCAGACGGTCTGCATGGGCCAGGCGGCCTCCGCCGCGGCCGTCCTGCTGGCCGCCGGCACGCCCGGCAAGCGCATGGCGCTGCCGAACGCCCGGGTGCTGATCCACCAGCCCTACAGCGAGACCGGCCGCGGCCAGGTCTCCGACCTGGAGATCGCGGCCAACGAGATCCTGCGGATGCGCTCGCAGCTGGAGGAGATGCTGGCCAAGCACTCCACCACGCCGATCGAGAAGATCCGCGAGGACATCGAGCGCGACAAGATCCTCACGGCCGAGGACGCCCTGTCGTACGGCCTGATCGACCAGATCATCTCGACCCGGAAGATGAACAACGCGTCCGTCCGCTGACGCGGAGGCTGTATTGTCTGCCGCTCCTTGGCACGGTCACGTCCAAGTGAACCGTGCCAAGGGGGGCCCGGACGGGGGGCTCGGCAAGGTACCGTCGACATAAGGCAGCACCAGGAGCCGCTGGACTCTCAACGTCCAGGCGTCTCCCAGGCGAAGGGGAAGCACACCGTGGCACGCATCGGTGACGGCGGCGATCTGCTCAAGTGCTCGTTCTGCGGCAAGAGCCAGAAGCAGGTCAAGAAGCTCATCGCAGGGCCTGGTGTGTACATCTGCGACGAGTGCATCGATCTCTGCAACGAGATCATCGAGGAGGAGCTCGCCGAGACCAGCGAGGTGCGCTGGGAGGAGCTCCCCAAGCCGCGTGAGATCTACGAGTTCCTCGAGGGCTACGTCGTCGGCCAGGAAGCCGCGAAGAAGGCCCTGTCCGTGGCGGTCTACAACCACTACAAGCGCGTCCAGGCCGGCGAGAACGGCGGCGGCAGCGGCCGTGACGACGCGATCGAGCTGGCCAAGTCCAACATCCTGCTGCTGGGCCCCACTGGCTCCGGCAAGACCCTCCTCGCCCAGACGCTGGCGCGCATGCTGAACGTCCCGTTCGCGATCGCCGACGCCACGGCGCTGACGGAGGCCGGGTACGTCGGCGAGGACGTCGAGAACATCCTGCTGAAGCTGATCCAGGCGGCCGACTACGACGTCAAGAAGGCCGAGACGGGCATCATCTACATCGACGAGATCGACAAGGTCGCCCGCAAGAGCGAGAACCCGTCGATCACCCGCGACGTCTCCGGCGAGGGCGTCCAGCAGGCCCTGCTGAAGATTCTGGAGGGCACCACGGCCTCGGTCCCGCCGCAGGGCGGCCGCAAGCACCCGCACCAGGAGTTCATCCAGATCGACACGACGAACGTCCTGTTCATCGTGGGCGGCGCGTTCGCCGGCCTGGAGAAGATCATCGAGTCCCGGGCGGGCGCCAAGGGCATCGGCTTCGGCGCGACGATCCGCTCCAAGCGCGAGCTGGAGGCCAAGGACCAGTTCGAGGACGTCATGCCCGAGGACCTGGTCAAGTTCGGCATGATCCCCGAGTTCATCGGCCGCCTGCCCGTCATCACCTCGGTCCACAACCTGGACCGCGAGGCCCTCCTGCAGATCCTGGTCGAACCGCGCAACGCCCTCGTCAAGCAGTACCAGCGCCTGTTCGAACTCGACGGCGTGGAGCTGGACTTCGAACGCGAGGCGCTGGAGGCCATCGCCGACCAGGCCATCCTCCGCCAGACCGGCGCCCGCGGCCTGCGCGCCATCATGGAGGAAGTCCTCATGTCCGTGATGTACGAGGTCCCGTCCCGCAAGGACGTCGCCCGCGTCGTCATCACGGCGGACGTCGTCCACTCCAACGTGAACCCGACCCTGATCCCGAGGGACGCCCGCGGCCGGGGACCGGGAGAGCAGAAGACGGCCTGACAGCCGTCCCGCACCCAGCGCAGACACGGCGAAGGGGCCCCGGTCGACCGGGGCCCCTTCGCCGTGTGGCACCTGCCGCCGCCGTACGGCGGCTGCCGCGTCAGGCCTTGACGCGGACCTCACTGCGGAACTTGGCCGTCGTCTCCGCCGCCTTCGCGGGGTCGGCCGCCTTGCCCGCGGCGATGTCCGCGTACTCCATGGGCATCACGAAGCCGAGCGTGCTGTGGTCGCCCCAGACGCAGTAGGTCACACTCATCTCCTTAGCCGCGGTCGTCGTGCCGGAATTCGGCACCTTGGCGTCCTGGCATTTCAGCACCGCCCCGTCCAGCGAACTGGGCTTGTACTCCTTCGGGTCGCCGACGAAGGTGACGTCCTGGTCCTTGGAGTCCTTCTTCATGAAGGCGAAGAACCCGTCGACGGCCGTCTCCGGGTCGTCGATGGTGCCGTAGACGCCGCCGAACGAGATCATCTTGCCGCCCAGCGGGTTGCTCTCGTTGGTGACCGCGTAGGACGCGCTGACGTCCTTGGCGTCCTTAACGCCCCAGGACTCGGCGTCGTTGAGGTCGTCTTTCGTCATACTGCCGCTGCCGCTGTCGGCTTTCTTGTACTCGCCGAGTACCGTGTCCGGCGTCGTCAGCTTGTGCGGGCCGTCGTCGGCGACGTCCGAGCCGCTGCCGCCGCCGCTCGAGCCGATCAGGACGGCCGCGCCCACCGCGATCGCCGCCACGACCGCCACCGCGCCGATGATCAGGCCGGTCTTCTTCTTCCCACCGCCCGGCACCGGCGGCTGGGGCATGCCGTAGGGGGGCTGGCCGTACGGCGGCTGCTGACCGTACTGCGGCTGCTGGCCGTACGGGCCCGGCTGCTGGGGCATGCCCTGCGGCGGCATGCCCTGCGGGGGCTGCTGGGGGTACCCGTAGCCGGGCTGCCCCTGCGGCGGCTGCTGGGGGTAGCCATAGCCGGGCTGGGGGGCCTGCGGCTGCTGGCCGTAGGGGCCCGGCTGGCCGTACGGCCCGGGCTGCTGAGGCTGCCCGCCGTACGGGCCCGGCTGGTTGTAGCTCATTTCTGGGTTCCCCCTCCAGACGTTCATGTCGTCTGACATCTTGACCCGGGTTCGTTGGTCCGCGGTTCCCGGCCATGCCACCGTTTACCAGATACTCCCGAATTGAGCCCGCTTCGTGACAATGCCCGTGAGCGATCCGGGCGAGCTGTCAACGCCGCTGATCGGCCCACGGGCAGTCGCGTCACAAACACATCCGAGGAACCTGCCCGGCAACTATCGAGCCACGATGCTCAGGTCGCTTGCGGTTTGGTGATGCAGTTGCCCACTATCGAGTCTCCTTCCATGACTGCTATCTCTCGCCACACCAGCTTGATGCCGCCGGAGTCGGTGGCGCTGGTCAGCCAGGAATCGCTGGTACCTGCGCCGGCGTAGAGGTGATGCCACGACCAGTAGTGGTCTGTTCCGTTGAAGCGTCGTGTGACCAACCTGATGGCCACGTGATGACCGTCCGCGCGAGTGTCCTTCACGTACAGTTGGACATCGTCGAGGTGTGTCGAGCTCGTGATGTTCTCGTTGCCGCCGCCTACCGCTCCTATGACCACCCCGCTAGTGCCGGCCAGGTAGGGTGCGCTGCATTCCTCCCAGGCGTCTGTGTTGGCCTGTGCAGGCGTCGCGGCGATCAGTACACCGACGGCCGTCAAGCCGAGCGTGACGGCCAAGTGGCGCTTCATCAGGCTATCTCCCATTGTGTGCTCATGCCAAAAGGGTTTTGTGTGCAGATAGTAGCCTTGTGGTGACAGGGATGCGGGCTGTGTGGTCATGTTCTTTCGTGGTGGGCTGCGGGATGCCGGTACGAAACGCGTTCACGGACGGGAGTGGCAGGCCCCTAAACTGAGCCCGTGACCGAGAACGCTCAGCAGCAGCCACCAGCGCCCGAGACCGAACTGCCGACCCAGTACGCGCCGGCCGACGTAGAGGGGCCGCTGTACGAGCGCTGGGTGGAGCGGGGCTACTTCGAGGCGGACGCCAAGAGCGACAAGCCGCCGTACACCATCGTCATCCCACCGCCGAACGTCACCGGCAGCCTGCACCTCGGGCACGCCTTCGAGCACACGCTCATCGACGCGCTGACCCGCCGCAAGCGCATGCAGGGCCACGAGACGCTGTGGCAGCCCGGCATGGACCACGCCGGCATCGCCACGCAGAACGTCGTCGAGCGCGAGCTGGGCAAGGAGGGCAAGTCCCGCCACGACCTCGGGCGGGAAGCCTTCGTCGAGCGCGTCTGGCAGTGGAAGGCCGAGTCCGGCGGCCAGATCAGCGGCCAGATGCGCCGCCTCGGCGACGGCGTCGCCTGGTCCCGTGAGCGCTTCACCATGGACGAGGGGCTCTCCCGGGCCGTCCAGACCATCTTCAAGCGGCTCTACGACGACGAGCTGATCTACCGCGCCGAACGCATCATCAACTGGTGCCCGCGCTGCCTGACGGCCATCTCCGACATCGAGGTGGAGTACCAGGACGACGACGGCGAGCTGGTCAGCATGAAGTACGGGGACGGGGACGACTCCATCGTCGTCGCCACCACCCGTGCCGAGACGATGCTGGGCGACACCGCCGTCGCCGTCCACCCCGACGACGAGCGCTACCGCCATCTGGTCGGCAAGCTCATCAGGCTGCCGCTGACCGACCGCTCCATCCCGGTCGTCGCCGACACCCACGTCGACCCCGAGTTCGGCACGGGTGCCGTCAAGGTCACCCCGGCCCACGACCCGAACGACTTCGAGATCGGGCAGCGCCACGGCCTGCCGTCCCTGACGGTCATGGACGAGCACGCCGTCATCACCGCCCACGGCCCCTTCCAGGGCCTGGACCGGCTGGAGGCCCGCTCCGCCATCGTCGCCGCGCTGCGCGCCGAGGGCCGGATCGTCGCCGAGAAGCGGCCCTACGTCCACTCCGTCGGGCACTGCTCGCGCTGCAAGACCACCATCGAGCCGCGCCTGTCCATGCAGTGGTGGGTCAAGGTCGGCCCGCTGGCGAAGGCGGCCGGTGACGCCGTCCGCGAGGGCAAGGTCAAGATCCACCCGCAGGAGATGGAGAAGCGGTACTTCGACTGGGTCGACAACCTCCACGACTGGTGCATCTCGCGCCAGCTGTGGTGGGGCCACCGCATCCCGGTCTGGTACGGCCCGGACGGCGAGGTCGTCTGCGTCGGCCCCGACGAGCAGCCGCCGGCCGGCGAGGGCTGGCGCCAGGACACCGACGTCCTCGACACCTGGTTCTCCTCCGGCCTTTGGCCCTTCTCCACCCTCGGCTGGCCCGAACGCACCGAGTCGCTCGCGAAGTTCTACCCGAACTCCGTCCTGGTCACCGGCTACGACATCCTCTTCTTCTGGGTCGCCCGGATGATGATGTTCGGCCTGTACGCGATGGACGGCACCCCGCCGTTCCACACCATCGCCCTGCACGGCATGGTCCGCGACCAGTTCGGCAAGAAGATGTCCAAGTCCTTCGGCAACGCGGTCAATCCGCTGGACTGGATGGACAAGTACGGTTCCGACGCGCTGCGGTTCACCCTCGCGCGCGGCGCCAACCCGGGCGTCGACGTCCCGATCGGCGAGGACTGGGTCCAGGGCTCCCGCAACTTCGCCAACAAGATCTGGAACGCCACCCGGTTCGCCCTGATGAACGGCGCGACGGTGGACGGCCCGCTGCCGGCGCCGGAGAAGATGTCGGCCACCGACCGCTGGATCCTCTCCCGCCTGAACTCCGTCGTCGCCGAAGTCGACGCGTACTACGACGACTACCAGTTCGCCAAGCTCTCCGACGCCCTCTTCCACTTCGCCTGGGACGAGGTCTTCGACTGGTACGTCGAGCTGTCCAAGACGACGTTCCAGGCGGGCGGCGAGGCGGCCGAGGTCAGCAAGCGGGTCCTCGGCGAGGTCCTGGACGTCACCCTGCGGCTGCTGCACCCCGTCGTCCCCTTCGTCACCGAGACCCTGTGGACGACGCTGACCGGCGGCGAGTCCGTCGTCATCGCCGAGTGGCCGGCCGACGGAGGCTTCCGGGACGCCGACGCCGAGCGGGAGATCGAGAGCCTGCAGTCGGTCATCACCGAGGTCCGCCGCTTCCGCGCCGACCAGGGCCTCCAGCCCGGCCAGCGGGTGCCGGCCCGGCTGACCCTGGACGGCACGGCCCTCGCCCCGCACGAGGCCGCCATCCGCCAGCTGCTGCGCCTGCAGCCCGAGGGCGAGGACTTCACGGCCACGGCCACCCTGCCGGTCGCCGGCGCCGAGGTCGCCCTCGACCTCTCCGGCACGATCGACGTGGCCGCCGAGCGCAAGCGGCTGGCGAAGGACCTGGCCGCGGCGCAGAAGGAGCGCCAGCAGGCCGAGGCCAAGCTGGGCAACGAGGCGTTCCTCGCCAAGGCCCCGGAGCCCGTCGTGGACAAGATCCGCACCCGGCTGGCCAAGGCCGAGGAGGACATCGCCCGGATCGAGGCCCAGCTGGAGCGCCTGCCGCAGTCCTGAGCACCGAGTGCCGTACCGGAGCCCCCTGCCCCTCCGAGGCAGGGGGCTCCCGCTCGTTCCGGCGTCCCGCGTCTCCTGCCCGGCGTCCCGCGTCTCCTGCCCGGCGTCCCTCGTCGCGGCCGCCCTGCCTCCCGGGTATCCGCTGCCCCGGGGGCCCGCTCCGGTGCGCGGCACCCCGAGGCAGCGCCGACTTCGCCTCCGGGGCTCCGTAGACTGGCCGCGTGAGTGAGAGCGATCCCTTCGACGAGATCATCGACGCCGAGACCGACCGCGACCCCGATCTCGCCGTGATCGAGGCCGGCAGCCGCACCCTGCGCACCCAGGGCGGCCCGCCGCAGGCCGACGTGCCCGCGCGCCCGGAGGACCCCGAGGTGGACAAGGCGCTCCGGGAGGTCGAGGCGGAGCTCGCCACCCGCTGGGGCGAGACCAAGCTGGAGCCCTCGGTCAGCCGTATCTCCGCGCTGATGGACGTGCTGGGCGAGCCGCAGCGGTCGTACCCGTCGATCCACATCACCGGCACCAACGGCAAGACCTCCACCGCCCGCATGATCGAGGCCCTGCTCGGCGCCTTCGAACTGCGCACCGGCCGCTACACCTCGCCGCACGTCCAGTCGATCACCGAGCGGATCAGCCTGGACGGCGCCCCGGTCTCCGCCGAGCGGTTCATCGAGACCTACCGGGACATCAAGCCCTACGTCGAGATGGTCGACGCCCAGCAGGAGTACCGCCTGTCGTTCTTCGAGGTGCTCACGGGCATGGCCTACGCCGCGTTCGCCGACGCGCCCGTCGACGTGGCCGTCGTCGAGGTCGGCATGGGCGGCAGCTGGGACGCCACCAACGTGATCGACGGGGACGTCGCCGTGGTCACGCCGATCGACCTCGACCACACCGACCGGCTCGGCGGGACGCCCGGCGAGATCGCCGGTGAGAAGGCCGGCATCATCAAGCCGGACGCGACCGTGATCATGGCCCAGCAGCCGGTGGACGCGGCGCAGGTACTGCTGAAGAAGGCCGTCGAGGTGGACGCCACCGTGGCCCGTGAGGGCCTGGAGTTCGGCGTCGTCGCCCGGCAGGTCGCCGTCGGCGGGCAGCTGGTCACCCTGCGCGGTCTGGGCGGCGAGTACGCCGAGGTGTACCTGCCGCTGCACGGCGCGCACCAGGCGCACAACGCGGCCGTGGCGCTCGCCGCCGTCGAGGCGTTCTTCGGCGTCGGCGCCGCCCGCGCCGAGCCGCTGGACATCGACGCCGTCCGCAAGGCGTTCGCGGCCGTATCCTCGCCGGGCCGCATGGAGGTCGTGCGGCGCTCGCCCACCGTCGTCCTGGACGCCGCCCACAACCCGGCGGGCGCCCGCGTCACCGCGGAGGCGGTGCAGGAGGCGTTCGACTTCAGCCGGCTCATCGGCGTGGTCGGCGCGAGCGGCGACAAGAACGTCCGCGGGCTGCTCGAGGCGTTCGAGCCGATCTTCGCCGAGGTCGTCGTCACCCAGAACTCCAGCCACCGCGCCATGGACGCGGACGAGCTGGCCGCGATCGCCGTCGAGGTGTTCGGCGAGGAGCGCGTCCAGGTCGAGCCGCGGCTGCCGGACGCCCTGGAGGCCGCCATCACGCTCGCCGAGGAGGAGGGCGAGTTCGCGGGCGGCGGCGTCCTCGTCACCGGCTCCGTCATCACCGTCGGCGAGGCCCGACTGCTCCTGGGAAGGGGCTGACCCCGTGCGCGTGCTGTGTTCCTCGACCCTGATCGGCGAGTTCTTCGTCATCGGCTTCGCCGGGCTGGTCGCGATGAAGGACCCCGGGCTGTCCATGACGACCGTGTGGACCGTCAGCGGCGTGGCGATGCTGCTGTGCCTGCTGCTGTGCGGCTTCGTCACCCGGCCGGGCGGTGTCGTGCTGGGCTGGGTCCTTCAGGCCGCCCTGATCGCCTCCGGGTTCGCCGTCCCGACGATGTTCTTCCTGGGCGCCGTCTTCGCCGCCCTGTGGTGGGCGTCGGTGCACTACGGACGGAAGATCGACGAGGCGAAGGCGAGATTCGCGGCACAGTCGGACTCCTCGACCCCTGACGCTGTGTGACAGGTGCCCGGACACGCCCTGTAACCTCGTCCCACCGCACACCTGGCAGGAACTAAGGAGCCTTCCCGTGACCCAGCGCACCCTCGTCCTCCTCAAGCCCGACGCCGTCCGTCGCGGCCTGACCGGCGAGATCATCAGCCGCATCGAGCGCAAGGCCGGCTGGCAGATCACCGCGCTGGAACTGCGCACCCTGGACCAGGAGACGCTGGAGCAGCACTACGGCGAGCACAAGGGCAAGCCGTTCTACGAGCCGCTGGTGCAGTTCATGGCCTCCGGCCCGGTCGTCGCGCTGATCGTCGAGGGCGAGCGGGTCATCGAGGGGCTGCGGCAGCTGGCCGGCCCGACCGACCCGATCGCCGCCGCGCCGGGCTCCATCCGCGGTGACTACGGCGTCATCGTCCGCGAGAACCTGATCCACGCCTCCGACTCCGAGGAGTCCGCCGAGCGCGAGGTGAAGATCTTCTTCCCGGGCCGCGCGTAACCCCGTACAGCCCCGCGCAACCCTCGCACAGCCCCGCCCGCAGCCCCGTCCGGCACGCATCCGGCACGCATCCGGCGCGCGAGGCCGCGTGCGTCCCGCGGGCAACGCCACGCGTGTTCCGCGCGTGGCGCCTGCGTCGGCACCAGCGGAGGGTGCGGTGCCGCGGCCCCGCACCCTCGTGCATACGCGGCGGCGTTCGAGGGAACGAGTGCCCCCGAACGCCCGTCTCCACAAGCGGAGCCGCGCATCATCTGCTGACAATGGCGAAGACCCTCCCGCAGTGTTCGCGAAGGCGCGTCTACGATGTAAGCCTTCACGTCACCGCACCCGCTTCGCCGACCTGAAAAGCCCTCAAAAGCTCCCAGGAAGGCCAGACGAATCCTGATGGGGAACTCAATGTCGTTCATCGGCCGTGACATGGCTGTCGACCTCGGGACCGCCAACACGCTGGTGTACGTCAGGGGTCGCGGGATCGTACTCAACGAGCCGTCCGTCGTCGCGATCAACACGAACACCGGTGGCATTCTCGCGGTCGGTGCGGAAGCGAAGAAGATGATCGGGCGCACGCCCGGCAACATCGTCGCCGTGCGTCCGCTGAAGGACGGCGTGATCGCCGACTTCGAGATCACCGAGCGGATGCTCCGCTACTTCATCCTGAAGATCCACAAGCGGAGGTATCTGGCTCGTCCGCGGGTCGTCGTCTGTGTGCCCTCCGGCATCACCGGCGTCGAGCGCCGCGCCGTCATCGAGGCGTCGTCCCAGGCCGGCGCCCGGCAGGTGCACATCATCGAGGAGCCCATGGCCGCGGCCATCGGCTCCGGCCTGC
Source organism: Streptomyces sp. H51 (assembly GCF_035656535.1). Taxonomy (NCBI): domain Bacteria; kingdom Bacillati; phylum Actinomycetota; class Actinomycetes; order Kitasatosporales; family Streptomycetaceae; genus Streptomyces; species Streptomyces sp. H51. Next base: position 25,444 of record NZ_JAYMHD010000044.1, read on the forward strand.
CGGTCCACGAGGCTACGGGCAACATGGTCGTGGACATCGGCGGCGGCACCACGGAGGTCGCGGTGATCTCCCTCGGCGGCATCGTCACCGCCCAGTCCATCCGCGTCGCCGGCGACGAACTGGACAACGCGATCATCCAGCACATCAAGAAGGAGTACTCGCTGCTGCTGGGTGAGCGGACGGCCGAACAGATCAAGATCACGATCGGTTCGGCGTACGACCTCGACACCGACGAGCACACCGAGATCCGCGGCCGGGACCTCGTCTCCGGGCTGCCCAAGACCGTCGTCATCTCCGCCGCCGAAGTGCGCAAGGCGATCGAGGAGCCCGTCAACGCGATCGTCGACGCCGTCAAGACGACCCTCGACAAGTGCCCGCCGGAACTGTCCGGCGACATCATGGACCGCGGCATCGTGCTGACCGGCGGCGGCGCCCTGCTGCGCGGGCTCGACGAGCGGCTGCGCCGCGAGACGGGCATGCCGATCCACATCGCCGAGGACCCGCTGGACAGCGTGGCGCTCGGCTCGGGCAAGTGCGTCGAGGAGTTCGAGGCGCTCCAGCAGGTGCTGGACGCCCAGCCGCGCAGATGACCCACCTCTTCGATTCCGCCGTACGAGACGATCTCCTCTCGTGCGGCGGATCGTTGATATAGAGGCAGTTGACATAGAGGCAGTTGCCGAGAGGCATATGCTCGCCCCGATTCACCATCACATTTCCCAACACCCGCATTCCTATGAGGAAGGGCACGGCCGCCGCACGTGAGGGACACACGAGAGAGCCGGCTGCTCCTGGTGCTGCTGATCGCCATCGCGTTCGCGCTGATCACGGTGGACATCCGCGGCGGAGAGGACTCGCCGGTCGACGGTGCCCGCCAGGCGGCGGCCACCGTCTTCGGCCCGATCGAGAACGGCGTGTCCGCCGCGGTCGACCCGGTCGGCAACGCCGTCTCCGCGATCCGGGACTCCGGTGAGCGGCACGACCGGCTCGCCCGGCTGGAGCAGGAGAACGCGGCCCTCAAGGCGAAGCTCGGCAGCGACGACCGCGGCCGCAGCCGCCTGAAGCAGCTCGACAAGATGCTGAAGCTCGCGGGCCAGGGCCAGTACGGCATCAAGGGCGCCGAGGTCATCGCCATCGGGGCGGCCCAGGGCTTCTCCTGGACCATCACCATCGACGTCGGCGCCAACGACGGCATCAGACGCGACATGACCGTGCTCAACGGCGACGGCCTGGTCGGACGCGTCACCACCGTCGGCCCCGACACCTCCACCGTCCTGCTCGCCAACGACCCCGACTTCACCGTCGGCGCCCGCATGGAGAACAGCGACGAACTCGGCTTCGCCGCCGGGCAGGGCGACCGCCCGATGCGCGTCGAACTCCTCAACGGCAAGGCCGAGGTGAAGAAGGGCGACCGCCTGGCCACCTTCGGCTCCCAGGCCGACAAACCCTTCGTGCCCGGCGTCCCGGTCGGCGTCGTCTCCCGCGTCGACCCCTCCGGCGGCGGCCTCACCCGCACCCTCTACGTCACGCCGTACGTCAGCTTCACCAAGCTCGACGTCGTCGGCGTCGTCGTTGAGGCCCCGAAGAAGGACCCGCGCGACACGGTGCTCCCGAAGAAGCCCAAGCCCACCCCGAGGCCGACGGTCACCGTCACGGTCACCCCGTCAGCCGGCGCGCCCGCCGACGGCCAGTCCCAGCAGTAGGAGCTGATTCCCCGTGCGCGTCAACCGGATCCTGCTCGCCTCGGTGCTCGTGGCCGTCGCCCTGGTGATCCAGGTGAGCGTCCTCGCCCGCCTCCACCTGCCCGGCGCCGTCCCCGACCTGCTGCTGCTCACCGTCCTCGGCCTCGCCATGGTCTACGGCCACGTCGGCGGCGCCCTGATCGGCTTCGGCGCCGGCCTGCTCGCCGACCTCGCCCCGCCCGCCGACCACGCCGCCGGCCGCTACGCCCTGGTGCTGTGCGTCATCGGCTACTGCGCCGGCCTGATGAAGCCGGAGAACGGGCGGCTGAAGTCCGCCACCGGCCCCATGCTCACCGTGGTCGTCGCGGCGATCGGCTCGACCCTGCTGTACGCGGGCGTCGGCGCCCTGGTCGGCGACACCGCCGCCCGCCACGTCGGCCTGCCCGGCCTGATGTTCACCGCGGCCCTGTACGACCTGCTGCTCGCCCCGTTCGTGGTCCCCGGGATCATGGCCCTGGCCCGGCGCGCCGAGAACGACCCGCTCGCCGACAGCACCTCCGCCGCCAAGAAGAGCGCCGACATCTCCTCCGGCTGGATCTCCACCGGCACCGGCCTGAAGATCGGCGGGCAGCGCGGCGGCCTCGGCGGCCTGAAGACCAAGGCCCGTGCCCGCACCACGCGCGTGGGCCGTATCAAGGGGGTCAAGCGGCTGTGACGACACGGCAATCGCCCGCCGCGGGGCCTCACAGGTCCGTCGTACACGATTCGTACACGCACTGAGAGGAGGAGACAGCCACCGTGACGAACATCCCGGAGACCGGACGGACCCCACGCGTCCAGATCCGTCTCGTCGTCATCCAGATCCTGGTCCTCTCCCTGCTCGGCACCCTCGGCGGCCGCCTGTGGTACCTGCAGATCCGCGAGGGCGCCGAATACGCCAAGAAGGCCACCGGCAACCACGTCCAGCAGGTCGTCCAGCCCGCGGTGCGCGGCTCGATCCTGGACGCGCGCGGGGTGCCGCTCGCCGACAACGAGACCCGCCTCGTGGTCTCCGCCTCCCGCACCGACCTGCTGAAGATGAAGGACGACGGCAAGGCCGTCCTCACCAAGCTGGCCGGCGTCCTCGGCATGGACCCCGAGGAGGTCATGCTGAAGGTGCGGCTGTGCGACGCCAAGACGCCGCAGCCGTGCTGGAACGGCTCGCCGTACCAGCCGATCCCCATCACCGACGAGGCCACGCCCCGGCAGGCCCTGCAGATCCGCGAACGCGCCGAGGACTTCCCCGGCATCACCGCCGAACCCGAGGCCGTCCGCCGCTACGCGAGCCCCGGCAAGTCCAACACCGCGCAGGTCCTCGGCTACCTCTCGCCGGTCACCGACGAGGAGATCCAGAAGGCCCAGGACACCGACTCGCCCTTCCTGCGCTCCGACCAGGTCGGCCGCTCCGGCCTGGAACGCCAGTACGACAAGGTGCTGCGCGGCAAGGCCGGCGTCACCCGCTACGAGGTCGACAACCTCGGCCGCGTCATCGGCAAGGCCGAGGCGGACGCCGCCCAGCCCGGCTCCAACCTCGTCACCAGCATCGACGCCCGCGTCCAGCGCGTCGCCGAGTACGAGCTGGACCGCGCGATGCAGGTCGCCCGCCAGCAGTTCGACAAGATCACCGGCACCAACTACAAGGCCGACTCCGGCGCCGTCGTCGTGATGGAGGCCAAGACCGGCCGCGTCGTCGCCATGGCGTCCGCGCCGACGTACGACCCCAACGTGTGGGTCGGCGGCATCTCCGCCAAGGACTACAAGAAGCTCACCGGCAAGAACTCCGACTACCCGCTGATCAACAGGGCCATACAGGGTCAGTCCGCACCCGGCTCGACGTTCAAGGTGGTCTCCACCGCCGCCGCGGTCGAGGCCGGCTACGAGTGGGACGGCGGCTACCCCTGCACCAGCTCCTACTCCGTCGGCGGCCAGGTCTTCAAGAACTTCGAGGGCGAGAACTTCGGCCCCATCTCGCTCGGCCGCGCCCTCGAGGTCTCCTGCGACACCGTCTTCTACGGCCTCGCCCACAACGAGTGGAAGAAGGACGGCGGCATCAACCCCAAGAAGGGCCAGGCCAAGGACTACTTCTTCAAGGCCGCCCACCAGTTCGGCCTCGGCAAGGAGACCGGCATCGACCTGCCCAACGAGGTCACCGGCCGCGTCCCGGACCGCAAGTGGAAGCAGGCCTTCTGGGAGGCCAACAAGAGCTACTGGTGCAAGACCGGCAAGAAGGACGGCTCCTACGTCGAGCAGATCGCCTACGAGAACTGCCTCGAAGGCAACAAGATGCGCGCCGGTGACGAGATCAACTACTCCATCGGCCAGGGCGACACCCTCGTCACGCCGATCCAGGAGGCCGTGATCTACGGCGCCCTCGCCAACGGCGGCACCATGTACCAGCCGACCATCGGCAAGGCGGTCATCAGCGCGGACGGCAGGACCGTACAGGAGATCAAGCCCAAGGCCCAGGGCAGGCTGCCGATCAGCAAGGCCACGATCAAGGGCATGGACGCCGCCCTCGCGGGCGTCATCACCCGCGGTACCGCCGCCTGGAAGTTCGGCGGCTGGCCGCAGGACCAGATCGAACTGCACGCCAAGACCGGCACCGCCGAGGTCTACGGCAAGCAGACCACCTCCTGGCTCGCCACGTACTCCAAGGACTACACGGTCGTCATGACCATCGCCCAGGCCGGTACGGGTTCCGGCGCCTCCGGCGAGGCCGTGCGCAACATCTACAGCGCGCTGTACGGCGTCCAGTCCGACGGCTCGGTCGACAAGAAGAAGGCGCTGCTGCCCACCCCGCAGAAGGCCCTGCCGAAGATCAAGACCGACGGCGCGATCACCTCCCCGAAGATCTCCAAGGACCCGGTCGAGGACCTCCGGGCGACCGACCGGGGCACGACCGCGCCGGACGGGACCCAGCCCGGCGCGACCACGGCCTCGCCCACCACGACCAACCGCGACACCCGAAGGCGGCCGCGCGGGAAGGGAAGCCGGAGGATGCTCACATGACCGGAGTCAACACCTTCTCCGTCTCCGGATACGGTCCCGAACGCGCGGGCCTGGCCCGCGTCTTCGCCCGCGACTCCGTCACCCGCCGCCTGGACTGGCCGATACTGCTGGCGGCCCTCACGCTGTCCGCGATCGGCTCCGTCCTCGTCTACTCGGCGACCCGCAACCGCAACGAGATCAACCAGGGCGACCCGTACTACTTCCTGATCCGGCACCTGATGAACACCGGCATCGGACTCGCCCTGATGATCGGCACCGTCTGGCTCGGCCACCGCGTCCTGCGCACGGCCGTGCCCATCCTCTACGGCGCCTCGGTCCTCCTCATCCTGCTGGTGCTCACCCCGCTCGGCTCCACCGTCAACGGCGCCCACTCCTGGATCGTCCTCGGCGGCGGATTCTCGCTCCAGCCCTCGGAGTTCGTGAAGATCACGATCATCCTGGGCATGGCGATGCTGCTGGCGGCCCAGGTCGACGCGGGCGACCGGCAGCACCCCGACCACCGCACCGTGCTGCAGTCCCTGGGACTGGCCTCCGTACCGATACTGATCGTGCTGCTCATGCCCGACCTCGGCTCGGTCATGGTGATGGTCATCATCGTCCTCGGCGTGCTGCTCGCCTCCGGCGCCTCCAACCGCTGGGTGTTCGGCCTGATCACGGCCGGCGCCGTCGGCGCGATCGCGGTCTGGCAGCTGCACATCCTGGACGACTACCAGATCAACCGCTTCGCCGCCTTCGCCAACCCCGACCTCGACCCGGCGGGCGTCGGCTACAACACCAACCAGGCCCGCATCGCGATCGGCTCCGGCGGACTGACCGGCGCCGGCCTCTTCCACGGCTCGCAGACCACCGGCCAGTTCGTGCCCGAGCAGCAGACGGACTTCGTCTTCACCGTCGCGGGGGAGGAACTCGGCTTCGTCGGCGCGGGCCTGATAATCGTTCTGCTGGGTGTGGTGCTGTGGCGCGCCTGCCGCATCGCCCGCGACTCGACCGAGCTGTACGGCACGGTGGTCGCCGCCGGCGTCGTCGCCTGGTTCGCCTTCCAGTCCTTCGAGAACATCGGCATGACCCTCGGCATCATGCCGGTGACCGGCCTGCCGCTGCCGTTCGTGTCCTACGGCGGCTCGTCGATGTTCGCGGTCTGGGTGGCGGTCGGACTGCTCCAGTCGATCAAGGTCCAGCGGCCCATGTCGGCGTGAGCGCTGCGCCCCGAGCGCTTCGCCGGAACTACCGATGGAAGTGCCGCGCCCTGCCGTCGATCGTCCGCCGCACCGTCGCGGCCGGTCACGCAGTTCCCCGCGCCCCTTCGGGGGCGCTACCGGGACCGCTGTGCCCGAAAGACCCTGCCGCCCGGGATCATCTCCCACTACATTCGGGGCATGGCGGACACAAAGCGCGAGATCGAGCGGAAGTACGAATCCGACGACAGCGGCCTGCCCGACCTCACCGGCGTCGCCGGGGTCGCGGCCGTCATCGACAAGGGTGTCGTGAGCCTGGACGCCACCTACTACGACACCGCCGACGAGCGCCTCGCCGCGGCCTCCATCACCCTGCGCCGCCGCACCGGCGGCTCCGACGCGGGCTGGCACCTGAAACTCCCGGTCGCCCCCGGCGTCCGGGACGAGATCAGGGCCCCGCTCAGCGACACCGTCCCGCCCGGCCACCTCGGGCTCGTCCGCTCCCGCACCCGCGACGCCGAGCTGATCCCGGTGGTCCGGCTGCGCTCCCACCGCGACGTGCGCCACCTCGTCGACACCGCAGGACACGTGCTCGCCGAGGCCAGTGCCGACGCCGTGCACGCCGAACGCCTCACCGGCGACGGCGGCGCCGCCCAGTGGACCGAGATCGAGGTGGAACTCGCCGACGGCGGCGACCCCGCCCTCCTCGACCAGGTCGAGAAACGGCTGCGCGGCGCCGGCGTACGACCCTCGGAGTCCCCGTCGAAGCTGGCCCGCGCGCTGGCGGAGACCGCCCCGCACGGAAAGGGCGGCAAGAAGCGGCGCGGCAAGCAGCGGCCCGTGAAGGCCCCGCGCACCGCAGGCGACCACGTGCTGGCCTACCTCCGGGCCCAGCGGGAGGCCGTCCTCGCCCTCGACCCGGCCGTACGGCTGGACACGTACGACTCCGTGCACCGCATGCGCGTCGCCACCCGCCGGATGCGCAGCGTCTTCCGCTCCTACGGCAAGGTCCTCGACCGCGGCGTCACCGACCCCGTCGGCGAGGAGCTGAAGTGGCTGGCCGGCGAACTCGGTGTCGACCGCGACCACGAAGTGCTCACCGACCGCCTCACCGCCGCCCTGGACGAACTGCCCGGCAACCTCGTCGCGGGCCCCGTCCGCGCCCGCGTGCGCCGCTGGGCGAAGGCCCGGCGCGGCGGGTCGCGCCGGCGCCTGATCGCCGTACTGGACGGACCGCGCTACCTCGCCCTCCTCGGCTCCCTGGACGCACTGCTCGACGACCCGCCCCTCCTCCCGGCGGCCTCCGGCAAGCCGTCCAAGGTGATCGCCAAGGCCGTGCGCAAGGACTTCGGCAAGGTCGCGGCGCTCGTCGAGCAGGCGATCGAGCTCCCGCCCGGCCAGGACCGCGACCTCGCCCTGCACGAGGCCCGCAAGAAGGCCAAGCGGGCCCGGTACGCGGCGGAGGCGGCCGTGGCGGCCCTGGGCGACCCGGCGTCCGACCTGGCCAGGTCCATGAAGGCACTGCAGGGCCTGCTAGGCGACCACCAGGACAGCGTCATGGCCCGCCAGGCCCTGCGCGAGCTGGCCGCGGTGGCCCACGCGGCCGGGGAGAACACGTTCACCTACGGGGTCCTCTACGGCCGCGAGGAGCACCGCGCGGCGACGGCCGAGACCCGGCTGCCCGGACTGTGGACGCTGATGCGGCGGGCGACGGACCTCTGACCGTACGGGGAAGGCCGGCGACCGCGTTAGGCTAGATGGTCACCCCTGTCAGCCGTCCGACGGTCTTCCGAGTGCCGGCTGACGCCAGTCCAGTCCCTGCCGCTCCATCCCACGAAGGTTCGCGAGATGTCTGCCGAAGTCGCTGCGGCCGCCGAGTCCGTGTTCCCGCAGCTCGAAGCTCTGCTCCCGCATGTGCAGAAGCCGATCCAGTACGTCGGCGGAGAGCTCAACTCCACGGTCAAGCCGTGGGAGTCCTGTGACGTCCGCTGGGCGCTGATGTACCCGGACGCCTACGAGGTCGGCCTGCCCAACCAGGGCGTCATGATCCTCTACGAGGTCCTGAACGAGCAGGACGGCGTCCTCGCCGAGCGCACCTACAGCGTGTGGCCGGACCTGGAGGCGCTGATGCGGGAGCACGGCGTCCCGCAGTTCACGGTGGACAGCCACCGCCCGGTGAAGGCCTTCGACGTGTTCGGCCTGTCCTTCTCCACGGAGCTCGGCTACACCAACATGCTGACGGCCCTGGACCTGGCGGGCATCCCGCTGGAGTCCAAGGACCGCACCCTCGACGACCCGATCGTCCTCGCGGGCGGCCACGCCGCGTTCAACCCCGAGCCGATCGCGGACTTCATCGACGCGGCGGTCATCGGCGACGGCGAGCAGGCCGTGCTCGACATGACGCGGATCATCAAGGAGTGGAAGGCGGAAGGCCGCCCCGGCGGCCGCGAGGAGGTCCTGCTCCGCCTGGCGAAGACCGGCGGGGTGTACATCCCGGCCTTCTACGACGTCGAGTACCTCCCCGACGGCCGCATCGCCCGCGTGGTCCCCAACCGGTCGGGAGTCCCCTGGCGCGTGTCCAAGCACACGGTCATGGACCTCGACGAATGGCCGTACCCCAAGCAGCCCCTGGTCCCGCTCGCCGAGACCGTCCACGAGCGCATGTCGGTGGAGATCTTCCGCGGCTGCACGCGCGGCTGCCGCTTCTGCCAGGCGGGCATGATCACCCGCCCGGTCCGCGAGCGCTCGATCACCGGCATCGGCGAGATGGTCGACAAGGGCCTGAAGGCGACCGGCTTCGAAGAGGTCGGACTCCTCTCCCTGTCCTCCGCGGACCACTCGGAGATCGGCGACATCGCCAAGGGCCTGGCGGACCGCTACGAGGAAGACAAGATCGGCCTCTCCCTCCCCTCCACCCGTGTGGACGCCTTCAACATCGACCTGGCGAACGAACTGACCCGCAACGGCCGCCGCTCCGGCCTCACCTTCGCCCCCGAGGGCGGCTCGGAACGCATCCGCAGGGTCATCAACAAGATGGTCTCCGAGGACGACCTGATCCGCACCGTCGCCACCGCCTACGGCAACGGCTGGCGCCAGGTGAAGCTGTACTTCATGTGCGGCCTGCCGACGGAGACCGACGAGGACGTCCTGCAGATCGCCGACATGGCGACGCGGGTCATCGCCAAGGGCCGCGAGGTCTCCGGCTCCAACGACATCCGCTGCACGGTCTCGATCGGCGGCTTCGTCCCCAAGCCCCACACCCCCTTCCAGTGGGCGCCCCAGCTCTCCGCCGAGGAGACGGACGACCGCCTGGCCAAGCTCCGGGACAAGATCCGCGGCGACAAGAAGTACGGCCGCTCGATCGGCTTCCGCTACCACGACGGCAAGCCCGGCATCGTCGAGGGCCTGCTCTCCCGCGGCGACCGCCGCATCGGCGCCGTCATCCGCGCGGTCTACGACGACGGCGGCCGCTTCGACGGCTGGCGCGAGCACTTCTCCTACGACCGCTGGATGAGCTGCGCCGACAAGGCGCTGGCCCCCTTCGGCGTGGACGTCGACTGGTACACCACCCGCGAGCGCACCTACGAGGAGGTCCTCCCCTGGGACCACCTGGACTCCGGACTGGACAAGGACTGGCTCTGGGAGGACTGGCAGGACGCCCTCGACGAAACAGAGGTCGAGGACTGCCGCTGGACCCCTTGCTTCGACTGCGGCGTGTGTCCGCAGTTCGACACATGGCCACAACTGAGCCAGAGCGGCAAGAAGCTCCTGCCGCTGACGGTTAAGAAGTCGGCTCCGACCAGATGAAACGGGCGCTGACGTGAGTGCTGACCCGCTGCAGCGTCTTGCCGACGCTGTGGCGGAAGTCACACAGGAAGAGGTGGCGGCACTGTTGAGCGCGCTCGGCGTGCAGCGGGCTCCGGAGCAGCGCGCGCAGGTGGCCTCTAGGACGCCACTGCCGGGGCCTGGGAGTTCTTCCAGCGTTCACTCCGAGGTCGAGTGGGTGTGAGGGCGCGTGGGGCTGCTTCGAGGCTTTCGCGGGCGCCCTACTCGGCCTCCAATGGGTTTCCAAGGGCCACAAGCCGTCACGCCAGACGCGCTGAGAACCTTTTCGGTCAAGAGGCCAGGAAACGGCACGCAGCAACCCAAGTCACGTCACCATGAACGGCATGGCGACTTCGGGGGCAAGGACAAGAAGCAGTCGGCTCGGCGGCTTGGGACAGTGGTGGGGCGTGATCGCCGCCGCGCTACTGATCGCCGCATGGATCAACAAGGCTGCAGGGCCGGCGATCGTGGCGATCCTGTCGGCACTGGTCGTCGTCTGGTGCTTCTTCCAAGCGCCCGTGACGTGCGGTGCTCCTGTCAGAGGCCGTGAGGACGGTTGCCGGAACAACGCAACTGGTCTCCTCATGGGCTGCCACATCCGCCAACACCGCTGGCAGAAGCTCAAGATGCTCATCCTTCGACGTCAAGTACGCGAGTTCTGCTCCGGCCTGTTCTCGGACGGCAAGGCCACCCTCGTCACGCTGGCCGCGATCGGCAGCTTCCTGTCCGGCCTCGTGGCCTTCATACCCGGTATGGCACTCGGCTGAATGAATACGCCGGCGCCGTCTGCGAGTACCTAACGAGTTCGTGCACGGTGGGCGGTGAGGCTTAGCGGTCAAAATTGCACCTCTTCGCCGCCTGTCATCTGAGGTACAGGAAACGGAGGTATCTCAAGTAAGAGATCTTTCGCGCACTCATCATCAGTAGAGTCTTCGATTGATTTAAACGGTATACATCAGATGCACTCGCGCGCATGTCAGAAAGAAGAAGATCCAAGTCTTCACTTCGAGCTCGAAGGGCCGCCAATTTTTCCTGATGTGTATCCGCAAGACGCGTACGGATAACCGCTAGTTCCTTCCGGGCTTCGCTCCTTCTACGCTCGGCCTCCTGGTCAACTACAGTTTGTCGGGCCAGAACCGATGCAAATAGAGGTTCGAACGCGCCCTCAATCTCTGCCTCATCGTCGGCAGGCAGGCTCACAGGGCATGACTCTCGCGCTGTCTCTTCGCACTCCTGGTGCCACGCGTAGAGAGACTCCGCCTTAACTGGACCGACTCCAGGTACTTTTACGCATCTCCCGTCACCTGTCATGAGCAAGGCATCGTCTCCTCCCTTAACCCGTTTGATCCCAACGATATCTGCCGCAGTACGGAGATTAAGTGCTGCCAGCGAAGAGATGTGCTTCGACGTGATGCCAGAGAGATGCGCCTCGGAAAGCAGAAAAGAGGGCAATCTCTTCTGCACCCAGGGTTGCTGAAGCGGGCGCAGTCTCTCTGCAAAAGCGGCATCCCTCTCATCTCTCAGGTTGCGCAACTCTTGTTTCAGTGCGTCCGATGCCGCTTTCCTGTCCGATTCGATTCGCGCATAACTTTGATGAAGTTGGTTCGTCAGCTCTTGGTTCTGACTAATGTTTCTTTCGATCACACCTTGCTCATCGACTATAAGTCGAGCGCGCTCCTCGTGGACCTTCTCGTAATTAGCCACGGTCTCAGCGTTCAGTGCAAGGAGCTGATCCAAGCTTCGTTGATTGTTGCGAAGCATTTTTATTTCGCCGCGCTTGAAACGGGCGGCAGCAGATAGAACGAAGAACACTGACGACATGGTCAACGCTCCGAGCACGATGGCTCCGAAATGTAGGTAGCCAGTCATTCCCATGATCAGCGGAGCGGTAACGGTGAGTACCCCAAGCAGAGCAAGTAGGAATTCCCTTAGATGCCAACCTTGGAAGGATATGGTAGAAAAACTCGCCTCAAGGGTGTTCGTAGTAAGATGGCTATCCAGCCAAGACGGCCTACCCGGCTGCGTATCCGCAACGTCTCCCGAAGTACCTTCGCTCGGGACGTGTAGTTCCGTATCAACGTCGGTAGAAGATTGGCTCCAATGGAGTCGCGGAATCTCAGCTAGGCGCTTTTCACATAGCGCACTCAACTGGCTCATAGAAGCGTTGACTACAGGGTTTGCATGACGCAAGAGGTCCGGAAAGTGCGTCGAGCTAGATGGATCCGAGAAGTCATCTCCAGACAGGAGCAAGTATTCACCATCGGCGTCGTGCAATTGTGACCAAAGTGTAGGATCTTCAGCCACGGCGATAAGCGAAGCATGGATCACCCATGCTGAGAAGTTATCCATGTCAGGGCCGAAATCATCGAGTGTCCGACGTGGAGACTGGTAGTTTCGATGCCCGATTTCATTGCCGCGTTCTCCAGATAGTGCCGGCACGAACAAGCCGTCATAATCCACCAGGCGAAGCGTGCGGTCCTGGGCGACTAGCAAATTTCCATGCTGCAAATCACCATGAGCAATGTTGTTGCGATGGAGATCATGCGCGAGGTCTTCAAATTTGCGAGCTACTTCCATCACGGATGCCTGATCCTGGTGATGGATGCTTAGCCATTGTGATAGAAGAAGCCCCTCCACCCAATCCATCTTTAGAATGGGGTACCGAACGCCTTCAATCAAAATTCCGTCGGGTACGTATTCAAAACCCATTTTCCAAGGTTGCGACAAAGATTCAGTGTCGATCTGCGCGAGGTGCTCACTGATCTTTTGATACCTGTGTTCTTGGTCGCTCACGTGCCTTGTGAAGCACTTGACCGCAATACGTCGCCCATCGGAAGTGGTAAGGGAAAAAACAGTAGCCGAACTTCCGGACACAGGTTTCGGCATGCCGATTGCGTTCAGTACGGGCTTGGCATTCTTGAGATCAGTATGACGAAAGCAGAGTTGCGTGTTTTGGAGGGCAGTCGAGTACTGAGAGCCGGTTGGAAACCTCCGAACTACGTTCTTATCCACCGCTTCATCATGAGCTCCCATCACCTGATCTCCCCGAGGTACAGATACGCATGAAGGTGATGTCATCGTTCCGCAGGACGCCGGCCACCCTCAAAGACGACAACCAGGTCGCAAATGTCGACCTATTGCCAGTACGGCTAAATACCCGTAGCTGATCCAAGATCCCTTCAAGTTCGCTCGGAGAAGAGTTCTCAACAGCAGAAAGAAACCAGGCTGCAAGGGCGTCTGTCATCAGAAAAAATTCGTCGCCCTCCTTGAACGGGCCATTATCGAAGAGTGTGCGCCGGCATACGAGGTCCGGATTGGCGTTGCTCCCTAGGAGACTTGGTGATATTCCGAAGTCGGCCGATGACTTGATGGGGAAGTGAGATATAACCTGCTGTCCTCGAACTTGGAATACGCAGGAGTCACCTAGAGCAGCAGCATTCCAGAAACCACCTTGCTCCCCCTCGTGAACCTGCATGGCGCAACCGTAATCAAGGCGCAACGCCAACAATGTCGCGAACGCTCCAGAGGCCAATTTCGCCTCCTCGTACCACTGCAGCGGGCGGCCTTCAGAGACACGTTGCTCAATGTAGCTGCAAACCCAATTTTTCCAGCGGCCTGCGAGCTGAGTAATGCAGTGGCGGAAACTGGCGCCAGGTCCCGTGAGGGTATCGGGCACGCGGTAGCTTCCGCGGGCAGCATGCCAGGCAATCATGCCGGACCATGTGCGAGCGAACATGCTTTCCGAAGCCCCATCGGAAATAACCGCTACTAGGGGACCGGAGCATGGCTCCCTGAGAGAACCTGTTGGAATAACGAAGTAGGAATCCTCACACTCCTCATCAGCGTGTCCATGTTTAGGGATCACTAGAGTTCTCACCGTAGCAGAATTGACACTCATCGCAGGTCCGTGGACCGTGTGCCAATGTCGAGGAACTGAACTACGGCACTAATATCTGCGTTGTATACAAATCCCCGAGTTTCATCGCTTACTCGATAGCCCAGCGTCGTCGCATAGGAACGCATATGGCCGGGGAGTTGGCTCGACATTGCGAACAGCAGGCGTGAGTGCGAGTCGGGGAGTGCAACATCTGAGTGAGGAAACGTGACAGGTTCGCCGCCAGCGGCAGATACGTGAAGGTTGAACAAAAGTGCCGCACCGTCCGCCGTGGTATGGGTGCAGATCGCATGGCCAGAGTCGGTAGGGTCGCCGTCTGTGGACTCGCCATCCGTGAGGTTGAGTACGATCGGGGGAAATCCGCCGGGATGTTCTTCCACCCAGCGCGCTACCAAATTCTCTGCGTACTGCAACGCGCGATTCATTGGTGTTCCCCCATCCGTGACCGGCTCCAGCCAAATGGGAAAACTGACAGCAGTGTCTACGAGGCCGCCGGCCCCGTCGGGTACCTTCTTGATGCGCTGATCCACTCGGGCCGGGTTGTCTGCAATCTGAGACAAGGGGACGAGATCGCGATCCGCGAGTTTACCGCTGAACGCGGATCCTACAGTCTGGCCATACCCGATGACCGCAACCTGAAAATAGTCACGGACTCCCGATTCTTTAGCGCATTTGATAGTCAACTCATAGAGGAGGCGGTTGATGGCATCGGCTACGACCGCCGCCTTGGGCTGCGGGACATTGCCGCCGATCGAATCCGCCATGGAATTAGAGCGGTCCACCAAGAAAATAATGCAAGCGGGATTGATGCGGCTGATTTCTGCGGTATACGCCATGTCTGCCTCCTGGACTTCGGTGAGTCGGGTTGAGCCCAGGCTGCATCGTGGCGACTGGCCCCCTCAGAGCCATCTAGTCTAGTGCCTTCAGGGACGGAGAACAGACTCTTGAGGAGAGACTTGGGGTGAGAGCGGAGCGAGGCACGGCGCTCGGGTCGGGCTGGGCCGACGCTTGCTGTCAGCTCGTCGTGGGTAAGGGCGGGGCATCTGCCATCAGGCGACTCAAGGTGGGGTAGCCCACTGTCCGCAAAACGGAGTTCGCTATTCCGGTTGGGTAGGGGCACTCCGCATCGGCTGTGCGGAGTGGAGGAGGAACATGTCAGAGGAAGAGAGCGGTGCTGGGAGGCGGCTAGCTAGGTCTCTCAAGCGTCAGGCTGCCGAAGCGGAGGCGGTATTGCTTAAGCGCCGCCGGGCAAACCGTTGGTTTCGTTTTTGTTCGGCAACGGTGGCGTTCGCTCTCCTCGCTGCCAGCCTGGCTACGGCCGCTGCGTGGGGTAACGCGATAGTTGAAAAATTCGATTTGGTTTGCAGTGTCCTAGTCGTGGCTTTCGGAGGAACTGCTCTGGGCGTTAGAAGCTGGGTCCGGCGCCGACAGATCCCCTCGCTCGAAGAGGCTGAAGCTAACCTTGAACGAATTCGGGATGATCTACGTTGGACGGAGGCAGGCAACACTGTCGCCAGCCACATTAGTCAAAGCCTATACAAGGCAGATGTAGCCGCACATATTTCTCAATATCAAGACGAAAGTGACAAATATCGAAAAATTCACAATAGGCTTCAGTCGGTGATCATTGTAGGATCCCTTGGTACGACGACCGTGGCTGCTCTACAGGCGGGTTCCATGACGCTTGAGCAGTGGATTACGGTTGGTCTCAGTCTTGCTGTCGGACTTGCTGCAGGATTCATGGGGTACTTCAAGTTCCGCGAGCGCAGTTTCTATCTTCAGCAGACTGCTGACTTGATTGAGCAAGAAGTCAATGCGATGACTTTGGGGATTGCTGATTACTCGGGTCTGAGTCGTCAGGATGCCCTCGCACGTCTCGTTGAGCGGGTGGAAGTATTCCGAAATGAGCAGCGGCGTCGGCAGCAGCAATTGGACCAACCAGTGGAAGAGCAGGTTGCCGGATCTGCCGAATGGAGTAGGTCTTCAGCAGGTCCGGGCTAACGCGCTCCATGATTTTAGTATTGCTGGGCGAGCGGGCTCGTTGCCCTGACCCCCTCGTGCGCTGTGAGTAGCCCCGGTACGGTCGAGGTCATGTCTGGCGTGCGTTGGGTTGGTCACCCGTGTTCGTGCGCTAGTTGATCGCGCGCGAGTAGGGGAGCTGGTACGGGCATGGCGGTTGACGCTGCTCGGTCGGAAGAGGGGTTCACGTCGGCGGGGGCTGCGCGGGTGATAAGTGCCGCGTGCCGGGCGGCGGGGCTGGATGGCGGGGGCGCCGAGCTGATCCGGTTCGGGGAGAACGCTCTGTTCCGGCTGGCGTCCGTACCCGTGGTCGTGCGCGTGGCGCGGGGGGAGGAGTGGCTACCCAAAGCGCGCATCGAGGTGGCCGTGTCGCGGTGGTTGGCGGGGGAGGGCTTCCCCGGGGCGCGCATCCTCGATGACCTCGAACAGCCCCTCGTGGTCGACGGTCACCCGGTGACCTTCTGGCATCTCATCCGTGAGGGTGACCGTAAGGCGACGTACAGGGAACTGGGCGGCATCCTGCGAGACCTCCACTCCATGACGCTGCCGGCCGGGGTGGGGTTTCCCTCGTTCGACCCCTTCGACAAGCAAGAGCTACGGATCGACCGGGCCCCGATTCCGGAGGATGATCGAGTCTTCCTGCGGAAGCGCTGGCGTGAGCTGCGTGACCAGTTCGGAGAGCTGAGCTTCGAGACTCCCAAGGGGCCTGTGCATGGCGATGCCCACGTGCAGAACCTCATGGTGGACGATCAAGGGCGCGTCATCCTGATCGATTTTGAGGCGTTCTGCTTCGACCACCCGGAATGGGACCTGATGGTCACGGCCACGGAGCATCACAGTCTTGGGTGGCAGACCGACGAGCAGTACGCCGACTTCGTGCGCGAGTACGGGCGGGATCTGTACGACTGGCCCGGTTATGACACGCTTCGGCGGCTCCAAGAGTTCGGCATGACGACGTGGCTCATGCAGAACGTGCGGGAGGACGAGAGGACGGCTGCCGAGTACCGTCGGCGCATCTCGGCCCTGCGCAACGATGACGCGCCTCGGGACTGGCGGCCGTGGTAGCCGCTATTCGTCGTCGTCCAGTCGGGCCAGTGCCTCGCTCACCTTCTCGTTGAAGGCGACCGCGGCGGGGTGGGCCGCGTGCGTGCTCACCTCGGCCTGGAAGTCGGTCACGTAGCGCTGGAAGCGTGAGGACTGGAGGGTGTCTCCGCCGTCGACTGCGAGACTCGCGGTGGTGACCGCGGCTTCCAACTCGCCATTTATGAGCTGGCTTTGGGCGAGCACCATGCGGCAGAAACCAAGGGTGCGGGCGTACACCGGGTCGGTGCTGTCGACGGCGCGCTGCGCCTGCTCGACTGCTTCCCGGCGCTTCCGCAGATCGCGGAAGCAGTGGCAGAACTCGCCCGTGAGTTCCGCTTCGTCGAAGTAGCTCAGCCATGCGGGGTCGTCGGCGCTGTCGGCCTGCTCGAAGTGGCGTGCCGCCTCGTTCATCGCGCGGGCTGCGCCTACCTTCTCGCCTGCGTTGGAGAGGGCTCGGGCCTCCATCGCCCAATAGTTGGACATGGCGCGTGGGGTGGCTCGGCCCTTGGCGCCCTCGACGGCGGCGCGGGCCAGTTGGATGGCCTGGGCGTGGTTGCCGAGATAGTTCGCCTGGTGGCTGAGGTTGCCGAGGATGCGGGCGCCGAACATGCGGTCATCGATGACCTGCGTCAGCCGGAGCGTGGACGACAGGTAGCGGTGGGCGAGCCGGTGGCTTCCGGTGTCGTACGCGGTCCACGCGAGAAGCTGAGAGACCTCGGCGGCGGCGCCGAATAAGGCGGTGCCCACCTTTTCGCTGTAACTGGCGTCCAGCAGCGGCAGGACTTCGTGGCGGAAGTAATGGCGCAGTGCCTTGTGGCCGTGGCCTCCGCCGTACTTGAAGTCGAGCTGCATGAACATGCCTGCGGCGTCCCTGATCGCACGTACGTCGCGCATGCCGACGCGTTGGCGTCCGGGGCGATCGGCTTGGATGCCATCGGGGCGCGCGATCATCCATGACAGGACGGCGGAGCTGAGGTCTCCGTCGGCAACGATCAGCGGGTCATCGGCCGGGGTTTCAGACCGCTCGTCGGCAAGACTGCCCAGTGTGGAGAGCACGTCGGGAACGGTGCCCGGGTAGCCGACCGGCTGAGGGGCGGCGGGCCGTGAGTGGTCGAAGAAGCCGAGATCGCCGGGTGTGATGCGGCGTCCGAGTTTGGTGCTCAGTACGTCCGCCATGATCGCCGCTGTCTGCGGCTGGATGCCGGCGCCGTCCCGCCAGCGCTGTACGGAGACGTGCGTCGTTCCAAGACTGATGCCGCGTGCGGCGGCTGTGTCCTTCATGCGCTTCGCGAGGCCCTTGTTCGAGACCTTGGCCTGCTCCATGACAGCGATCAACGGCGCGTTCGGCTCTCGGCTCATGCTCCCCTGCCAACCCGAGAATGACGGCAAGTGTTCATCGTGTCACAGCAGTATCAGCTTTGGGGGTTCATGGATGAACCCCCTTGCCTTTGCCGGTGTTCACGTGAACCCCCTGGTGAACGCTCCCGGTCACGCCTGCTTCGCCGTGTACTGGCTTGCGTGAAGCAAGCGGTGTCTTGAGGGCCGCGGGGCCTCGGAAGGGGAAGTCGATGGACGCGGGGAAGACCGAACATCTGGCGGGTGAGCTTGATGCTTACGCGCACTGGTTCGTGCGGCCGGAGCCGTTCTCCGACGGGCACTTCCTGGCGTTGACGCTCTTCGCCGAGTTCGGTGACACGGCGCGCGTCGCTCGCGACATGACGGCGGTGTTCCTCCGGGGTGCGGGTGCCGATGAGGTCATTGACGACGCTCGGTTGGTCGTCTCGGAACTGGTCGGCAATGTGGTGAACCACGCCGTGCCGGACCGGCATCTGTCCTCCCCTGGTAGCTGCCGACGCATCGACGTGATCTTCAAGATGTGGCCGAAGTGGCTCTTCATCGGGGTCGCCGATGAGGACTCGACTCCTCCGCAGCTTTCGGTGGGAGAGGTATTCTCCCCCGGACTGCTGGGAGAGCTGTCTGAGGCGGTGCTACCCGACAGCGGTCGGGGACTGCTCATCGCTCAGCGCCTGGCGGCGTCGGTCTGGTGGACGCCGGAGGATCGGGGCGGCAAGACGGTTTGGTGCCGATTCGATCTGAACGGTGGAGTGGAGTCCGTACCGCACTGGTGATCTCCGGGCTGCCGCCCCCATTTCGCTCCTTCGCGATCGGGAGCGGGCGGCGGCCCGGTGCGGCCGGAGTCTGACCCCTTCGGCCAGGGCGCGGCTCCTCCGGGTTTTCGGGAGCTCCCCCACGGCCGGAGGGCCGCGCCTCACAACCACAAACCGAGACCGGGCCACCCCATCAGCCCTGGAAAGCGAAGGGTGGCCCGGTTGGGAACGCGGCGGTTCCCGGTGCCTGATGGTACCGGGGCCGTCGTGCTGCGCGTCTGCCCTGATCCACAGACAGTTGACGATCCGTTACATCGATCGGGGCAGAGGTGGGCAACGTGACTGGCTCGGGTGAGAGCTGGCTGAGCGACGGTCTTGATGACGTCGCAGGGGACGACGGTGGTCTGTGGGTGCCGGGAGTCGACTATGTGGCGGGCTGGCGCGCGGGGCGTGCGGCTGCCGACCGGTTGAACCGCGCGCTGCTCGGGGTGGGCTTTGAGCTGTCCGCCGTGCGGGCGGTCGCCTCGACGGACGGGGATGGTCGCGGGGTCGTGCGGCTGGCGGGCCGGCCGGAAGTGGCTGAGCTGCTTGCCGGGCTCCTGGAGACACTTGCAAACGGCGCCGACGGTGCGGCGTGAGGGGTCCTCGCGGGCTTCTCAGCCCTCTCGCCAGTGAGCGGCGCGCGTGGGCACGTCGCCTGCCGCAGGGACTTTGGGCGGTAGCTGCCATGGGGCGAGTGAACAGGGGGCCCTACGCTGGCGCGGCGAATCGGGCAGGCACTGGTCCTGCCCGCGTATGTGCCCGATGGGCCCCCTGTTCTTCGAGGCTCGCCCCATGGGAGCTGCCTAAAGTCTCGGAGGCGGGCGACCCCCGGCCGACCATGCCCCGGCCCTCGTCGACCGGTCGGCGCCTCGACTCCTTGGGCGTCCTGCGGTGTGGGGCGTCCGGCGCCCGGACGGGACCGGCGGCCACGCCGCACGCCTGGCCGGAGCGGCCGGGCGGCCCGGCGCGCCGCAGGCGCGCCCTTGAGGAAGTGAAGGCGGTTTCGACCGATGCCTCTCGCCCCTTATGCCTGGCGGCGTCGGGCGGGCTGCTTGTCGGCGGTGATCCGATAGGCGATCTCGGCACGGTCCGCGCCGACGCGCAGTTCTTCGAGGATCAGCGGGCGGTCGTCGGTGCCGTGCGCGACACGGGCCAGGTGCAGGATCGGGGTCGCGTCCGGGAGCTGGAGCGTGGCGCGCTCGTCGGGCAGCGGCATGCGGGCCCGGACTGTCTCCGACCACCACAGGGTGTGTCCGCCCTGGGTGAGCAGTCGGTAGACCGCTGCCGGACGCTTGCACGGCTCCTTCCCCAGCAGTGGGATGGCTTCGGCCACCTCGAAGGGGATCAGCGTGCGATGCATGGCGCGGGTGCCGGTGCCCGGATCGATCAGCAGTCGGTCGCAGCCGAAGAGTGCTTCTTCCTCGTCGAGTTGGAGCAGACGACCTGTGGCCTTGGTGGTGCGGGTGCGGTACGTGACCGGCTCCTCGGCCTCCTCCCACACGTCGCCGTTAGGCATGGTGAACCTGCCGTCGCTGGTGCGGCTGACGCGGCGCTCGATGGTGAGCGCGGGCTGACCGTCGGAGCGAACGAAGCTGCCCTTCCCGTGCCGTACATCGATCAGCCCTTCCGCACGGAGTGCGGCGATCGCGTTGCGCACGGTGGGACGGGAGACCCCGTAACGGGCGATCAGTTGGGCCTCCGACGGCAACGGGGAGTCGGGCGTGAACTCGCCGGACAGGATCGCCTCTCGGATGGCGGCGGCCACCTGCTGGTAGAGGGCTCCGGGGCGCTGGATCTCCGTCATCTCGGCTTCTCCGGTTCGGTGTCGTAGGCACGTCGCACGCGCGTCATCACTCGTCAGCATAAGTAGTTGCGCCCTTGCCGTACAGCGCTCCATAGTCGTAACTCGTAAGGACAAGTGACGTCCGGATCTTCTGGGCGTCCCTGACTGGCCAAGGAGGCCGAAGAAACATGCAGTCCATTCCCGTGGACACGGCGCGACTCGGCGTACTGCGGTGCGCCATCGCTCCGGAAGCGAAGATCAGCAACCCCGAGACACAGGAGGTGAAGAAGGACCGGGACGGCAACCCGGTGTTCACCGTGGCCGTCACTGTGCGGCAGGACCGGCGGCGGATCTCCGTCATCGAGATCGCGGTGACCGGTGAGCCCAAGGGCATCGAGGAAGGGCAGATCGTCAAGGTCACCGGACTGACGGCGTTCATGTGGGCCATGGGCGACCGGCACGGCGTCAGCTTCCGGGCTGAAGCGATCACGCCCGTGCACGGCGCCGCTGCCGCTCACGGCAAAGGCGGTGACGCGTGATGGGGGCGATCCTGCTCGCCTTCGCGCTCGCGGTGCTGGCCTGGATGCTCGTTGTCGGTGACCTGGTGCGCCGGCACCGCCCGGCCTGGCACTGGTACCTCATCGGTTACCCCGTCACCGCGTGCCGGGTGGTCCTCACCTGGCGCAAGGTCGCCATGCTCAACGACCTCGCCGTCTCCCGACGTCCGCCGCGCGGGCTGCTCGGCGACCTGGTCGTCAAGGGCGATCCGCTGCGGCCGGTGGCTCCGCGGATCTCCTTCCCGCGGGCTACTCCCATGGGCCTGACCGCGCTCGTGCGGCTGCACGCGGGGCAGACCCCGGCGACGTTCCTCAAGGCGGCTGACGCGCTGGTCCACGCGTGGAAGGTTCACGCAGTGCGAGTCACCTCACCGGAACGCGGGCTCGTGCTCCTGACGGCTACGGCTACAGATCCGCTTCAGCGTCCCGGCCTGGCAACCGCACCGACGGAACTCCTCTGCGCGCTCGTCGGCGTCCTGGAGTCCGGCGGGGCCTGGGTGATGAACCTCCGCCTGGTGCCTCACTGGCTGATCGTCGGCGCCACCCGCTCGGGCAAGTCCACGCTGTTAGCCCGGCTGATCACCCAACTCGCGGCCCAACGGATCGCCCTCGTCGGCATCGACTGCAAGGGCGGTATGGAGCTGGGCCTGTTCGCCGGACGGCTCAGCACGTTGACCACCTGCCGCCGGGAAGCGGTCGCCGTGCTCTCCGCGCTCGTGGTCGACATGCAGGACCGCATGAACGTGTGCCGGTCGGCCGGCATCCGCTCGATCTGGGAACTCCCCGACAAGCTGCGGCCCGTGCCGGTCGTCGTCATCGTCGACGAGATTGCGGAACTGTACCTGTCCGACGGCACCCGCGAGAGCAAGGCAGAGGCAGAACAGTGCTCCACGCTGCTGCTGCGGCTGGCACAGCTCGGGGCCGCACTCGGCCTGCACCTGGTCGTCGCCGGACAACGGGTCGGCTCTGACCTCGGGCCCGGCGTCACCGCCCTGCGGGCACAACTGGGCGGCCGGATCTGCCACCGGGTCAATGATCCCGGCACAGCAGAAATGGCCCTGGGCGACCTGAACAAGGATGCCGTGGCCGTCGCTCAGGCGATCACGGCACAGGAACGCGGCGTGGCCGTGTGCACCGGGCCGGACGGTGGCTGGAGCCGTGCCCGCTCCCATCTCACCCCCACCGAAGAAGCCGTGGCGACGGCCCACAAGTACGCCCCCATGGCCCCCGACCTGCCCACCGTCAGCCGCGCCCTCGAAGCGCTGGAAGGAGACGACAAGTGATCAGCACCGGTACCGCCGTGTCCCTCGTCGTGGTCTTCGGGATCATCACCTTCCTCCTCGTCCGCTCCCGCGATGTTCGGATCTGGGAAGCGGCGTGCATCGCCCTGTTCGGTATGTACCTCGGCGAGACGCCCGTAGCCCTCACGATCAACGGCTTCCTCACCTGGTTCCTCAGCGGCTTCAACCACTTCTGATCAGGAAGGACCCATGCGCATGCCCATGCCTCGCGTGAGGTGCCCCCACTGCAAGGGCGACGGGGCCCGCAAGACCTGGACCGGCCGGCTGCACCGCTGCCGCGTCTGCCGGGGCACCGGAACCATCCGCTGAACCCCGTCACGCCCTACCACGCAAGAAAGGTGGTCCCCATGGCCGACCCCGCGCCACCCAACATCCTCCGTGCCGCTGAGGCGGCCCACACGGGAAGGTCACCACCATCACCCCGGAGTTCACCCCGGCTGACAGGCGCGCCCTCCTCGACCGCGCGGCGCGCCTGCGCCAGCTTCCCGAAGCAGACCGCGACGCCATCCGCATCGCCCAAGATCCGCACTTCTCCCGCTGGCTGGAGCAGGTCACCGCTGCTGGCGGCTGCGCCCACCCCGTGCATCTCTCCGGCTCCACCACCACCCTGGACGGCACAACCGGCGAGATCATCCGCCAGTACGACACCCGAGACGAACCCGGCGAACGCCTTCTCGTCCGCTGCCGCAACCGCAGAGCAACCGTCTGCGCCCCCTGCTCGCGTCTCCATGCGGGCGACACCTTCCATCTGGTCCGCGCGGGCCTCCTCGGCGGCAAGAACGTCCCCGCCACCGTCCGCAACCGACCCCGGCTCTTCGTCACCCTGACCGCACCGTCCTTCGGCCCCGTACACCGGACTGGGGAACGCTGCCGCCCTCGTCGTGACGGCAGTACGTGCGAACACGGCTGCTCCCTCGGCTGCGCCACTGAGCACGCTCCGACCGACCCCCTCATCGGCCAGCCCCTATGTCCCGACTGCTACGACTACACCGGACACGTCCTGTGGCACGCGCACGCCTCCAAGCTGTGGGACCGCTTCGTCATCGATGTCCGGCGGCGCCTAGCCTCCTCGGCCGGTCTCGTACAGTCCCGCTTCGCCCACCACGCCCGACTGTCCTTCGCACGTGTCGCTGAATACCAGAAACGGGCGGCCGTCCACGTGCACGCCGTCGTACGCCTCGACGGCCCCGACGGACCGGCCGACGACCCCCCGGCCTGGGGCACGGCCGACCGGCTCACCTATGCCGTGCGCGCCTCCGCCGGGCGTGTCCTGGTCCGCACCCCGTACAGCCCCGCCGTCGGCGAACTGCCCGTGCGCTGGGGCGCCCAACTCGATGTCCGTCCGCTGTACGCCGACGGTGAAGGGCCCGGTGATGACGCGGTGGCCGCGTACGTCGCGAAGTACGTCACCAAGGGAGCGAGCGACACAGGCGCCGGCACTGACCACAAGGTCACCACCTGGGACGAAATCGACACGGCACCCGTGAGCGCACACGTCCGAACCCTCATGCGCACCTGCTGGCGCCTCGGCGGCCTCCCGGAATACGCACCCCTGCACCTGCGCACCTGGGCTCACACCCTCGGCTACCGCGGCCACATCCTCACCAAGTCACGCGCCTACTCCACCACCTACGCGGCCCTACGTGCCGAACGGGCTCAGCACGTCGGCCACGCCGACACCCCGGACGTGATCACGGATGCCCACTGGCGCTACGTCGGCTCCGGCCACACTCCCGGCGCGGCGCTCATCGCGGCCGGAGTCGCCCAAGACCTCGAGGAGTGCCGACGGCTCAGCGCTGATGCTGGGCGATGGGGAGGTGGCCGCCGATAACTCCTCTGCCGAAACTTGAGCCCGCGAACGACAGAGCTGCGAGCTTGATCGAAAGTGAGATAGTGATCGTGGATGAGGACGGCACGGAAGAACCGTTCGACGCCTCCACGTGGTTCGAGAAAGACACGAAGCCGCCTCCCCGCGTGACGGGACAGGCGGCTTCGTTCTTGTGCGGCCTGGGATCAGAAGGCTTGCGCGAAGTCGTCTTCGCGGATCACGAGCCGTTCGCGTACGTCCTTCGGGATCAGCAAGCGAAGGTGCACCTTCGGCGCCCGGACCCTCGGCACCTTCGTGCGGGTGACCTCGCAGCGGATTCCGACGCGGTAGAGGTCTGCGGACATGGCTTCCATGCCGCCTTCCTGCCAGTGCTCACGGAACGTCTTCCCGCCGTGGACGTTGACCCATCGGTCCTTCGCCGTCTCGGGGTCAATCGCTTCGAGCTCACTGATGAGCTTGTCCAGCGTCGTTTCCGCCTGTTCCTTCGTGAACCGCGTCTTCGTGTACCGGCCCCCGGGTTCCAGTTCCTTCATGTACAGCGCGATGGACTCTTGAAGGCGCTTGATCTCCTTCCGCGCCTCGGCGCCCTCTGCGTACTGGCGAACTTGCACGGGGAAGTCTCCAAGGACCTTGAGAACGTCTTCCACCAGGCGCTCGTAGACCTGCTCGGGGTGGGGCGCCCCGAGTCCGCCGCTCTTGCAGTTGCGGCACCGCAGGTACTGGTAGGTCCCGTGAGTGTTGGTCGTGATCTGCACGATCATGTTCGTCTTGCAATCGGCGCACAGGAGAACGCCGAGGAACTGGGTCGCCCCGCCGACACGGCGCGGAGGCTGGTTCTTCTTGCGCTTGTCGAGAGCGGCGCCGAGCGTCTCGAACTCCTCCTCCGTGAAGATGGCGGGCGCGACCTTGATCGGTCGGCCGTCCTTGCCGAGGACCGGCTTCGAACGTCGCTGCCCGCCCTTCTTGTCCTCTTCTACGCGGTAGCCGAGGAGCGCGGGATTGCGGAGCCGTCGGAGCAGCGTCACCACGGTGAGGCCCTGGCTCATAAGGCCGGACCGCTTCAGACAGCGCACCATGAAACTGGCTGAGCGTCCTCGAAGTGCCATGTCCCGAGCCCAGTGCAGTGCCTTGTACGCCTCGGGATCGATGGCGAGAACGACCTTCCCCGTGTCGTCCTCGTCCGTGACATAGCCGTACGTCGGCTTCCCGATGATCCAGTCTTCCTGGGACTTCGCGTAGTCCCACAGGCTCGTGACCCGGGTGGAGGTGTTCGCCGCTTCGATCTCGGCGATGCCGCCGATGATCGTGACCATGATCTTCCCGGCGGTCGTCGTGAGATCAAGACTGTCGTTCTTCGAGACCAGGTTCTTCCCGCGCTTCAGGCTCCACTCGATCATCGTCGAGAGGTCGGAGAGACGACGTACGAAGCGATCGAGCTTCCAGAACAGAAGCTCGTCGAACTCGGGGGATCGGTTGTTCAGCCAGTCACCGAGCTCCTTCCGCTTCCACGGCGGAACCTTGGTCGCCGACACGTTCAGGTCGGAAGCGACGCCGATGACTCGGCTGCCTCGCTCCCTGGCCAGGATGCGGAGATCGAGCTCCTGCCGTACCGGCGACGTCGTGTCGTCCGTTAGCACTGATAAGCGGATCGACAGGAGCGCCCGGGGAGCATCCGCGGGAAGCAGGGCCTCGGCCCGCTTCAGCTCTTCCAACAGGGCAAGGTCGGCCTCGGTCCACTCGGCTTCCACGTTGTAGGCTGCTCGGTCTGCCGCGAGCCGCCGCTGTCCTCGTTTCCTCATGCCGACAGCGTGGCGGAGTTTTAAGCGTTCTTCCATATGCCCCCAGATGGACACCTCCATCCAGATCGGCCCGACCGGCAAGAAGTTGCTGCCGCTGACGGTCAAGAACACGGCGCCGGCGCCGGGTGGTCACGCGCACTGACCCTGCCGGGGCTTGGTGAAGCAGGCGGAGAACCGCTGAGCCCCCTCCCTTGCCTGGGAGGGGGCTCAGCGCTGTACGGCCGCTCGGGCGAGGGGGCTACGGGGTGAACAGGTCGGCCAGGTAGGTCGGTTCGGTCTCTATCTCCGCGTAGCGCCCGGTCTCCTGCGACCAGGCGACGTTCCCGGCGGTGAGCGCGTGGAAGTCGCTGACGCAGCGCAGCGCGTCGTCGACGTCGTCGTCGGCGAGGCCGGCCTGCGTCAGCCGCTCCGGCAGGACCTGTTCGAGGTCGAGGATGCGCTGGACGTATCCGGCCTGCATCACGGCCACCCGGTCCACCGCCTCCTGGAGGGTGCAGCCGTGGTGATGACGGATCACCGTGACGGCGTTGAAGGCGTAGTCGTGCGCGAGTTCCTTGCGCAGCGAGTAGAGGTCGTTGATGCAGGCGTTCGCGTAGATGACCGCCTCCCGCATGTCCGCGAAGGCCGGGTTCGCGTGCAGTCGGTCGGGCAGGTCCACGCCGGTACCGATCTCGATCAGATCCAGCACGGCGTCGAACGCGAACGAGGCGCGGCGATGGGCGAGATACTGCTGCAGACCGGGTACGCGCCCTTCCTCACGGTGGATCATGTCGGCCCGGTAGCTGTCGAAGTACCACAGCAGGTGCGGGACGAACCTCCGCTGCCAGGCGGAGGAACGGACGGCCGTCGTGCGGTGCCACAGGTCGGCGAGGGAACGCGTCAGCGGTCCGGCCGCGACGGTTTCGTCGAAGACGGCGAACAGCGGCCCGAACGCCTCCCGCCACCGCTCGGGCTGGTAGCCGCGTACCGGGTCGTCGTCGAACTGGTCGTCCAGTTGGAACAGCCATGCGTTCCACTGGGTGATGAGGGTCAGCGCCTCCGGTGCGGCGGTCGGGCACAGCCATGCGGTCAGCCGGTCCACCCGGGTGCGCTGCACGTGCCGGCGTGCCTCCTCGGTGGGCACCAGGCCGAACTCGTCCAGCCACGCGTCGGTGGCCGCCGTGGCCGTCGCGAGTTCCGGATTTAGCGCCGCCGGCACGGGTGTGCAGAGGTCCGGAATCCGGAAGTTGTCCATACGTCAGCTCGCTTCCCGGTGTTTCTCTGCCGTTCGTGACATCCAGCGGCGTTGCCGATGCGGATGCCCAAGGTCCGCAAGGAGCATGACCGGGAAGTCCCGGCCACCGGGGTAAATTACCTTGCCGGTCGGCGGCGTTCGACAGAGGTGTCGCCTTTCCGGCACCTGTCGTTCTTCGCGGGGCGGCCGCGCGGGCCGGGCGGTCGGGGCCGGGTCAGCGGCGGCGGGCGGGCGGGTCCAGCCGGGCCAGGAGCACGGCGACGTCGTCGCCCGGGCCGTGAGCCTTGCGGGTGCCGGCGAGGAGGCCGTCGACCACGTTCTCCAGGTCCGCCGCGCACGCGCCCCGCAGCCCCTTGAGGAACCTCTCGGTGCCCTGGTCGATGTCCTTGTTCACGGCCTCGAGCAGGCCGTCGGTGGTCAGCGCGAGCACGCTGCCCGGAGCGATGCTCAGGCGGGTGGTCGGGTACTGCTGCTCCCGGTCGATGCCCAGTGGGAGGCCGCCGGGCACCTTCAGCAGGCGCGGCCGCTTGCGGGGGGCGACCAGGGCCGGCGCCGGGTGACCAGCCCGGCACACCTGGAGCGTTCCGTCGGAGGGGTCGAGCGCCAGGTAGCAGCAGGTGGCGAACAGGGCCCGGTCCGGGTCGGTGTTCAGTTCGGCCAGCAGGCGGTTGGTGCGTTCCAGGACGGCCGCGGGCGGGTGACCTTCGTTCGCGTAGGCGTGCACGGCGGTGCGCAGCCGCCCCATGAGGGACGCGGCGTGCACGCTGTGTCCCTGCACGTCTCCTATGACCAGGGCCACGCCGCCGCCGGGCAGGCTGATGGCGTCGTACCAGTCGCCGCCGATCCACATGCCGGAGGTGGCGGCCTGGTAGCGGGCGGCGATGGTCACCCCGGGCACCGCGAGCGGCCCGCGCGGCAGCATGCCACGCTGGAGTTCGGTGGCGAGCGCGTGTTCCGACTCGTACATGCCGGCCCGCTCCAGCGACTGGGAGAGCAGTCCGATGGCGGCGACCAGCAGGGCCCGCTCCTCGGGCTGGAATTCCTGCGGCTCGGGGAAGCTGACGAGGCAGGCGCTGACGCGGCCGCGCGAGTCCGTGAGCGGAAGCGCCGCCCATGCCTGCGGGGTCGGCGGCGCGAGTGGCGCCAGGTGCGGGTAGCCGGTGGTCAGTGCGTCCGCGGAGCCGACGAGGACGGGCGCCCTGCGCTTGAGTGATTCCTCCACGAGGGTGCGGGCGGTGGCGTCGAGGACCGGCGTGGACTCCTCGCTCTGCTCGTCGTCGGTGCACGAGGCGACGACGGTGAGCCGTTTTCCCTCGGGGGCGACCACCGTCAGCGCCTCCGCTCCGAAGGTGCGCAGTCCCGCCTGTGCGGCGGCCATGATGTCCTTGACCGTCACCGCGACGGCCAGCGCCGCGGTCAGCTCCCGCATCCAGCGGTCGCGGGTGGCCCGTTCGTGGAACCGCCGCCGTTCCGCCTCGTGGCGTTCGTGCACGGCCGTGGTGTCCATGACCACGCCGACCATGCGGGCCGGCTGTCCGTCGGTTCCCGGCAGGACGCGGCCCCGGGCTTCGAGGGACCGCTGCCGGCCGTCGCCGGAGGTGACGCGGTACTCGATCTGGTAGTTGCCGCAGGACTTCGCTATCAGTGTCAGCGCGTCGCGCACATCGACCAGGTCGGACTCGTGCACGGAGGCCAGGAAGTCCGAGATGTCCGACGGGCCGTCGGTGGGCATGCCGTGCAGTGCGAGGGTGTGCGGGTCGCAGGCGATCTCGCCGGTGGCGATCTCCCAGCAGAAGAAGCCCGCCTCCACCATGCTCGCGCTGGCCTGGAAGGCGCCGGGACGGGACGCGCCTCCACGGGACGCGGCAGTAGGCACCGACTCGACGTCTCTCACTGGATCTCCCTGCCGCGGCGTGAACTACTTCCCTCTGAGGGGTCGGCGGTGCTCAACCGGATGGGTCATGCCTTGGGGCGAGTGGTCGACGGGAACCAGCCGGTGGGGCGACCTGAGAGCCTACGGGACTACGACACCGTTGCCTCCTGGAGGCGAACAGGGCTCGCACGGAGGGTGCGTCCGCTATGTCGGGGAAGTCTGCCTGCCCGGCCGACTGTGGCCGGATTGTGTGCATGTTAGTGACTTTCCGGATCTTGCGCCAGACATCCCACCCGGCCGATCGGGCCGGCCGGTGAAGGGAGGGCGGCGACGGGATCGGGGGCGTCGGCTCCGGGGCGGCGATCGCTGGATACAGTCGCATGGTTACCGCTGGTCGCCGGGGGGCGGCCGGAGCTCGGTCGGCGGTGCCGACGTCCTGGGGAGGGCCTGTAGCGCATGAGTCGTCGCTCTGCTGGGTTCGTCGGTGCCTGGGCCGAGATCCAGCGACAGCAGCAGCGCCGGGCGGAAGCCGAGGCGAGGCAGGAGCGGGCCCGGCAGCGGCTGGCCGCCCAGAACCACCGGGACCAGCGGCAGGCGGAGGCCGTGCGGCGTACGGAGGAACTGGAGGCTCGGACGGCCGCGTTGCAGGCGGTGTTGAGCGCGGGCTGCGCGGGCCCGGCCTTCAGCGCGGCGCCCTTGATGCGTGCGGAGGAGGTCCCGCCGTTCGACCCGGGGCCGCTCGCCTGGCCGGTGCGCATGCCCGATCCGGCCCAGTACCCGGCGCAGAGCGGCTGGACCGCGAACCAGAGGGCGCAGGCGCAGGCCGAGGCGCGGGCACGTTTCGAGCGTGACTGGCATGCCGCGCAGGCCGCCGAGGCGGAGCGGCAACGGCAGTTGGCGGCGCTGCAGTGGGAGCACGAGCAGCGGGCGGAGGCACTGCGGGCCGAGGTGCGCCGGCACAACGCCGGGATAGTGGAGGCGGTCGAGGCGGTGAGGCGCGGCGAACCCGACGCGGTGGTGGAGTACTTCACCGCCGCGCTCTACTCGTCGACGGCCTGGCCCGCGGAGTTCCCGCGGCAGGTCGCCGCGGCCTACGACCCGGAGGGGCGGCAACTGGTCCTGGACTGGGAGCTTCCCGGGTACGAGGTCGTGCCGGAGGCGAAGGCGGTGAGGTACGTGTCCGCCACCGGGCAGTACAAGGACACGGCACGTCCGGTGAGCCAACGGCGTGCGCTGTACCGGGAGGTGCTGGCGCAGAGCGTGCTGCTGGTCCTGCATCAGCTGTTCGCCGCGGACGAGCACCGCGTCCTCGACTCCGTCGCGTTGAACGGTTACGTGGACGCCCGCGACCCGGCGACGGGCAGGCAGGCGCACATCTTCCTGGCGACCGTCATGGCCCCGCGGGCGGTGTTCACCGAGCTGCACCTGGCGCGGGTGGAGGCGGTGAGCTGCCTGAGCGAGGCCCTGCGGGGACAGCTCGCGGCCCGGCCCGACCAGCTCACTTCCGCCGTGCGGCCGGGGCGGCGGCCCCAGGACGTCGGACGGCATGTCGCCGCCGACGGTGGTGACGAGGAACCGGACCTGTACGACATGGATCCGCTCGCCTTCGAGTCGCTCGTGGCCGATCTCTTCCGGGCCATGGGGATGGAGGCGGTGACCACGCAGCGCTCGAACGACGGCGGTGTGGACGTCGACGCGGTGGACCCGGCACCCATCCGCGGCGGCAAGATCGTCGTGCAGGTCAAGCGCTACCGCAACACGGTGCCTCCCACGGCGGTGCGCGACCTGTACGGCACGGTCCAGGACGTCGGCGCGAACAAGGGCGTCCTGGTGACCACGTCCGGGTTCGGGCCGGGCTCGCACACCTTCGTCCGGGGCAAGCCCCTGGAGCTCGTCTCGGGCCGGGAACTCGTCGACCTGCTGCACCGGCACGGCCTGCGGGGGCGTCTGGGGGAGAGCGGCCGGCCGGCCCCGGCGCCACCGGCACCGCCCGGTCCCGCGGACGCCGGCGACGACCACAACGTGCTGGGGCTGACCTGGTCCGGGGACGTGGCGCTGGACGTGTGCGCGCTGGTCTGCCGAGGCAACCGGGTGGTCGGCGAGGACCACTTCGTCTTCTTCAACAACCCGCAGACCCCGGACGGCTCGGTACGCGCGGTGCGGGCGGCGGCGCCGGACAAGGCGGCGATGCGGGTCTCGTTCGACGCGTTGCCGGCGGCCGCCGACCGGTTCGTGCTGGTGGCGGCCGTCGATCCGGAGGTGAACCCGCACGCCGACCTCTCCGGCTTCACCGACGCCCGCATCCGGCTGCTGGACCCGGCGATGACCGAACTGGGCCGGCTGGAGGTCTCCGACGGACGCGCCCGGGAGACCGCCCTGGTCCTCGGCTCCTTCCGGCGCAGGGCGGGCGGTGACTGGGACTTCGTGCTCGGCGGGAAGGGCTACACCGGAGGTCTGGAGGAACTCGTCCGGGACTTCGGCATCGACGTGGAGTGACACGGGGGTCACCGAAGCCGGGGTCACCGAAGCCGGGGTCACCGACGGTGCGGGGTGCGGGCCGAGTTGACGGTCAGTGTGTCGTGGGCGATGTCCGTGCCGTCCCGGACGGTCACCTGGACGGTGCGGCTCTCGCCGGGGGCCGGGATGCGGCCGGTGACGGTCACCTTGTGGCCGGTCACCCGGACGCGCAGGCCGGAGTCGTCGGGGGCGGACGCGGTCACGGTGTGCCGGGGTCCGGCCGGCCACACGGTCGCGGTCGCCGTGAAGTCCTCTCCGGCCGTGACGTCCAACCGTGACGGGGTGAGGATCATGAAACCCTCGGGGTGCCGTGATCCGATGCCGGTGGATGCGTGGTTGGCGGTCATGGTGTGAGCGTGCCCTGACGGCCGGGTCGTGGGGCAGGTGCTGACGGGCCCTCGGGCAGGGCCGGTCGACCCGGCGCGGCGGGCCGGGCGGGCCGGACTGCATCCGCGGGGCGGTTCGCCGCGTCTACGCAGGTATGGATCTGGAGAAGCCGCCGCAGCGCCGGGAGCCCGAGGGGTGCCTCGCCGTCGCGATCCGCGTTCCGGTGCGGATCGTCGTGCTCGTGCTGGTCGTGCCGGTGCGGATGGTGTGGGACGCGCTCGTCGTGGTGGGCCGGGTGCTGCGGGACACCGTGCTGCGGCCGCTCGGCCGGGCGTTGGCGTGGGCCGGCCGGGCCGTCTTCGTCTGGCCGCTCGTGGGGCTGTGGCGGTACTTCCTGGTACCGGCCGGCAAGGCGCTGGCGTGGCTGGGGAAGGTGCTCGTCGTCGTCCCCCTCGCCTGGGTGTACGCGCGCCTGCTGACCCCCTTGGGGCACGGTGTGGTCCGGGTGTTGCGGGGGATCGGCGCCGGTCTGGTCTGGGTGTACGCGCGCGTGCTGACGCCCGTGGGGCACGGTGTGGTCCGGGTGTTGCGGGGGATCGGCGCCGGTCTGGTCTGGGTGTACGCGCGCGTGCTCACGCCCGTCGGGCATGCCGTGCTGTGGGTGCTCGGCAAGGGCGGGGCCGTTCTCGCCTTCGTCGCGGCCGGGGTGTCCGCCGCCGTGGTGTGGCTCGTGCGGTACCTCCTCGTCGTACCGGCCCGGTGGGTGTACGCGTGGGTGCTCGCGCCGGCCGGGCGGGCCGTCGCCTGGTGTGCGAGGGGGCTCGCGCGGTTCGCGGGCCTGGTCGTGACCGGTGCCGGCGTCGGGCTGTACTGGCTCGCCCGGGTCCTGGTCGTCCTGCCCGCGCTCGCCCTGTGGCGCTGGGTGCTCGCACCCGCCGGGCGGCTCCTCGTCGTCGTCGGGCGGGAGGTCCGCGACGCGCTCGGACACGCCTGGCGGGTCGCCGGGCGGATCTCGCTCGCCGTCGGGCGGTTCCTCGGCACCGTCCTGCGGTGGATCTTCGTGGAGCCGGTGCGGTGGGTGTACCGGACGGTGCTCACCCCCGTCGGGCACGTACTGCGGGACGCGGTGCTGCGGCCCGCCGCCGAGGCCGCGCGCGCGGTGGGGCGGGCCGCGCGGGAGGCGCTGGCCTCCGCCCGCGCGTCCGTGCGGCAGGCGCGGGCCGACTTCCGGCGGATGCTCCTCGGGGAACCGGAGAGGAAACCGGAGCAGGCCGGGTCCGGGGACCGACGGGAACCTTCGGGTCGTGAGACGCGTACTCTTGGTAGCAGTACGACCGCTCTCACGAAGGACTGAACGACACTGGGCAAGCGACAGCCCGAAGGCCCGCCGCCCGCACCCGCGGTGCAGCGCATCCGACTGCGCTACACCAAGCGCGGCCGCCTCCGGTTCACCAGCCACCGTGACTTCCAGCGCGCCTTCGAGCGTGCGCTGCGCCGTGCCGAGGTGCCCATGGCGTACTCGGCGGGGTTCACGCCGCATCCGAAGGTGTCGTACGCCAATGCCGCACCCACCGGCACGGGCAGTGAGGCGGAGTACCTGGAGATCGCGCTCACCGAGGCGCGGGATCCGGAGCTGCTCAGGGCGCTCCTCGACGAGTCGCTGCCCGCCGGGCTCGACGTCGTCGAGGCGGTGGAGGCCAGGACCTCCGGGCTCGCCGACAGGCTGACCGCTTCCGAGTGGGAGTTGCGGCTGGACGGCGTCGACCCGGCCGAGGCGGAGCGGGCGGTCGCCGCCTTCAAGGCCGCCGAGGCCGTCGAGGTCCAGCGCATGACGAAGAACGGCGTACGGACGTTCGACGCCCGCCCGGCAGTCGTGCGACTCGAAACACAAGGTGAACCGGCTGATAGGCCGAGCGACCAGCCCTGTGCGATACTGCGGCTGGTGGTTCGGCACGTGACGCCTGCCGTACGACCCGACGACGTCCTGTCCGGTCTCCGCGCCGTGGCCGACCTGGCGCCGCCGGTCCCCGTAGCGGTGACCAGGCTGGCGCAGGGGCTGCTCGATGAAGAGACCGGCACGGTGACCGACCCGCTCGCGCCCGACCGCGAGGCGGCGACGGCCCTCAACACGGCCGGTTCAGCCGCCGCCGCGACGGCGTCGGCGTAAGGAAGGTCCCGCGAAGGACGGACGTCGTAAGCGCCGCCCTCGGACTCGGGAGCCACCTGGGTCGGGCAGCGCATCGACCAGAAGACTTTCGCCAGGCCGTCCGCAAATCGGCGGACGGAACCGGCGAGACAGGACACAGAGAGCTCCCGTGCGGCGCCCGCGCCCCGGACGGCGGCACCGCGCACAGCGCGAGCCGCGGACGTCAACGGCGGTCGAGTCATCGACGCCGGACCAGGCGCGGCGCCCGGGAGCCTGACGGGAGAAACGCCCGCATGCTCGAACCGACCGAACCCACCCAGGGTTCCGAAGAACTCAACACTCCCAGCGACACCCTGCCGCCGCGTCGTCGGCGCCGTGCCGCTTCCCGGCCGGCGGGACCGCCCGCCGGCGCCGCCGAGACGGTGGCCGAGATCACCGCGCCGACCGTGACGGCCGATGCCGGCGACCCGGCCGAGGAGACCGAGACGGCCGACGAGGCTGCCGTGGCCGAGCAGACCGCAGCGGCCGAGGCGACCGCGGAAGCCGCCGAGCCGGCGCCGCCCGCCGCTCGGACGCGTCGCCGCGCGACCCGCCGGGCCTCCGCGCCCGCCGGGTCTCCCGCCGCAGCGGAGAGCGCGGAGACCGTGCTGCCGTCGGCTTCCGCCGCCGAGAGCACCGACGCCGCGGCCGACGCCGTTGCCGAGAGCCCTGCCGCCGAGACCTCTGCTGCCGAGACCCCTGCTGCCGAGGCGCCCGCCGCCGAGGAGGCGCCGGCTGCCGGTCGTACGCGTCGGCGTGCCACGCGGCGGGTGTCGGCGCCCGCCGGTGCGCCGGAGTCCGCGGAGGGCGCCGGGGCCGACGAGGCGGTCGTCGAGGCCCCTGCCGTCGAAGCCGTTGCCGAGAGCCCTGCTGCCGAGGCGCCCGCCGCCGAGGAGGCGCCGGCTGCCGGTCGTACGCGTCGGCGTGCCACGCGGCGGGTGTCGGCGCCCGCCGGTGCGCCGGAGTCCGCCGGCGGAGGCGCCGGCTGCCGGTCGTACGCGTCGGCGTGCCACGCGGCGGGTGTCGGCGCCCGCCGGTGCGCCGGAGTCCGCCGAGAGCGCCGGGGCCGAGGCGGAGGCCGTCACCGGGACGCCTGCCGCCGCGGTCCAGGACGAGGCGCCGGCCGAGGAAGCCGCTCCGCGTCGTACGCGTCGCCGCGCCACGCGTCAGGAGGCCGCGCCCGCCGCCCCGGCCGCCGAGGAGGCGCAGGCGCCCGCCGAGGCCCCCGCCGCCGAAGCCGTCACCGAACCCCCTGCCGCCGAGGCACCCGCTGCCGAGGACGCCGCGCCGCGGCGTGGCCGTCGCCGGGCCGTGCGCAAGGCCGCCGTCGGGTTCTCCGCGCCCGCCCCGGTGACCGCCGAGCCCGAGGAGAAGCGGCGACCCGCGCGGCCCGCCGTCGCCGTCTTCCAGGCGCCCGTGTTCACCGAGCCGAAGTTCCAGACGCCGGAGCGCGCCGCCGCCGAAGCCGCCGCCGAGGCGGCGGAGGCCGAGGACGTCGCGGACGTCGTGGACGTCGTCACGGCCGTGGAGGCCGAGGAGCCGTCGGAGGAACAGTCCGCCGGGACGCGCCGCCGCCGTCGCCGCCGGGGTTCCGCGGCAGACGAGGAGACCGGGGCCAAGGCCGCGGAGACCGTCGCCGAGGACGAGGCGGAGGAGGCCGAGGAGTCGGCCGAGGACGTCGCCGAGGGCGAGGACGGCGAGGAGGGCGGTTCGCGCCGCCGCCGTCGCCGGGGCGGTCGTCGCCGCCGTCGTGGCGAGCCGGCCGAGGCCGGGGACGAGGACGCGGACGAGTCCGACGACCTCGCCGCCGAGCAGGCCGCCGAGGACGCCGAGGACACCGCCGAGCAGGAGGAAGAGGACGCCGAGGCGGGCCGCTCCGAGGAGGGCGGGTCCACCGCCGGTAGCCGCCGTCGCCGTCGTCGGCGCCGCCGCGCCGGTGACACGTCCGTCGACACCGAGCCCGGTGAGAACGACCCCGAGCGCACCGTCGTCAAGGTCCGCGAGCCCCGCAAGCCCGCCGAGCCGTCCGACGAGGTGCAGTCCATCAAGGGCTCGACCCGCCTGGAGGCGAAGAAGCAGCGCCGCCGGGAGGGCCGCGAGCAGGGTCGCCGCCGCGTGCCGATCATCACCGAGGCGGAGTTCCTGGCCCGCCGGGAGGCCGTCGAGCGCGTGATGGTCGTCCGCCAGCACGGCGACCGCACCCAGATCGGCGTCCTGGAGGACGGCGTGCTCGTCGAGCACTACGTCAACAAGGAGCAGTCGACCTCGTACGTCGGCAACGTCTACCTGGGCAAGGTCCAGAACGTGCTGCCGTCGATGGAGGCCGCCTTCGTCGACATCGGCAAGGGCCGCAACGCCGTCCTGTACGCCGGCGAGGTCAACTTCGAGGCGCTGGGCATGGCCAACGGGCCGCGGCGCATCGAGTCCGCCCTGAAGTCCGGGCAGTCCGTGCTCGTGCAGGTCACCAAGGACCCGATCGGGCACAAGGGCGCCCGGCTCACCAGCCAGGTCTCCCTCCCGGGCCGCTACCTCGTGTACGTGCCCGAGGGCTCGATGACCGGCATCAGCCGCAAGCTGCCCGACACCGAGCGGGCCCGGCTGAAGACCATCCTCAAGAAGATCGTCCCCGAGGACGCGGGCGTCATCGTGCGCACCGCCGCCGAGGGCGCGAGCGAGGACGAACTGCGCCGGGACGTCGAGCGGCTGCAGGCGCAGTGGGAGGACATCCAGAAGAAGGCGAAGAACGGCAACGCCCCGACGCTGCTGTACGGCGAGCCGGACATGACCGTCCGCGTCGTCCGCGACATCTTCAACGAGGACTTCTCCAAGGTCATCGTCAGCGGCGACGACGCGTGGCAGACCATCCACGGGTACGTCTCGCACGTCGCCCCGGACCTCGCCGAGCGGCTGCAGAGGTGGACGTCGGAGGTCGACGTCTTCGCCACCTACCGGATCGACGAGCAGCTCGCCAAGGCGCTCGACCGCAAGGTCTGGCTGCCCAGCGGCGGTTCGCTGGTCATCGACCGGACCGAGGCGATGGTCGTCGTCGACGTCAACACCGGCAAGTTCACCGGCCAGGGCGGCAACCTCGAGGAGACGGTCACCAGGAACAACCTGGAGGCGGCCGAGGAGATCGTGCGCCAGCTCAGGCTGCGCGACCTCGGCGGCATCATCGTCATCGACTTCATCGACATGGTGCTGGAGTCCAACCGGGACCTGGTGCTGCGCCGCCTGCTGGAGTGCCTGGGCCGGGACCGCACCAAGCACCAGGTCGCGGAGGTGACCTCGCTGGGACTGGTGCAGATGACGCGCAAGCGCGTCGGCCAGGGCCTGCTGGAGTCCTTCTCCGAGACCTGTGTGCACTGCAACGGCCGCGGCGTCATCGTGCACATCGAGCAGCCGACCTCCGTCGGGGGCGGCGGCAAGCGCAAGAAGCGCGGACGCGGCGCCGACGGGGCCGCGCACGAGCACGAGGCCGCCGCCGTCGCCATGGAAGCCGTCGAGGCCGTCGAGGCCGTCGAAACCGTCGAGCCGGAGGCGGAGAGCGCGGCCGAGGTGGCCGCCGAGGCCGCCCGGCCGGTCGCGCTGCCCGCGCCCGAGTTCACGCCGGACGAGGAGCTCTACAGCAGCGTCGCCGAGGCGGAGGCCGCGGTCGCCCGCGGCGGCCGTACCCGGCGCCGGTCGAGCCGGCGGGCGTCCGCCCCGGCGGGTGCGCCCCGGCGCGAGGAGGCCAGGGCCGAGGAGCCGAAGGCGGAGCGGGCCCCGGCTGCCGAGGCCGCCGCGCCCACGGCGCAGGACGTCACCGCCGCCGAGGAGGCCGGGCGCCCGGTGCAGCCGGAGTCGGCCGCCCAGGCGCTGGCCGAGCCGGCCGCCGTCGAGGACGTGGTCGTCGAGACCCCGGCAGAAGCCCCGGCGCAGGCCGTCGAGACCCCGGCGGAGGCCGCCGAGGCCCCGGTGGAACTCCCGGCGGAGGCCGTCGAGGAGGCCGCGCCCAAGGGCCGTACGCGCCGTCGTGCCACCCGCAGGGCGTCCGCGCCGGCCGGGTCGCCCGCGGGGGCCGAGGCCGCCGTGGTGACGGTCGCCGAGACCGCGCCGGTCCCTGAGCCGCAGGCGGCCGAGGAGGCCCCGGCGCCGCAGCCCGAGGCGCCCGCCGAGAGCGCCGCCCCGGCCCGTCCGCGCCGCCGCGCCGTGCGCAAGGAGACCGCGCCCACCGCGCCCGTGGAGGAGGCCGTCGTGGTCGTCCCGGCGGCGGAGGGCCCGGCCGGCGAGGAGGAGCCCGCCGCGGAGGCGGCTCCGGCCAAGAAGACGGCCCGCGCGACGGCGAAGAAGGCGACGGCGAAGAAGGCCGCCACCAAGAAGACCGTGGCCAAGAAGACGGCGGCGAAGAAGACGGCCGCCAAGAAGACGACGGCCAAGAAGGCGGCGAAGACCGCCAAGACGGCCGCCGCGAAGTCGACGGCGAAGAAGACCGCGGTCCCGGCCGCCGCCGACGACGAGTGAACCGCGAGGTGTGCGGCCGGCCCGGGTGACCGGCCGCACACCGGCGGGGCCCGGCCCGGTTTGACCCCTTCGGCCGGAGCCCCGTAACCTTGACCGTCGGCGTGTCCCGTGGACATGGGCGCGCCACATCCCCGTAAACCTCATCCTCCGGAGCACCGGGTGCTGCGGAGAGGCCGCCCGTGTGCCGGGTGGCTGGACTGCGGGGGTGCCGTTCCCGAGCGAGAGAGTGAGATCCGCGTGTACGCCATCGTGCGCAGCGGTGGTCGCCAGCACAAGGTTGCTGTCGGCGACATCGTTGAGGTTGACAAGATTTCCACCGCCAAGGTTGGCGACACGGTCGAGCTCTCGACCCTGCTCGTTGTCGACGGCGACGCTGTGACCAGCGACCCGTGGGTGCTGGCCGGCATCAAGGTCCAGGCCGAGGTCGTGGACCACCACAAGGGCCAGAAGATCGACATTCTGCGCTACAAGAACAAGACCGGCTACCGCCGTCGTCAGGGCCACCGCCAGCAGTACACGGCGATCAAGGTCACTGAGATCCCCGCGGCTGCGAAGTAAGGGACTGAGGAGAGATGGCACACAAGAAGGGCGCATCGTCCACCCGTAACGGTCGTGACTCCAACGCTCAGCGCCTCGGCGTGAAGCGCTTCGGCGGTCAGGTCGTCAACGCGGGCGAGATCCTGGTCCGTCAGCGCGGCACCCACTTCCACCCGGGCTCCGGCGTCGGCCGTGGCGGCGACGACACGCTGTTCGCGCTGCAGGCGGGTGCGGTCGAGTTCGGCACCTACCGTGGCCGCAAGGTCGTGAACATCGTTCCGGTCGCCTGAGTCGCCTGACTTCACGGCTTCGACCGAACGTTTCGCGAGGCGGACCTCACTTCCCGGTCGGGAAGGCGGGTCCGCCTTTCGCGTGTTAGGCAGTAGACAGGCAGGAACGCACGTCAGGGACGTGCGTACGGAAAGTGCTGGAGGCACCCCACCATGACCACCTTCGTGGACCGCGTCGAGCTGCACGTCGCCGCGGGTAACGGAGGTCACGGCTGTGCCTCCGTCCACCGTGAGAAGTTCAAGCCGCTGGGCGGCCCGGACGGCGGCAACGGCGGCCGGGGCGGCGACGTGATCCTCACCGTCGACCAGTCCGTGACCACCCTTCTCGACTACCACCACTCGCCCCACCGCAAGGCCACCAACGGCAAGCCCGGCGAGGGCGGCAACCGGTCCGGCAAGGACGGTCAGGACCTCGTCCTGCCGGTGCCGGACGGGACCGTCGTCCTCGACAAGGCGGGCAACGTGCTCGCCGACCTCGTCGGGCACGGCACGTCCTACGTCGCCGCGCAGGGCGGCCGTGGCGGGCTCGGCAACGCGGCGCTGGCGTCCGCGCGGCGCAAGGCGCCCGGCTTCGCGCTGCTCGGCGAGCCGGGGGACCTGCGGGACATCGTGCTGGAGCTGAAGACGGTCGCCGACGTGGCGCTCGTCGGCTACCCGAGCGCGGGCAAGTCCTCGCTGATCTCGGTGCTGAGCGCGGCCAAGCCGAAGATCGCGGACTATCCCTTCACCACGCTGGTGCCCAACCTCGGCGTGGTGACGGCGGGTTCGACCGTGTACACCATCGCGGACGTGCCCGGACTGATCCCGGGCGCCAGCCAGGGCAGGGGACTGGGGCTGGAGTTCCTGCGGCACGTGGAGCGGTGCAGCGTGCTCGTGCACGTGCTGGACACGGCGACGCTGGAGTCCGACCGCGACCCCGTCTCCGACCTCGACGTCATCGAGGCGGAGCTGCGCGAGTACGGCGGCCTCGGCCACCGGCCGCGGGTCGTCGTCCTCAACAAGATCGACGTCCCGGACGGCAAGGACCTCGCCGAAATGGTGCGGCCGGACCTGGAGGCCCGCGGCTACCGGGTCTTCGAGGTGTCCGCCGTCGCTCACCTCGGGCTGAAGGAACTGTCGTTCGCGCTGGCCGAGTTGGTGGCCAAGGCGCGGGCCGCGCTGCCGAAGGAGGAGGCGACGCGGATCGTCATCCGGCCGAAGGCCGTGGACGACGCCGGCTTCACGGTCACGCGGGAGGACGAGGGCCTGTTCCGGGTGCGCGGCGAGAAGCCCGAACGCTGGGTGCGGCAGACCGACTTCAACAACGACGAGGCCGTGGGCTACCTCGCAGACCGGCTCAACCGGCTCGGCGTGGAGGACGAGTTGATGAAGGCCGGCGCCCGCGCCGGGGACGGCGTCGCCATCGGGCCCGAGGAGAACGCGGTCGTCTTCGACTGGGAGCCGTCCGTGACGGCCGGGGCGGAGATGCTGGGCCGCCGGGGCGAGGACCACCGCTTCGAGGCGCCGCGGCCCGCGGCACAGCGGCGCCGGGACCGGCAGGCGGAACGGGACGAGACGCTCGGGGAGTTCGAGGGCTTCGAGCCGTTCTGATCCGGCGCGCCCGGAGTTCGCCCGCGGCCCGCGGGTGAACTCCGGGCGAATCCGTGACGCACTCCGGGGCAACTTCCGCGGGAGCCGGTGAGTCGTAGTGGGCGATCGACAGTTTTACCGCTCATCCGCCCTCCAGATCACCGGAGTCGACGTGCCCCAGTCTGTCGCCGCGCCCCACTCAGCCGCCGTGCCCACCGCCCGGCGCGCCACCGCCCGGCGTGCCGTGGCGATCGCGGTCGCCCTGCTCGCCACGACCGCCGTCACCGCCGCCGTACCGGCCGCCCACGCCCAGTCCGCGCCGACGCGCGAGGCGCGGCAGGACTTCAACGGCGACGGCTACGCCGACCTCGCCGTGGCCGCCCCCTACGCCACCGTCGGCGGCAAGACCAAGGCCGGTTACGTCGCCGTGCTGTACGGCAGCCCGAAGGGCCTGCTCGCCGCCTCCCGGAAGGTCTACACGCAGGCGTCGCCCGGCATCCCCGACACGCCCGAGAAGAACGACATGTTCGGCTTCCGGATGAGCGCGGCCGACCTCGACGGCGACGGCTTCACCGACCTGCTGGTCGAGTCGGCCGACGAGCGCTGGCAGCAGGACGGCATCGAGCGGGGGGCGTCCCGGACCATACTGTGGGGCAGCCGCGCCGGGTTCGTCTCCGGCAAGGTGCTGCCCGCCGAGGGCACCGGTCTCAACCAGGCCCCGCTCACCGTCGCCGGCGACTTCAACGGCGACGGGCACCAGGACCTGGCCCGCAGCGGCCGCGTGATGTGGGGCCCGTTCGGCCGCAACGGCGTCCCCGCGGCCGTGCAGGAAGGGCAGACCTTCACCGACAACGACGAGCCGATGAAGATCGTGGTCACGGTGGCGGTCGGCGACACGGACGGCGACGGCGCCGACGACATCGTGACGGTGGGCCGCGCGTCCGACGGCTGGGACGACGAGGGCACCTACGGCAACTACGTCTACTACGCGCGCGGCGGCCGTGACGGCCTGGGCACGCCCGTCCACCTGACGAAGCTGGACGGCCCGAAGGCCGACAGCGTGGCGCTCGGCGACCTCACCGGCGACGGCCGGGCCGACCTCGTCGTCGACGGCCGGAACGCCGTCCGCGTCGTGCGCGCCGGCAAGCAGGGCCTCGCCGACACCGCGCCCCGTGTGATCACCCAGGACACGCCCGGGGTGCCGGGCGTCAAGGAGTTCGGCGACGAGTTCGGGCACGACGTGGCGGTCGGGGACGTGAACGGCGACGGGTACGGCGACATCCTGGCGGGCGTTCCGGAGGAGGACTTCGGCGGGCTGAGGAACCCCGGCGCCTTCGTCGTCATCCCCGGTGGGCCGACCGGGCCGACCGGCGCCGGGACCAAGGCGTTCGACCAGAACAGCGCGGACGTTCCCGGTGTGGCCGAGACCGACGACCACTTCGGCACCGCCGTCCACCTCCTCGACGCGAACGGCGACGGCAGGACCGAGCCGGTCGTCAGCGCGCCCTGGGAGGACTCCCGCGCCGGTGCCGTCTGGGTGTTCCGTGCGACCTCCGCCGGCGCCACGGCCAAGGGCTCCTTCGTCTTCGGGGCGGGCACGCTGGGCACCACCGCGTCCGGCGCCCAGCTCGGTGCCGCGTTCTCCGACTGACCCCGGCTCACGACCCCAGGACCCGTTTTCCATGACCTCACGTTCCGGCCGCCCGCGCTTCCGCCGCGGGCGGCCGGCGCTCGCCGCCGGCGCCGGTCTCGCGCTCGCCGCCGGCGTCCTCGCCGTCCCCGCCGTGCAGGCGGCGACGGCCACCGGCCCCAGCGGCAAGCGCCTGCACGACGACTTCAACGGCGACGGCTACCCCGACCTGGCGATCGGCGCGCGGAACCGCGCTGGGCTCCCTGCCGAAGGCGGGCGCGATCACGGTGCTGTACGGCTCGGCGAGTGGGCTGTCCACCTCCCGCAAGCAGGTGCTGAGCTGGGCCGCCCGGGAGAACGCGGACTCGCCC
Organism: Streptomyces sp. H51; assembly: GCF_035656535.1. Lineage (NCBI taxonomy): Bacteria > Bacillati > Actinomycetota > Actinomycetes > Kitasatosporales > Streptomycetaceae > Streptomyces > Streptomyces sp. H51. The sequence goes on from NZ_JAYMHD010000044.1 coordinate 68,619, forward strand.
GAGACCGGGTACGGCTCCGGGCTGCGCACCGCCGACCTCGACGAGGACGGTTACGCCGACCTGCTCTCGGTCGTTTCCTGGACCCCGATGGACGGTGACCACGGCACGTTCATCGAGGTCAACTGGGGTGGTCCGAAGGGGCTGTCGGCCCGGCCGACGGTGCTGTCCGGGCTGCCGGACGCCATGGCGATGCGGGACTTCGCGGTCGCCGACGTGGACGGCGACCACCACCCCGACCTGGTGCGCCTCGGCATCCATCCGGACACCGCGCAGGCGGACGGCGCCGTGGTGCACGGACCGTTCACCCGGGACAGACCCGGTACCCGGACGACGTACTTCACCGTCGACCCGGATCGCTCGGTGCAGGCCCGGTCCCTCGCCGCGGGTGACGTGAACGGCGACGGCATCGCCGACCTCGCCGTGCGCACCAGCAGCCCCGACGAGTCCGACTCGCGCGGGATCGCCCTGCTCACGGGCGGCCCGGACGGCCTCACCCGCAAGGGTTTCCCCAAGGACGCCCAGGGCCGCCCGGTCGGCGGCGAGGAGGTCGCGATCGGCGACCTGAACAAGGACGGCTACGGCGACATCGTCGTCGGCCACTCCTTCGACGGTTACGACAGCGACGTCGAGATGCCCACCAGGGGCGGCGCCCTGGGCGTCGTCCACGGCGGCCCGAACGGCGTCTCCGGGACGCGCAAGCCGGTCTGGATCAACCAGGACACCCCGGGCGTGCCGGGCGCGGGCGAGCGCGGCGACGGCATGGGATCGGGCCTGTCGATCGGCGACACCGACGGCGACGGCTACCTCGACGTGGCCACCGGTCTGCCGGGCGAGGACCTCGACGGGGTCACCGACGCGGGCCGCGTCCTCGTGCTGCGGGGCGGCGCGAACGGGCTGACCGGCGCCGGTGCCAGGTCGTTCGGCCAGAACACCGGCGGGGTGCCCGGCACCGCCGAGAAGGCGGACCGCTTCGGCGCGGAGACCGCCCTGGTCGACGGCGACGGCGACCGGAAGGACGGCCTGGCCGTGGGCGACCCGGACGAGAACGCCTCCGACGGCTCCGTGTGGGTCTTCCCCCCGGCCTCCTCCGGCATCACCGCGCGCGGCTCGTTCGCCTTCGGCCCGGGCACCGTCCGACTGCCCCGCACCGGCGCCCTGTTCGGCAGGTCACTGGGCGACTGACGGGCGGGATCGGCCGCCGGCACCCCGACCCGCGCCTTTGACGCGCCGTGAGACCCGTCGTGACGGGACGACGTTCGTCGTCGTTGTTCCCGTGCCACGACGGGTCTTGTGCTGTCTGCCGATTCGTCATGCGCGCGAGCTTCTGTGTTCAACGGGGGGACGGCCCCGCAGCGTGAGCTTCCACGTGTCCAAGAGGCCAGCGAGGCAAGGGAGTTCGCCGATGACCGGCATCAGCTCACCCGACCGGCGCCGCTTTCTGACCACCGGCGCCGCCGTCCTCGGCGCCGCCTCCGCCCAGCTGTGGGTGCCCGGCACCGCCCGGGCCGCCGCGGGCTCCCTGCCCGACGGCGTGTTCGCCCTCGGCGTCGCCTCCGGCGACCCGCTGCCGGACGGCGTCGTGCTGTGGACCCGGCTCGCGCCCGACCCGCTCGACGGCGGCGGCATGCCCGACGACGCCGTGCCCGTCGAGTGGGAGATCGCCGAGGACGAGCGGTTCCGCAAGCCCGTGCGCCGGGGCGTCGCCCAGGCCCGGCCCGAGTACGGGCACAGCGTCCACGTCGACGTACGGGGCCTGCGCCCGGGCCGCGCGTACTGGTACCGCTTCCGCGCCGGCGGCGTGCTCTCCCCGGCCGGCCGCACCCGGACGGCCCCCCACCCGCACAGCCGGGGCGGCTCCCTGCGCGTCGCGCTCGCCTCCTGCCAGAACTGGCAGCACGGCTACTTCACGCCGTACGCCGACATGCTCGCCCAGGACCCCGACGTCGTCCTGTTCGTCGGCGACTACATCTACGAGTCGGCGCCGTCGTCGACGGGCGTACGACGGCACGAGGGGACCGGGGAGCCGTACACCCTGACGCAGTACCGCAACCGCTACGCGCAGTACCGCAGCGACCCCGACCTCGCCGCGATGCACGCGAACGCCCCCTGGGTGGTCACCTTCGACGACCACGAGGTCGACAACGACTTCGCCGGTGAGATCCCGCAGGACCCCGGCAAGCAGTCGCACGACGCGTTCGTCGCCCGGCTGACGGCCGCCTACCAGGCGTACTACGAGCACATGCCGGTCCGCGCCACCGCCGTCCCCGACGGCCCGCACATCCGGATGCACCGCCGCCTGGAGTTCGGCCGGCTGGCCCGGCTCCATGTCCTGGACACCCGGCAGTTCCGCAGCGACCAGGCCACCGGCCGGGCCGGCGCCCAGGACCCGTCGGCGACCGTGCTGGGCGCCGCGCAGAAGCAGTGGCTGCTGGACGGGCTGCACGGCTCGCCGGCCCGCTGGAACCTGATCGCCTCGCAGATCATGATGGCCGAGACCGACCTGCAGATCGGCGAGGGCAAGCTCTGGTACTACGACGCCTGGGACGGCTACCAGGCCGAACGCAACGCGCTGATGCGGGAGTTCGCCGACGTCCGCAATCCGGTGGTGCTCAGCGGCGACCGGCACCTGACGATGGTCAGCGATCTGAAGGAGGACTTCGCCGACCCGGAATCCGGCGTCGTCGGCGCCGAGTTCGTCGGCACCTCCGTCTCCAGCAACGGCGACCAGGACCAGGCCGCCTTCCACGCCACGTGGGATCCGCGGATGCCGGACAACCCGCACTGGAAGCTGATCGACGCCCACCGCGGCTACCACCTCTTCGACATCCGCCACGACGGCATCGACGCGCGGGTCCGGGCGGTCGACACGGTGGTCCGCCCGCAGGCGACGCCGAGCACCCTGGCGCGGCTGCGGGTCGAGTCCGGCCGCCCCGGTGTCGTACCGGCGTGACGCCCTCGGCTCGACGCCCTTCGCGTGACGGGTTCCCGTGTGCGCTGTTCGCCACCGGGGACCCGCTGCCCGCGCACGGGGCAGCGAGTTCTTCGCCGACGCCGAGTGCAACCGGTCCCGGACACGGCCGACCGTTCTCTTACCTCGCCGAGACCGAAATGCTGCGGAATCTTGACAAGCAATTCCGCGGCAATGAGCACCCGGCGGAGCTGTATTCGCGGCTCGTGCGCAACGGCGCGGTGATGCATATGAAGAAAGCGTGCGGTCCGTCACCCGAGGACGTGAAGATCGCCGCCCCGGTCCGGGCCCTGGAGGCCGCCGCCGCGATCGGCGCCGAGACGGCCGTACCGGGGCCGCAGGTCCGTCGGACGCACGCCGAGCAGCGGATCGCCTCCGAGGCGGCCGCAAAAGGCACTGTACGGCGTGCCGACCGCGGCCGCCGCGGCACCCGTGCGGCACCCGTGCGGCACACCGGCCCGGCCGGGGCGCGTACGGTTCATCAGACGCCTTCCGAGGAACTCGTGAAGGTGCTCGGCCACCATTGCCCCGGGCGACCGCGGCACCGCTGAGCCGTTCGGGCGTCACCCGGCCAAGTGAACTCCCTGTGAAGTCACTCACCGCAATTTCCACCGGCGCCACGAACGGACTCGTCCGTCACCGGCGGTGCAAGATGAATGACAGATGGCGCGCACATATGCGGCGAACGGCGCTCACCTTGCACTGCGGTAACCGCAAGTGGGACCATTTCCCCGTTCCCTGTCGCCCCAAGGTAGGTCTCCTGTGTCCCAGCACATAGCCAAGCCCCGTACCACCGCAGTGATCCTGGCCGGTGGCACCGGCCAGCGCGTGGGTCTGTCGATCCCCAAGCAGCTGCTGAAGATCGCCGGCAAGGCTGTCATCGAGCACACCCTGACCACCTTCGAGAAGGCCGACTCGATCGACGACATCATCGTGCTGATGGCGCCCGGTTACGTGCCCGACATCGAGAAGATCGTGGCCAAGGCCGGGTTCACGAAGGTCAAGAAGGTCATCGAGGGCGGCTCGACGCGGAACGAGACGACCGAGCGCGCCATCGAGGCCCTCGGCGAGGGACTGGCCGAGGGCGAGGACCGCAACGTCCTGTTCCACGACGCCGTACGCCCCCTGCTGTCACAGCGGGTGATCGACGACTGTGTCGCCGCCCTGGAGCGCTACCAGGCCGTCGACGTCGCCATCCCGTCCGCGGACACCATCATCGTGACCCGCACGCACGGCGAGGACGGGGAGTTCATCACCGAGATCCCGGACCGCTCCCGGCTGCGCCGCGGCCAGACCCCGCAGGCGTTCAAGCTGTCCACGATCCGCCGCGCCTACCAGGTCGCCGCCGGTGACCCCAACTTCCAGGCCACGGACGACTGCTCCGTCGTGCTCAAGTACCTGCCCGACGTGCCGATCCACGTCGTCGCCGGCGACGAGTACAACATGAAGGTCACTCAGCCGGTCGACGTCTTCATCGCCGACAAGCTCTTCCAGCTCGCCTCCACGGCGGCCCCCGAGCAGAACGGCGAGGAAGCCTACCGCGAGCTGCTGACCGGCAGGACGATCGTCATCTTCGGCGGCTCCTACGGCATCGGCAAGGACATCGCCGAACTCGCCGAGTCCTACGGCGCCACGGTGTACGCCCTGGGCCGCTCCACCACGGGCACGCACGTGGAGAACCCGGAGGAGGTCGACGACGCGCTGTCCAAGGCGTACGCGGAGACCGGGCGCATCGACTACGTCGTCAACACCGCGGGTGTGCTGCGCATAGGCAAGCTGGCCGAGACGGACAACGCCACCATCGAGGAGGCGCTGAAGGTCAACTACCTGGCCCCGGTGCAGATCGCCCGTTCGGCCTACAAGTACCTCGTCGAGACCAAGGGCCAGCTGCTGCTCTACACCTCCAGCAGCTACACCCGGGGCCGCGCCGAGTACAGCCTCTACTCCTCGACCAAGGCCGCGATGGTGAACCTCACCCAGGCGCTGTCCGACGAGTGGGCGGGCGAGGCCATCCGGGTCAACTGCATCAACCCCGAGCGCACCGCGACGCCGATGCGCACCAAGGCCTTCGGCCAGGAGCCCGCGGGCAGCCTGCTGTCCTCCGAGGCGGTCGCGCGCACCTCGCTCGACGTGCTGCTCTCGGAACTGACCGGGCACGTGATCGACGTCCGCCAGCAGGACCCGACGGCGGGAGCGGCGAAGGCGACCGGGTTCGAGCAGGCGCTGGCCTCCGTGCTGGACCGTCAGGACGGCGTGTAATAATCGGAGTAATTGGACTTAGGTAATTCAGGCCTCTGAGATTGCTCGTTAAGCGGGCGTTCGCAGGGGCCTGAGTCCGTACCAGATGCATTACCCGCAAATCCTGCGCATCTTAGAACAAACCGGCACTCCCCCTCCCAGAGCAGGTTCTCCGTGATATCCACCGCTATTCGCGTCGCCCGGGTGGGCAGCGCGGCCGAACTGGCCGCGGCGGTCCTCATGATGCTGGGCTATCCGGCACTCATGCTGGCCGCGCTCGTCCCGAGCGTCTACGCCTTCGCGGCAGCGGCCGCCGTGACGTACCTGGCGGACCACTATCTGCACCGCAAGGGCAGCTACCTCGTCAACCGGCTCAGCAAGGTCCGCGCCGGCCTGTCGATCCGCTTCCTGATCCGGCAGCTGCTGCTGGTCCTGCTGCTCGCCCGGATGTCCCTGTCGGACAACCTGGTCTTCTACGGGGCGATCGCCGGCTTCATCGCCTTCTACGGACTGCAGGCCCCGCACGGCGCCCTGGTCACCCTGATCCGCAACCGCCGCCGGATGCCGGTCGCCACCCGCAACGTCGATCTGGCCTCCCGCATCCGCATCCCGGACGCCCCGCCGCGCCGCCTGCTCAACCGTTCGGCCGAGAAGATGCTCCACCTCGACCTCGCCGCCGTGGTGGGTGTGCTGGTCTCGGCGGCCATGGACTCGCCCGTGGCCGCCTTCGCCGGCATCGTCGTCACCCTCGTGCTGGGCTGCGGTTACGTCCTCGCCCTGATGCCGTACGTCCGCGGCCGGAAGATCCCGCCGACCGCGGAGAAGGTGCTGGCCGCCGTCGACGACTGGCTGCGCGAGTACCGGCCGCAGACGGTGCTGTACTTCTCCGGCTCGCGCGACTCCGCCTACCAGGTCAACATGTGGCTGGAGACGATGGAGCAGCTCGACTCCCGGCCGCTGGTCATCCTGCGTGAGCGCGTCATCCTGGCGAACCTCGCGCCCACCACCGTCCCGGTCGTCTGCGTGCCCGGCGGTGTGCACCTGATGAACATGGACCTGTCCACCGTGCGGGTCGCGCTGTACGCGGCGAACGTCGGCAAGAACATCCACCTGCTGCGCGTGCCCACCATGAAGCACGTCTTCATCGGCCACGGCGACAGCGACAAGCTCGCCAGCGTGAACCCCTTCAGCAAGGTGTACGACGAGGTGTGGACCGCCGGCCGCGCGGGCCGCGACCGCTACGCCATAGCCGACGTCGGCGTCCGCGACGAGGACATCGTCGAGGTCGGCCGCCCGCAGCTGGCGCCGATCCAGACCTGGCGGGGCGCTTCCGAGGGCCCCCGCGGCGAAGCCGCCGACGGACGCTGCCCGACGGTGCTGTACGCGCCCACCTGGGAGGGCTGGGACGACAACCCGGGCAACACCTCGATCCTGCTGGCCGGCGAGAACATCGTGAAGAAGCTCGTCAAGGCCGACCCGCCGGTCCGCGTCCTGTACAAGCCGCACCCCTTCACCGGAACCCGCAGCGCCGCCGCCAAGGCCGCCCACCAGCGCATCACCGCCCTGGTCGAGAAGGCCGCCGCCGGGCGCGCCGCCGACTCCCGCTTCACCGCCGACGCCGCCGCGCAGGACCGGGCCAAGGCCGAGCTGGCCCGCGTCGAGGCCCGGCTGGCCGAGCTGGCCGGTGCCGCCGGCGACCGGGGCGACGAGGCCGAGGCCAGCCGCGACGGCGTGGCCGACCCGGCGAAGCACGAGGAGATCGCCCGGCTGCGGGACGAGTGGAACGACGCCTACTGGCGCTCCTTCCCCGACTGGGAGCACCGGGTCGTCACGGGCGCCGAGCCGCGTCTGTACGACTGCTTCAACGTCTCCGACGCGATGGTCTCCGACATCTCCAGCGTGGTCTCCGACTTCATCGCCAGCGGCAAGCCGTACGCGGTCACGGACTCCGCCGAGCTGGGCGTGGAGGAGTTCAAGCGCCAGAACACGGCCGTGCGCGCCGCGGTGATCCTGTCCAACAGCGCCGCCGAACTGGGCGGGCTGCTGGCCGCGGTCCGGGACCCGGCCGCCGACCCGCTGGCCGAGGACCGCAAGGAGCTCAAGCAGTACCTCCTCGGCCCGGACGAGCCGGCGTCCATCGTGCAGTTCAACGGCGCGGTGGCCGACCTGGCGCTGAAGGCCGAGACCCGCAACCTCGGCCAGGAGTCGCGGGCCGCGGCCGGCGCCGCCGGGGCCGACGAGCTGTCGGACGCGCTGTCCGCGCAGCAGCCGGTGCCGGCGAACGGCGACACGGACAGCACGACCAGGCGCTGACCGCACCCCACCGGACACGAAGGGCCCGGGCCCCGAGGAGCGATCCTCGGGGCCCGGGCCCTTTCCGGTCTCTTACCGCTTCCTCGTACCGCTCGCCGAGTGGCTCTCACCCGCCGTGCGTACGGTCAGGGTGCCCGGCCCGGTGGAGCCGTCACGGGCCGTGCGTCAAGTCCGCGCGTCATGTGACGCGCGCCACTTGTTCCGACTCGTGGGGCAACCTCCGGGGGTCTTTCTCCGTCTAACAAGTAGCGATTATGCCGATACGGGGGAAATACACCTTTGACCAAGGGGGAACCGTGAGCGTCGCGCAGCCTGATGTCAGTGTGATCATCGGGGCATACGAGGCGATGCCTTATCTGATCGACTGCCTGGCCTCCGTCGAGTCGCAGACCATCGACCCGGCGCGCATCGAGGTCATCGCGGTGGACGACGGCTCGACGGACGGCACGGGGGAGTACCTCGAGGAGTTCGCCGACCGCGCGCCCATGCCGGTGACGCTGATCCGGCAGGACAACTCCGGCGGGCCCAGCGGCCCGCGCAACGTCGGCCTGGGGAAGGCCGCGGGGCGCTACGTCTTCTTCCTCGACGCCGACGACCGGCTCGGCACCGAGGCGCTGGAGCGCATGGTGGCGATGGCCGACCGCAACGGCACCGACGTGGTGCTCGGCCGCGTCGAGGGGATCAACCGCAAGGCGCCGCGGTCGATGTGGGGCCGGACCCTGGACCGTACGGACGTCTTCTCCTCCAACATCAAGTTCACGCTCAGCGCGCAGAAGCTGTTCCGGCGCTCCTTCCTGGAGCGGCACGGCCTGCGCTTCGACGAGTCCCTGTGGACCGGCGAGGACGCGCTGTTCACGATGGAGGCCTACCTGCGGGCGAACGGCGTCTCGGTGATCGCCGACCACACCTGCTACTACCTGGTGGGCCGCACGGACGGCAAGCACGTGACCAAGAGCGGCAGTTACGCCCTGCGCTTCGACTCCGCCCGCGCCCTGATGAACCGGATAGCCGAGCACGTCCCGGCCGGCGAGCGGCGCGACGCGCTCATGATCCGGCCCTTCCTGGTCACCCTGCTGCCGCAGTTCGGTCCCCGGTACCTCAAGGACAGCGAGGAGGTGCGACGGCACAAGTTCGAACTGGCGCGGCCGCTGACGGAGAAGTACTGGACCGAGGGCGTAGCCCGCCGCCTCAAGGTCGAAGAGCGCCTCAGGCTCCACCTGGTGGCCGAGCAGCGGCCCGAACTCCTCACCGAGGTCGTGCGGTTCGTCAAGGCCAAGAAGCAGGCCCCGGCCCTGCTGGAGAAGAAGGGCCGCCGCCTCTACCTCGTCTATCCGCACTTCCGCGACGGGCGGGCGGGCGTCCCGGACTCCGTCTACCTCGCCGCCCCCCGCGAGGCCCGCGCCTTCCCGGGCTACCGCGAGAGCGCCGCCGACTCCGTACTGCGCAGGGCCGCGCGGAAGGCCCGCCGGGTGCTCACGGCCCCCGGCGGGACGGTCACGGCGGTGTAGCCGCTACTGACGGCCGGACCGCAGGGCGCGGCGGAGGGGGCGGCCCACCACCCGCCGGGCCTTGCGGTACACGGACGTCGTGCCCGCCGCGGTGGCCGGCCGGCCGCTCTCCCCGCGCTTCAGCTCGCGCTTCAACCGGTCGTTCTCCGCGGACAGTTCGGCGACCCGGCTGTGCAGCCAGCCGAACCGCGAGGCGAGCGAGGCGACGTCGGCCTCGTTCCACGGCCGGATCCCGGGCGGGAAGCTGAGGGAGCGCATGCGCGCCTCGAAGGCGGCGCCGCCGTCGCCGTGCGTGAAGGTGTTCTCCAGGCCGTTGCGCTCCAGGAACGCGGTGAACCGCTCGAAGCGCTCCAGGTGGCCGTCGGCCAGCGCGGTGAAGTCGGCCTCCGCGTAGAGCCTGGCGGGGTCGAGGTCGTCGGGCAGCCGGTCCATCCGGTGGTGCGGGATGTCGAAGTAGCGGCACAGCTCCAGCGTCCGCGAGTCGCCGCACAGCACGGTCGCCGGCGTGCCCGCCAGCAGCGCGGCGATGTTGCCGTGGATGCGGGAGCCGAAGGAGAAGTCGAAGGCGCGCAGGTCGTCGATCCAGGTGACCGGGTCGACGTAGACGCGGACCTTGTCCTCCCGGTACATCGGGTGGTCGGGGTGGGTCGGCATCGCCGTCACCGCCGCGTTCGGGTCCGACAGGTCCCGCCAGTGCAGCTGCCGCGCGTCGCTGAGGTTCTGCCCGATGAAGCGCAGGTTCGGATAACGGGCGTGGGCACGGGCGATGACCTTGTCCAGCCCCTGCTTCTGCACCGCGTTGTGCGAGCCGTTGACCGCGATGCGGGAGTCGGCGGTCAGCTCCGCCACCCGCTTGTGCACGGCGAGTTCCTTGCCGTTCAGGAACAGCGACGGGCAGCCGATGACCTCGACGTCCCGGTAGCCCAGGTCCTTCAGGTACTTCTCGGTGAACTCGCCGCGCACGCCGATCGAGGCGCTGCGGTCCAGCACCGCGGAGACGAACGCCCGGACGGTCTGCTCCATCGGCTTCAGCCGCGCCGCGTTGTAGTTCAGCCCGGCCTGCGCCCCGATGCCCAGCACCACCACCGGGATCCGCAGCCGGCTGATCAGCCGGGTGAGCCGCTGCAGACCGGCCTCGAACGACGGCCGGAACGCGTTGGCCAGGGGCACCACGAAGACGTCGTACTCCTCGTTGATCCGCCCCGCCGCGGCCGCGTGCGCCTGGATGCCGTTCGAGACCACCTCGGTCCCCGGCGCCTGGAGGATCTTGTGAGCGGCGTCACTGAAGATCAGGTTGCCGGCATTGGTGGCGATCACGTCGCGGTGCAGGGCCTCCTCGACCGACACGACGTCGTACGGGCTCTTGCCCGAGCGTATGAGGATGCGCTTGGTGGGGCGAACTGTCTTTTGTGGCACGGTGTTCAAAATATGTTGGCCGGGTCTTTAACTTCTATAACCAACCGGTGCAACCTTTTTGCCGTGCACGGCGCGTGAGGATGCGGTCACCCGGCGCCTGTCCGGGGACTGGACCGATGCGCGGCGACCGGCCCCCTTCGCGTAGATTGCCTGGTGGTGGAGCCCGCAGACGCGAGGGGATGACGACCGAGGTGACCACGGCAAGGCAGGGCGTGCGCGAGGCCCGCAGGATCGTCGTCAAAGTGGGTTCCTCGTCGCTCACCACGGCGTCGGGCGGCCTGGACGCCGACCGCGTGGACGCGCTCGTCAACGTGCTCGCCAAGAGCCGCGCCGAGGGGGAGCGGGAGATCGTCCTCGTCTCCTCCGGCGCCATCGCCGCCGGACTCGCCCCGCTCGGCCTGCGCCGCCGCCCCCGGGACCTGGCCCGCCAGCAGGCCGCCGCCAGCGTCGGGCAGGGCCTGCTGGTCGCCCGCTACACCGCGTCCTTCGCCCGCTACGGCGTCCGCGTCGGCCAGGTCCTGCTCACCTCCGACGACATGAGCCGCCGCGCCCACCACCGCAACGCCTCCCGCACCCTCGACAAGCTGCTCGCCATGGGCGCCTTCCCGGTGGTGAACGAGAACGACACCGTCGCCACCGACGAGATCCGCTTCGGCGACAACGACCGTCTCGCCGCCCTCGTCGCCCACCTCGTGCACGCCGACCTGCTGGTGCTGCTGTCCGACGTGGACGGCGTGTACGACGGCGACCCGTCCCGGCCGGGCACCTCGCGGATAGCCGAGGTGCGCGGGCCCGCCGACCTCGCGGGCGTCGAGATCGGCAGCGCCGGCAAGGCGGGCGTCGGCACCGGCGGCATGGTCACCAAGGTCGAGGCCGCCGGGATCGCCGCCGCCGCCGGCATCCCCGTCGTGCTGACCAGCGCCGTCCACGCGGCCGAGGCGCTGTCCGGCGGCGACACCGGCACCTACTTCCACCCCACCGGCAGGCGCTCCGCCGACCGGCTGCTGTGGCTGCAGCACGCGTCCACCCCGCAAGGGGCGCTGACCCTGGACGACGGCGCGGTGCGCGCGGTCGTGGACCGGCGCAAGTCGCTGCTGCCGGCCGGGATCGCCGCCGTCGAGGGCGACTTCAGCGCCGGCGACCCGGTCGAACTGCGCGACACCGGCGGGCGCGCGGTGGCGCGCGGGCTGGTCAACTTCGACGCCAAGGAGATTCCCCAGCTGCTCGGCCGCTCGACCCGGGAACTGGCCCGGGAACTCGGCCCGGCGTACGAGCGGGAGGTCGTACACAGGGACGACCTGGTGGTCCTGCACCCGTAAACGACCGAAACGTCCGCTCCCGGTGGTGGACGTTCCGCAAAAGCGCCACGCGACGGTCTGCGGCCTGCTCAACTTTGACCGAGGAACACATTCCGCGCGAGCACTGCTCGACCCTGCGTGAAGGAGGCCGTCGTGAGACGAGTGCGCCCTGGGACGGCGTCCCGCAGTGCCGGCGCCGCCGGCGCCCCCTCCCGCACGGCCGCCGGGGGACGCGCTCTGACCAGCGTCGCCGCCGGAGGCCGCTACGAGGAACCGGCGGACCTGCCGCGCCTGTGGCACGTCACCCTCAGCGTCTCCGGCGCCCAGGCGCCCCTGACCGAGGTGCGGCGCGGCCTCGAACAGCTCGCCCACGACCACCCCTTCCTGCTGACCAGCAGGTACGCGGGCGACCACGCCGAGATCCGCTACTGGGAGGAGGCCCGCGACCTGCACGACGCCGCCGCCGTGGCCCTGCGCCTGTGGGGCGAGCACCGGCAGACCGCCAAACTGCCGCCCTGGGAGATCGTCGGCCTGGAGGTCATCGACCGCGAGACCTACCACCAGCGCGTCGCCGAGGGCTACGGTCCGCCGCCCGCGTCGCCGGTGGGGGTTCATCCCTTTTGAACCCGTCTCGATGTGTGGATGAGCCGTGAACGCGCGCGTGCGGAGCACTACGCTGCGGGCATGACCACGCTTTCGCCGTACGACTCCATGTCCCCGGTCACCCAGGCCGCCTACCGCGCCAAAGCCGCCGCCGCCGACCTCGCCCCGCTGCCGCGCGCGGTGAAGGACGACGCGCTGCTCGCCATCGCGGACGCGCTGGAGGTCCGTACGAGCGAGATCATCGAGGCCAACGCCAAGGACGTGGCCAAGGCGCGCGAGGCCGGCACCAGCGAGGCGATCGTCGACCGGCTCACGCTCACCCCGGAGCGGGTGCGCGCCATCGCCTCCGACGTCCGCGACGTCGTGGCGCTGCCCGACCCGGTCGGCGAGGTCGTCCGCGGCTCCACCCTGCCCAACGGCATCGACCTGCGCCAGGTCCGCGTCCCGCTCGGCGTCGTCGGCATCATCTACGAGGCCCGCCCGAACGTCACCGTCGACGCCGCCGCCCTGTGCCTGAAGTCCGGCAACGCCGTCCTGCTGCGCGGCTCGGCCTCCGCCTACGAGTCGAACACCGCCCTCGTGCGGGTCATCCGCGACGCCGTCGGCGGCGCCGGTCTGCCCGCCGACGCCGTGCAGCTGGTGCCCGGGGAGAGCCGCGACAGCGTGCGCGAGCTGATGCGCGCCCGCGGCCTGGTCGACGTCCTCATCCCGCGCGGCGGCGCCTCGCTGATCCGGACGGTGGTCAACGAGTCCACCGTCCCCGTCATCGAGACCGGCACCGGCAACTGCCACGTCTACGTCGACGCCCACGCCGACATCGACATGGCCGTCGACATCCTGATCAACTCCAAGGCGCAGCGCGTCAGCGTCTGCAACGCCGCCGAGACCCTCCTCGTCCACCAGGACATCGCCCCCGAGTTCCTGCCGCGCGCCCTCGACGCCCTCGCGGACGCCGGGGTCACGGTCCACGCCGACGAACGGGTGATGGCCTACGCCAAGGACTCCGCCGCGACCGTCGTCGAGGCCACGGCCGAGGACTGGGAGACCGAGTACCTCTCCTACGACATCGCCGCCGCGGTGGTGGACTCGCTGGACAAGGCCGTCGAGCACATCCGGCTGTGGACCTCCGGCCACACCGAGGCGATCGTCACGACCTCGCAGCAGGCCGCCCGCCGCTTCACCCGGCTGGTCGATTCCACGACGGTCGCCGTCAACGCCTCCACCCGCTTCACCGACGGCGGCCAGTTCGGCTTCGGCGCGGAGATCGGCATCTCCACGCAGAAGCTGCACGCGCGCGGCCCGATGGGCCTGCCGGAGCTGACGAGCACCAAGTACATCGTCACCGGGGACGGGCACGTGCGGCGCTGAGACCGGCCGTCGGCGGGGGCGCATATGCGGTCGGCACGCGCGTCCGGTACGCGCCCTCACCCCGGGCGGCCGTCTCATCAGGCGGATGAATTTCCATACCGTCTGCCCAAAATGACCCCCCAGGTCTACTCTGGATCCGTGCCGGAGGACGTGGGGGGCATGCCGTTCCCTGACGGCTGGGAGCCCGACGACGACCACGACCGCGGGGTGTCGGACGAAGAGTTCGCCTCCGTGGTCTTCGACGAGGCCTTCGTACGGGCGGCCGCGGTGCACGAGCCGACCGCCGTGGAGCGCCTGCTGGCCGCCGCCCAGGCGAGAGCGGAGGCCTCCGAGGCGGAGGCCCGCCGGACCCACGGCAGAGGCGACCGCTACGAGGACGGCTACGGCCCCGGGGGCCGCGCCGGTTTCGGTCGTGATCCGGACTACGACGACCCGGACGACCCCGAGGCCTTCGGGAGCCACTACCGCGTCTTCGGGCCGTACGGCAGGCAGGTCCGCTGGCACCGCCCGGTCGCCTGGATGCTCGCCGTGGTGATGGGGGTCGGCATGGTCGCCCTGGCCTTCGCGGCCGTCTACCGCGGCGGCTCCTCCAGCCGTGAGGACCAGGTGCCGCCGCCCGCCTCGACCGGCCTGGAGCAGAGCGGCGCGGCGCCTCCCTCGGCGTCGGCCGACCACTCCCGGCCGGCGGTCCCGGTCATCCCGCACAGCCCCTAGGGGCCGCAGGGGGTCCGGCAGGGGCCGCCGGAAGGGTCCCGACCTCCGAATCCGTCCCAACTTGTCGCGTACCAGGGCGTTTACCGGAGCCCCAGGAGACCTACCCTGAAAGGTATGGGAGGGCCTGGAGACCCACCTGAGGGGACACCCGAGGGCGCCCCCGGGGGTGGGGAGGACGAGTACCGGTCCGTCGTCTTCGACGAATCGTTCGTCCGTGCTGCCCGCCTGCAGGAGTACTCCGCGCAGGAGCGCATGGCCGACCACGCGCCCGCGGTGCGCCGCCGCCCGCCTCTGCGCCGGGGACTGTCCCGGCAGGCCCTGGTCCTCGTCATGCTGATCGCCGTCGCCTTCGGCACGGCGATCTACATGGGCGTGCGGCACCCGTACCAGGTCCCGGGCGCGCGGCAGCCCGTCGAGCCCCTGCGGATGACCGTGATCCCGCTGTCCCCGCAGGGCAGGGTGCCCGGAGCGGCCGATCCCGAGTACCTGTACGAGCACAGCCCCGCCGCGCAGTTCCGCATCGGCGCCGAGGGCATACCGCTGCCCGCCTCGCGGCGTACCGCGCACTTCTCCGGCGACCAGGTCGTGGCCGCCCTGACCACGGCCAAGGACTACATCGTCCGGTCCTCGCTCTACCCCGAGGTGCTCGACGGGCAGAGTGTGCGGCCCGTGCGCGTCATGCTCGACGCCGGCCAGCTCGGCCAGTTCGACCAGAGCTTCGCGCAGCCGACGGCCGACGGGCGGCACGCGCCGACCGGGTGGCTGGTCCGCTTCGACCCGACCGCCGCCGAGCTCGCCGACGGCAGGATCCGGGTCCAGGGCTCGCTGCAGGCCGCCGAGACCGACTCCGCCACCCTGGAGGTCACCGCGGACCACACCTTCGTCTACGCGCTGCGGCCCACCGGAGCCGGCACGAAGGCCGACGCCTCGCTGTTCACCGTGCGGCGCGAGCTGCACTTCCGCTTCGACCGCGACGACCTGCGCCTGCACCAGGCGCAGCTCGTCGTCTCCTACGTCCAGGCCGGGCCCCTGTCGTGCGCCGAGGACTCGGCCAACCACCTGCGCCCGCTGCTGGCCGGCCAGACGGCCGGGGCGGGCGGCCCGGCGGGCACCGACCCGTACGACACGGGCGGCGCGACGGCCCTGTGCGGTTCCCTGGCGAGGAGCGCCCAGCCGAAGGTGTGACCCCCGACCCCGTCCTCGTCGGCTGTCGGGGGCAGTCGGCTGTCGCGGTCAGTCGTCGTCCCGCGCGGGGCCGTCGGCCGGTGCCTGGTCCTGCGGGGGCCGGCCCTTCGGCGGAGCCGACGCGAACCCGCCGAAGCCGCGCCGGACCCGGCCTCCCAGGTCCCCCGCCCCGTCGGCGATGTCGCTGACCAGCTTCATCAGCGGGTCCTTGGAGTTCTTGACGCTGTTCGAGTAGTGCGCCGCCGACTCGCGCAGCGAGTCCGTGACCGACGTCTCCTTGTCGTCGCCGCGCCGCGGGTAGTGGCCGTCCATGATCCGCTGGTGGTCGCGGGACGCCGCCCACTTCTTCAGCTCGGCCGCCCGGATCGTGGTGAACGGGTGGGAGCGCGGCAGCAGGTTCAGGATCTTCAGCACGGAGTCGCGCAGGTCGCCGCCCGCCTCGTACTCCTCGGCCTGCTGCAGGAACGCGTCCACGTTCATCTGGTGCAGGTGGTTGCCGCCCGCGATCTTCATCAGGCCGCGCATCGACGCCTGCAGGTCCTGGCCGACGAGGAGGCCCGCCCGGTCGGCGGACAGCTCCGACTTGCGGAACCATTCGCGCAGCGCGGTCACGATCGCCATGACCGCGAGGTTGCCCAGCGGGATCCAGGCGACCCGGACCGCCAGGCTGGTCAGGAACAGCAGGATCGTGCGGTACACGGCGTGGCCGGACAGCGCGTGGCCCACCTCGTGGCCGATGACCGCCCGCATCTCCTCCTCGTCCAGCAGCTCGACGAGGCCGGTGGTGACCACGATGATCGGCTCGTCCAGGCCGATGCACATCGCGTTCGGCTGCGGGTCCTGGTTGACGTACATCGGCGGGACCTTCTCCAGGTCCAGGATGTAACAGGCGTCCCGCAGCATGTCGTGGAGATGGGTGAACTGCTGGTCGGAGACGCGCACCGAGTCGGACAGGAACAGCAGCCGCAGGCTGCGCTCGGGAAGCAGGCCGCTGAGCGCCTTGAACACCGTGTCGAAGCCGCTCAGCTTGCGCAGCGCGACCAGCGCGGAGCGGTCGGCCGGGTGCTCGTAGGCGCGCGAGGAGATGCCCGGGAAGCGCGTGCGCTGCCTGCTCGGTGCCTTCTCGTGCCCGTCGTGCTGGTGGCCGTCGTCGGACATGTGGTCCCCCATGTGCGTGTGAGTGGCCCTTTACGGTCCCTCGTGCGGTCCTTCGCGCCCCCGAAGCAGGGCCCAGCCTAGGCGGCGTTACCGTGGACGGCACCACACCGAAGGAGTCCGTCGCCATGGAGCACACGCCCGCGGCCGTCTGGCTGGCCGAGGCCACGAGCGCCGCCCAGCGGCAGGGGGCGGGCAATCTGCTCCGGGTCGTACTGATCGTGATGATCGTCGGATGCGCGCTGACCGCCTGGTTCCTGCTACGGGGCTACAAGCGGAAAGACGACTGAACGCCGCCCAGGGTTCCCCAACGGTGGAGTCGGCGTGATCGCGGGCGGGACCCCCGCTTACCATGGGCCGACATCTTTATCCCGCCCACACGCGATAGGTCCTGCCGAGATGAGCTTCCACAGCACCGCTGCCCAGTTGGTCACCCTCGCCGCGGAGGGTGAGGAGCACGGCGGCAACCACGAGAGCCTCAGCCCCTACGTCACCGGCGGCAGCGCCCTGCTCATCCTGCTGCTCCTGCTGTGGGTCACCACCCGCTTCAACCGCGACCGCTGACACCGTCGCGGGCCGCTGACGGGGAACTGGCGGCCGGAGCCCTCAGGCCGGGCCGGTAGGGTCTGCACGCATGGGAGAGCAGGACACGCCTACCGGTCCGGCGAACGGCACGGCCGACGGCACGCAGACCCGCCCGGCGGACGGCACCGGACCCCGCCCGTCCGGCACCGGCAACGGGCGCCCGGAGCCGGGCAAGCGCCGCCTCGGCGTCATGGGCGGAACGTTCGACCCGATCCACCACGGGCACCTGGTGGCGGCCAGCGAGGTAGCCGCGCAGTTCCACCTCGACGAGGTGGTGTTCGTGCCGACCGGCCAGCCGTGGCAGAAGACCCACCGCCACGTCTCCCCGGCCGAGGACCGCTACCTGATGACGGTCATCGCGACCGCCGAGAACCCGCAGTTCTCCGTGAGCCGCATCGACATCGACCGCGGCGGCCCCACCTACACCGTGGACACGCTGCGCGACCTGCGCGCCCTCAACCCCGACACGGACCTGTTCTTCATCACCGGCGCCGACGCGCTCGGCCAGATCCTGACCTGGCGGGACTCCGAGGAACTGTTCTCCCTCGCGCACTTCATCGGCTGCACCCGGCCCGGCCACCACCTGTCGGACCACGGGCTGCCCGAGGGCGGCGTCTCGCTCGTCGAGGTGCCCGCGCTCGCCATCTCCTCCACGGACTGCCGCGCGAGAGTCGCCAAGGGCGACCCCATCTGGTACATGGTGCCGGACGGAGTCGTGCGCTACATCCACAAGCGCAAGCTGTACCGCGGCGAGTGAGCCGAGAGGGGCTACCGGTGAACGACCGATACGACGCTGGGTACGGGGGCGACCAGTACGAACTCGTCGGATACGACGAGTACGGGCAGCCTGTGTACCGCCAGGTCCCGCCCCAGCAGGCTCCGCAGCAGCCCTACCCCCAGCAGGCTCCGCAGCAGCCGTACGACACCTACGACCCGTACGCGCAGGCGCAGCCGCAGGCCCCGCAGCAGGGCTACGGCTACGACCCCTACGCCACCGGCGGCCGGCAGCCGGCGCCCGCGTACGACCCCTACGGCACCGCTCAGCAGCCGCCCGCGCCGTCCTACGACCCCTACGGCACCGGCGCGTCCCAGAGCGGCGGGTACGACCCCTACGGGCAGGGGCAGGGGCAGGGGCAGGCGCAGGGCGCGGCCACCGGCCGGCAGCCCCGGGTCGCCGAGCAGACCGCCCACATCCCGCAGCAGCCCGGCCCCGCCGACGCCGAGCAGTCCCCGGCCTCCGCCCCGCCCGAACGCGACTACCGCACGGAGCAGTTCGCGTTCGTCGAGGACCCCGACGGCGACGCCGAGGACGTCATCGACTGGCTGAACTTCACCGAGAACCGCACCGAGCGCCGCGAGGAGGCCAAGCGCCGCGCCCGCAGCCGCCTGATCGCCCTCGTCGTGGTGCTGGCCCTGGTCGCGGTCGGCGGAGTGGGCTACCTCTGGGCCGCCGGGAAGCTGCCCGGCCTGTCGGACCCGGACACCAAGACCGGCGGGACGACGGCCGCGGGGGCGCAGAACCGCGACGTGATCGTCGTCCACCTGCACAACACCAAGAAGGGCGGCACCTCCACGGCGCTGCTCGTCGACAACACCACCACCAAGCAGGGCACCACCGTCCTGCTGCCCAACTCGCTCGCCGTCACGGACGACGACGGCACCACCACCACCCTCGCCAAGTCCGTCGCGGACGACGGCTCCTCCGGCACCCGCGACGCCCTAGACACCGTCCTCGGCACCGAGATCCAGGGCACCTGGCGCCTGGACACCCCCTACCTGCAGAACCTCGTCGACCTCGTCGGCAACATCGAGGTGGACACCGACACCGACGTCCCCGACCCGGGCGCCGGCAAGAAGGGCGCCTCGCCCCTGGTGCACCGGGGCGAGAACCAGACCCTCAGCGGCAAGACGGCCGTCGCCTACGCCACCTACCGCGCCTCCGGCGAGACCCAGAACGCCCAGCTGCAGCGGTTCGGACAGGTCATGCAGGGCGTGCTGCGCAAGCTGTCGTCCGATCCGACGGCCGCGACGACCACCGTGCAGACCCTGGCGCAGATCCTGGACCCGTCGCTGACCGACAAGGACCTCGGAACCTTCCTCGCCAAGCTCGCCGACCTCGCCAAGGGGGGCGACTACAAGACCGCCCTGCTGCCCGTCCAGGCCGACGGCACCCTCAGCGCGCAGACCGGCGCCGGTGTGGTCAAGGACGTGCTCGGCGGCACCGCGAAGAGCCCCTCCAAGGACGCCGCCGTCCGGGTCTCCGTCCAGAACGCCAGCGGCGTGAAGGACAACACCCAGAAGGCCCGCGTCGTCCTCCTCAACGGCGGCTTCACCTTCCTGGACGGCGGCACCGCCTCCGCCGCGGCCGCCTCCGAGGTGGTCTACACGGACCCCGCCGACAAGGAGAACGCCACCGAGGTCGCCAAGACGCTGGGCCTGTCCACCGGCTCCGTCACCAAGGGCAAGGTCACCTCCAGCGCGGACGTCCTGGTCGTCCTCGGCCAGGACTACCGCCCGTCGTCGTCCCAGTAGCGGGCCCGTCGAGACCGGCGGCGCCCCACGTGATGCGTACATAACACGTGGGGTGCCGCGGCCGGTCCGTGAGACCCTTGATGCCAAGTGACCGCCGACCGAAAGCCACGTAGTGACCGCCACTGACCGCTCTCTGGAGCTCATCAACACCGCCGCGCAGGCGGCCGCCGACAAGCTGGCGCACGACATCATCGCCTACGACGTCAGCGACGTGCTGTCGATCACGGACGCCTTCCTGCTGGCCTCCGCCCCCAGCGACCGCCAGGTCAAGTCGATCGTCGACGAGATCGAGGAGCGGCTCCTGAAGGAGCTCGGCGCCAAGCCGGTGCGCCGCGAGGGCGACCGTGAGGCCCGCTGGGTCCTGCTCGACTACGTCGACATCGTCGTCCACGTGCAGCACAGCGAGGAGCGCGTCTTCTACGCCCTGGAGCGGCTGTGGAAGGACTGCCCCGAGATCGAACTGCCCGAGGACGCCAAGGCCACCCGCGGCAAGGCCGAGGAGCACGCCAAGCTGAAGGCGGCCGAGGAGGCGGCGGAGCCGGGCGGTGAGTGGTGATGAGCGCCACCGACGAGGTGCCCGCCGACAAGAGCCGCGGCCGTCGCCTCATCCTGTGGCGGCACGGCCAGACCTCGTGGAACGTGGAGCGTCGGTTCCAGGGCACCACGGACGTCCCGCTCACCGAGGCCGGCGTCGCCCAGGCCCGCCGCGCCGCCCGGCTGCTCGTCTCGCTCGGGCCCGACGCGATCGTCGCCTCCGACCTCCAGCGGGCCGCCCGGACGGCCGGCGAGCTCGCCGCGCTCACCGGCCTGGAGGTCACCCACGACGAGGGGCTGCGCGAGACCTACGCGGGCAAGTGGCAGGGCCTGACGCACGAGGAGATCCTCGAGCGGTACGGCGCGGAGTACGGCGCGTGGAAGCGCGGCGAGCCGGTCCGCCGCGGCGGCGGCGAACTGGAGACCGAGGTGGCCGAGCGCGCCGCCCCGGTCGTGCTGCGGCACGCCGAGAAGCTCCCCGACGACGGCACGCTCGTCGTGGTCAGCCACGGCGGCACGATCCGCACCACCATCGGACGTCTCCTGGGCCTGGAGGCCCGCCACTGGGAGAGCCTCGGCGGTCTGTCCAACTGCTGCTGGTCGGTGCTCGGCGAGGGAGCCCGCGGCTGGCGCCTGCTGGAGCACAACGCCGGCACCCTGCCGGAGCCGGTCCTCGGCGACGACGACTGAGCCGCGGTCGGGCCGTCGTCCCGGGCCCGGACCCGGATTTCACTTTCCGGCAGGTCGCAGGCTAAAGTTCTTCTTGTTCGCCCCGCCGAGCGGGAAGAACAACAAGGGGCTATAGCTCAGTTGGTAGAGCGCCTGCATGGCATGCAGGAGGTCAGGAGTTCAATTCTCCTTAGCTCCACGGATCGGCAACTCCGCGGGTCGACACACTGTCGAGTTGTCAAGGATC